>DATHQV010000011.1:0-32334 GCA_035482355.1 Acidobacteriaceae bacterium | reverse complement strand
CTGGGCGAACGCGGGGGCGGCGCAGAGTGCAGTGACGGCAATGGCGCAGGCAAGATAACGGCTGTACATAGAATCCTTTCAAAGCACTTACTTAAACTTTAACTTTAACAGCGATGAGGAACCGGAGACCGATGCCCAAAGCCTGGAGCGCAACCTTCGAGGACGGGGCAGCCGCGGTGATGGCCACTCTCCAAGTATGAATATGGTATTGCGTAAGTCATTTACTGTAATGCGAATACAATCATTTCTCAAACTTGAACTTTAACGGCGATGGGGAACCGGCGACCCATGCCAAAGGCCTTGGAGGTGACCTTGAGGACGGGTGCGGCCTGCTGGCGCTTGTATTCGCTGCGCTCGACTAATTTGACGACAGAGCGGACGGTTTCGAGATCGACTCCGGTGGCGGCAGCGATGCTCTCCGGGGTTTCGTAGCGTTCGACGTAAGCCTCGAGGATGGGGTCGAGGATCTCGTAGGGCGGGAGCGAATCGGTGTCTTTCTGTCCGGGGCGGAGCTCGGCGGAGGGCGGCTTTTCGAGGATGGCGGCGGGGATCACTTCCCTTTCGGCGTTGACGCAGTGGCAGAGATCGTAGACGCGGGTCTTGAAGACGTCGCCGATGACAGCGAGAGCGCCGACCATGTCTCCGTAGAGGGTGCAGTAGCCGACGGACATCTCGCTCTTGTTGCCGGTGGTGAGGACGAGGGCGTTGAACTTATTGGAGAAGGCCATGAGCAGGACGCCGCGGATGCGGGACTGGAGGTTCTCCTCGGTGATGTCGGGCGGGACGCCGGTGAAGACGGGGGCGAGGGTGTGGTTGAAGCCGGAGAAGATTTCGCTGATGGGGAGGACTTCAAAGCGGATGCCGAGGTTGGCGGCGAGCTGGCGGCTGTCCTCAATGGAGCCTGGTGAGGAATAGGGGCTGGGCATGCCGAGGGCGGTGACGTTTTCGGGGCCGAGGGCGCGGACGGCGATGGCGGCGACGAGGGCGGAGTCAATGCCTCCGCTGAGGGCGATGACGGCTTTGGAGAAGCCGCATTTGCGGACGTAGTCGCGGGTGCCGAGGGCGAGAGCTTCCAGCAGGGCCTGGTCCAGGTCACCGATTTGCGGCCGGATGTCACCGGTGAGGGTGCTGAGGTCGGCGTAGATGAGATCTTCCTCAAAGCTTTTCGCCTGGGCGATGACGGAGCCGTCAGGACCGATGACGAGGCTGGTGCCATCGAAGAGGAGGCTGTCGTCGCCGCCGACCTGGTTAACCATGACGACGGGGACGCGGTGGCGTTTGGCGATGGCGGAGACCATGTCGCGGCGGAGGCTGCGCTTGCCGCGCCACCAGGGGGAGGCGGAGATGTTGAGGATGAGCGAGGCTCCCTGCTTCATCAGTTCGTCGACAGGATCGATGGAGTAGAGGCGCGTCTCCCAGAAGCTTTTGTCGTTCCAGGCGTCTTCGCAGATGGTGAGGGCGACGGATTGGCCGTCGATGGTGCAGAGGTTTTGGCGCTGGGCGGGGGCGAAGTAGCGCTGCTCGTCGAAGACGTCGTAGAAGGGCAGAAGCATCTTGGACTGGATGAACTGGACCTGGCCGGAGCGGACGAGGGCGGCGGAGTTCATGACGCTCTTCCCTGCTCCGGGAGGGGCGGCGGTGACGTAGCCGGCGATGACGCCGATGTTGAGGTGGGCGGTGGCGGCTGCGATTTCGTCGATGGCTTCGCGGCAGCGGGCGACGAAGGCCGGCTTCTCGAGGAGGTCGGCGGGGGGATAGCCGCAGATGGCGAGTTCGGGGAAAAGGATGAGGTTGGCGCCGGCGTGGGAGGCGCAGCGCGTGTACTCAAGAATCTTTGCGGTATTGCCCCGGAAATCGCCGACGGTGGGATCGATCTGGGCGAGCGCGACCTTCACTCTTTTAGTGTAACAACGGGGCGGTGCTAAGGCTGTCGATGGACTAGGATGCTGGGGATGATGAACTTTGTTCGCAGTTCCCTGCTGGTGTGGGTTGGGTTGATGGCGGTGGGCGCGGCTGGGCAGGACGCGGCTGGACCGATTCGGCTGGATCCTGGGAATCCACACTACTTTCAATATCGCGGGAAGACGATGGCGCTGATGACGAGCGGCGAGCATTACGGCGCGGTGTTGAATACGGCGTTCGACGGAAAAAAATATCTGGCGGCGCTTACGGCTGCGGGGATGAATGAGACGCGGCTGTTTGGCGGGAGCTATGTGGAGGTTCCGGGGAAATCGTTTGGGATTGCGCGGAACGATTTGGCGCCGGGGCCGGGAGATTTTCTGGCTCCGTGGGCGCGGAGTGGGACGGCTGGGTATGCGGGCGGCGGGGACAAGTTTGATTTGGAGCAGTGGGATCCGAAATATTTTGCGCGGCTGAAGGATTTTCTGGAGGAGGCGCAGCGGCGCGGGATTGTGGTGGAGATTTCGCTGTTTTCGTCGCAGTACGGAGAGGCGCAGTGGAATTTGAGCCCGTTCCATCCGGCGAACAACGTGAATGGCGTGGCGCTGGATGACTGGAAGAAAGTAAACACGCTGGAGAATGGAAAGATTCTGCGCTACCAGGAAGCGTACGTGCGGAAGCTGGTGCGCGAGGCGAACGGTTTCGACAATGTGATTTTTGAAATTCAGAATGAGCCGTGGTCGGATCGGCCGGTGCGAGCGGCGATGATCAATCCTTATTTGTTTCCTCCGGCGCGGGATCAGTTTCCGAACACGCTGGAGACGGCGGATGGGTTGTCGCTGGCGTGGCAGGCGGCGGTGGCGGGATGGATTACGGATGAAGAGGCGCGGCTGCCGCAGCGGCATCTGATTGCGCAGTGCATCACGAATTTTCGATTGGCGGTGGGGGCGGTGATTCCGGGAGTGAGCGTGGTGAATTTTCACTATGCGTATCCGGAAGCGGCGGCGTGGAATGCGGGGTTGGGGCGAGCGATTGCTTACGACGAGACGGGATTTCTGGGGCGCGATGACGCGGTGTATCGGCGGCAGGCGTGGAATTTTATGCTGAGCGGTGGTGGGGCGTTCGATGCTCTGGATTATTCGTTCAGCGCGGGGCATGAGGATGGCAGCGATGCGGCTGCGAACGGGCCTGGTGGCGGGAGCGCGGCGTTGCGGAATGAGCTCGGGGTGCTGAGCCGGTTTTTGCAGGGGCTGCCGCTGCGACAAATGGAGCCGGATGCGGTGAGCGTGGTTCATGCGGGTGGGGCGGTGGCGCGGACGCTGGCCTGGGCGGGACATACTTATGGGATCTATTTGGATGGCGATGGGCCGGTGACGGTGGAACTTAGGCTGCCGCGCGGGAGTTATACGGGGGAGTGGGTGGATGTGGTGACGGGCGCGTCGGTGGGGGATGCGGAGGTGCGGAGTTTGGGTGGGGTGGTGCCGGTCGTGTCACCGGAGTTTAAGGATGGGATAGCTTTGCGGCTGGATCGGCGGGGAGCTCTCTATTGGGGTGAAGCAGCCGACGCGCCTAGCCGCTTCAGTTCCACCAGCGCTGCCAGGTAGTCCAGATCCCATTTGGGACAGGTATCGCGCGCGGCCTTTAGGCGAGTGAGCGCAGTTGTTCGCTGATTCTTTAATAGAGCGTCCTCGCCGATGAAGTAGTTCGCCTGGCAAACGTGCCACTTTTGGTTGTCGTCGCCGGGGTTAGCCGCAGCTGCCATTACGTCGCCGGCTGTCATTTTTCCCATATCGAGCTGCAGCACGGGGCCAGGCCATTTCGACAGGTCCGCGGCCGCCGCAACCTGGGCAAGTTGACGTGAGTCGTCGCGCCCCTGACGCTTCATGGCCACATGCAGCATCGCCGCTGGGAAAACCGCCATGCGAGAAGACGGTGCGTCGGAGATGGCGGTCTCGAAGTCTGACATGGCCGCGGCCAGATTGGACTGAAAAAAGTGGACCTCGCCACGCCCCTCATATGCGAATGTATCTTTCGGATTTAAGCGAACCACTTCTTCGAAGTCCTGCATCGCGCGATCAAAATCGCCCTTGCGGAGGTAGCTGGCGCCGCGGCCGATGTAGGCGAGTGTATCTTTCGGATTCAGGCGGGTTGCTTCGTTGAGGTCCTGGATTGCCTGATCGTAATCGCCCTTTTGATTGAAGGCCATGCCGCGGTATGTGTAGGCACCTGCGTCTTTCGGCTTCAGGCGGATCGCCTCGCCAAGGTCCTGAATTGCGCGATTGTAGTCGTCCCTGTTGTCGTTTTCGAGGCCGCGGCGGTCGTAAGCGAGGCCGCGTCCAAATTCAGCGGATGCATTCGCAGGGTTCAGGAAAATTGCTTCATCGTAATCCTGAATCGCTTCCGTGTAATTCTGGATTGCCTGGCGGTGGTTGTACTGATGGTCGTAGTCGAGGCCGCGGCCGCTGAATGCGTCGCCACGGCGGTAGAAGGCGGACGCATCATTCGAGTTGAGGTGGATCGCCAGGTTGTAATCCTGGATCGCGCGATCGTAGTCGCCCTTGCCGTAGCATGCGATGCCGAGTTCGCGATAATTGTCTGAGTCATTGGGGTTCAGGCGGATGGCTTCGTTGAAATCCTGAATTGCGCGGTCGTAATCGCGTTTGGTGTTGTATGCGCTGCCGCGATTGTTGTAGATGACGGAGAGATTCCTCGGCGTATCCTGGCCTGTCTGGATGAGTGCCGTGCATCCGGCAATTCTGGTGTCCGCGTCAGCCGATTGGCACTTAATCAGGTTTTCCCGCCTGCTGCATCCTGTCGCGGCGATTGCCATGCTCAGCAAAAGGCAGGAGCAGAACACGAGTTTACCGGTCACCTTCATTGTCCCTGCCAGCTGTGGATCAAGAGCAACACCATACTACAGTTGTCTTCCCGTCCAAGCTCGCTCTGGGTGCGCAGCGTCGTCCCTACGGGACTCGGAATAAATGGAATCTCAACCCCACGCTGAAGCGTGGGGCTATGTCAGCGCTGCGCCTGACGGCGCGGGTCCATTCGCTGCGATCGATTGCCGGTACGACTGAAGCCCGCGCCCTGATACGGAGCGGACGCGCTCGCGTGAGCCCACATATCGCAAAACCCGCGAGAAAAGTGGGGCACCCCGTTGACTCTGACTCTGCATTCGAATGCGAACCCACTCAAGCCAACGGCGGGCTTGCATAGGTCACCCGGATCGTTGGGGGGGCGTGCGGACAGCAGGTCCCTCCGCTGCGCGCTGCGCGCTCCGGTCGGGATGACAAAAAAAGCGGCGGGAGCTAGACGGCGGGGAGGACCAGCTCGTCGAGTTCGAAGAACTGGCGGAGGATGTCGTCGTCGGATTTTTTCATTTCGGCCAGGGTGCCAAAGAATTCGGCGCGGCCCTGGTGGAGGAAAAGGACGCGGTCGGCGAGGCGTTCGGCGAAGCGCATGTCGTGGGTGACGACGATGCTGGTGAGGTGGAGCTGGTCGCGGAGCTTGAGGATGAGGTTGCCGAGGAGGCGGGCGATGAGCGGGTCGACCATGGTGGTGGGCTCGTCGTAGAGGATGGCCTGGGGCTCGGAGGCAAGGGCGCGGGCGATGGCGACGGAACGCTTCATGCCGGTGGAGAGGTCGGAGGGGAGCATGTCGAACATTTCGGAAACGCCGACCATTTCCAGCAAGCCGCGGACGATTTGCTGAATCTGATCATCGGCGAGGCCGCGGCCTTCGCGGAGGGGGAAGGCGACGTTTTCGCCAACGCTGAGTGAATCGAAGAGCGCGCCGTTCTGGAAGACCATGGTGACTTTGCGGCGGACGGTCTGCATCTGCTCCTCGGTGAAGTTGGTGATGTCCTCTCCGGCGACGAAGATGCGGCCGGAGTCGGGCTTGAGGAAGCCCATGATTTGCTGGAGCGAGACGGATTTGCCGACGCCGGAGCGGCCGAGGATGCAGAGGGTTTCGCCGGGGTTGACGTGGAAGCTGATGTCCTTGAGGACTTCGAAGTCGCCGAAGGATTTGGAGACATTTTCGAAGGCGATGTAGGGCTGGCGATCGGACGGACCGCTGGGTTCCTTGACTTCGATGGGGATGTCGGGAGCGCCGGCCACGTTCGGTTCGATGTCCTCTGTGCTGAAAACAGCTTATTGGATTGCGGGGGATTGCTCCAGCATCATTTCTGCGGGGGGCTGGAGCGGAGGAGTTCCAGGTCGGACGGGGTGTTGAGGTTGCGGAACCATTGTTCGGGGTTGGGGCCTTCGGGGTTGGGGGCGAGGGATTCGACACTGAAGAGATCGACGGGTGCGTTGAGGGCTGCGGCGGCGGTGGTAATTGCGGTCATTACTTTGTAGTCGCCGGCGGCGAGAGCGGCGCGGAGGCCGGGGAGGAGGCGGCGGCTATAGATGGCGGTGAGGGGCTGCGGCAGTCCGGCAAGGGTGGGGATGGTGGCGACGGCGTTGCTGTCTTCGGCGCGCGCGACGAGGACGCGGAGGAATTCGATGGGGAGATTGGGGAGGTCGACGGGGAGGAAGAGATTGAGGTCGGTGGTTGATGCGGAGAGGGCGGCTTCGATGCCGCCGAGTGGGCCGGCGTTGGGGAAGTTGTCGGGGATGATGTCGGCGAAGGGTGCCAGGTCGGGACGCGATCCGCAGATGCGTGGGGCGGGGGTGACCGCGCTGAGGAGGTCGAGGGCGTGGGCGATGAGGGGGCGGCCGTCGATTTCGAGCAGGGCTTTGTCGCTGCCCATGCGGGAGCTGAGGCCGCCTGCGAGGATGAATCCGTTCATGGTTTAGATCCTCATTGGCCAGTCTGGGGGAGCAGGGCTGCGACCTGCTCGACGGCGGCCCGGGGGTCGGCGACCTCGACGATGAGCTCGTTGTAGCGTTCGTCGCGGAGGTCGATGACGATGGTGTTGTCGGGATTGTGGACGTCCCAGAAGATGCGCTGGCCGTGTTGATAGAAGGTGCCGGCGGTGATGACGCCGGGGATGCTGGCGCCGGCCAATTTGATGCCGTGCCACCAGCCGCGAGCGATGGTGGGGTCGGCGTGGATGGCGGTGATGTGCTGGAGGGGGATTTCGAGGGTGCTGCGGAGCGCCCAGAGCTGATCGGCTCCGCGGACGTGCAGGATGAGCTTGCCTTCGGAGATGGAGAGGTCGACCACGGTTCACCTCGGGTCCGAGTTTATCGATTGTTGGTTGGTTTGGGTCAGAAAAAGTCGGACTCAGTTAGGGAAAAGGCGCCGCAGGGGCTAAAGCCCACGTATTTGTGGGCTGTTTCGGCACGACTGAAGTCATGCCCTGATACAGGATGTGGGTTTGCTCGCTGGGTGTTTATTCGTGCCTCTTCCCCTCAGGTAATTGAGACGGGGCCTAATTAATCTTCGGTTGGAATGGCCATTCTTTGCGGATGCGGGCGCGGAGCATGTAGAGGATGGTTCCGGCGACGGCGACGGCTACGGCGAAGAGGAATTCGTGGCGGGCTTGGGGGCGGGAGATGAGGATGAAGAGGAATCCGGCGAGGGCGGCGATTGGGGGCAGCGGGTAGAGCCACATTCTGAAGGGGCGTGGGAGATCGGGTCGGCGGATGCGGAGGACGATGACGCCGATTTGCTGCAGCAGATATTGCAGGACGATGCGGATGACGACCAGCGCTGCGATGGCCTGGGTGAGGGTGAGAAAGCAGCAGAGCATGGCGACGCCGCCGAGGGAGACGAGGGCGACGTCAGGAAAATTTCGGCGCGGGTGCAGGTGGGCGAAGACGCGGAAGTAGTTGCCGTCGAGCGCGGCGGCGTAGGGCGCGCGCGAATAGCCCATGAGCAGGGCGAAGACGGAGGAGAAGGCGGTCCACATGATGAGACAGGCGATGAGGACACCGGTGCGGGGGCCGAGGGTTTGCGCGACCATGTCCGCGACAGCGGTGGGGCCGAGGCGATTGGCGGGTATGACGCCGAGGACACTGACGTTCATGGCGATGTAAAGCGTGGCGACGGCGGCGATGGAGATGAGGATGGCGCGGGGGATGGTCTTGCCGGGATTTTTGATTTCTCCGCCGAGGAAGCAGACGTTGTAGTAGCCCCAGTAATCATAGGTGGCGATCAGGGTGGCGGAGGCGAGTCCGGCGAAGAAGCCGGCCGAGCCGTTGATGGCGTGGGGCGTCATTTGTAACAACGACGGGTGGAAATGGGTGAATCCTGCGAAGAGGACCAGGGCCATGGCGGCCATGACTCCGGCCCAGAGGACCCAGGCCATGCGCAGGATGGCGCGCATGTCCTGGTAGAGCATGAGGATGATGACGGCGCAGGCGGCGGCGGCGAGCAGACTGGTGTAATGGATGCCGTTCGGCCACGCTGCAAAGAGCGGATTGCGGAGTCGGGGAAAGAGGTAGGACGCGAAGGCCGCGAAGCCGATGCAGCCGGAGGCCATGGAGAGCGGCGCGCTGAATCCGAGTTGAAAGATGTAGAGGAAGGATGCGTAGCGGCCTGCGCCGTCGCGTCCGTAGATTTCGCGGAGGAAGGCGTAGGAGCCTCCGGCCTCGGGCATGGCCGCGCCGAGTTCGGCCCAGACGAGGCCGTCGAAAACGGCGATGAGCGCGCCGAGGAGCCAGCCGAGGAGTGCCTGGGATCCGCCCATGGCGGTGACGATGAGCGGCAGCGTGATGAAGGGGCCGACGCCGATCATGTACATCATGTTGAGCGAGACAGCGGAGGGAAGGCCGATGCGGCGCTCGAGATGCGGCGGGCCGGACTGAGCGGGCCGATCTGGTTGAGGTTGCGGTCCTGTGGGAACAGGCATGTTCTGCCTTTTTAACAGAACGCGTCCCAGGACGCTGGGTAGATTGCGTCACGATACACTGGGTTTTCTACGCATGATGCTTCCCTTCTCTCGATTTCGCCATGTTCGTTGTGCCGTTGTGGGCTTGCTCGCATGCGGCATGGGAGTGGCCGCGACCGCGCAGGCGGTGCCGTGGCGCACGCAGATTGCCGCATCGCCCGATGCGCAGATGCTTCCGGAAGATCGCGGCGCGGATGGGCTGGCGCAGACGCTGCGCAAGCTGAACACGTGGGGGAGCCTGATGTTCATCGTGGCGCACCCCGATGACGAAGACGGCGGGATGCTGACGTACGAGTCGCGCGGGCAGGGCGTGCGGACGGCGATTCTGACGCTGAACCGCGGCGAGGGCGGACAGAATGCGATGTCCGGCGAGAGCTACGACGAGCTGGGGCTGATTCGCACGAATGAACTGCTGCTGGCGGATGAGTATTCGGGGACGGAGCAGTTCTTTTCGAGCGTCGTCGATTATGGATTTTCGAAGACGATCGATGAGGCGCATCAGCAGTGGGGGCGGGATCGCGTGCTGTGCGATGTGGTGCGCGCGGTGCGGACGTACCGGCCGCTGGTGCTGGCGTCGACGTTCACGGGAAATATTACGGATGGGCACGGGCACCACCAGGTATCCGGCGAGATGAACCAGGAGGCGTTCCTGGAAGCGGGGGATCCGCAGGTGTGTCCGGAGCAGATTGCCGCGGGGCTGCGGCCATGGGCACCGGAGAAGGTTTATGCGCGGGTTCCGTTTTTCGCGGCGAGCCGCCAGGGGATTTTCGACTACGCGACGAACAAGTGGTCGCCAGTGCGGTTTTACGATTACGTGGCGAAGGAGTGGAAGACGGAATTTCCGGCGACGACGATTGATATTCCGGAGGGCAACTGGGATCCGCTGCTGGGCGAATCGTACGTGCAGATGGCGCGGACGGGATGGAGCCTGCAGAAATCGCAGAATGGCGGCGGGACTCTGCCGCTGCCGGGGCCGAGCGACTCTGGGTATCACCGTTATGGGTCGACGGTGAAGGTGCAGGAGAAGGAAGAGTCTTTCTTTGAGGGCATTGATACGTCGCTGGTGGGGATGGCGACGCTGGCGCACAGCGGGGACACGAAGTTTTTGGTGGATGGGCTGAAGGCGCTGCAGAATGACGTGAATGTGGCGACGTATGGCGATCTTCCGGCGCGCGCGGATAAGATTGCTCCGACATTGGCGGTGGGCTACAAGCAGACGCAGCAACTGATTGACGCGGTGCAGGCGAGTTCGCTGAGCGCTGATGACAAGGCGAACCTGGTCCATGAGCTGACGATTAAGCTGGCGCAGTTCAACACGGCTCTGGCCGAAGCGCTGGGCCTTGAAGTGAATGTGCTGGTGATGCCACAGACGGCGACGGGAGCGAATGCGGCGCCGCCGCTGACGCCGGAGGAAACGCCGACGACGGTGACGCCGGGCGAGCAGATCGATGTGCGCGTGCATGCGAGCGCGGGAGGATTCTGGAGTCCGTCACCGGACGGCCTGCAACTGGCGCGAACCTGGGTGGAAAACCAGAACGGCGACAAGTGGGAGATTACGCGCATCGGCTCGCCGGGTCTGGATACGGTTTCGAGCAACGCGGGGGATGCAATTTTCCGGGTGTACGTTCCGCGCAAGTCGGAACTGACGCGTCCGTACTTCACACGACCGAATACGGAGCAGCCTTATTACGACATCCATGATCCGCGGTGGGCGAATTTGCCTTTCGCTCCGTATCCGCTGGCGGGGTGGGCGGAGTTTCGTTACATGGGTGTGGCGATCCGTCTGGGGCAGGTTGTACAGACGGTGCATCGCGTGCACGGGATTGGCGGCGTGTATCAGCCGCTGGCGGTGGTGCCGCAGCTTTCCGTGAATCTGCCGGGGACGGCTGGGGTGGTTCCGGTGGGAACTGCGACGATTCCCTTCCCGGTGACGGTGAGCAACCAGCAGCAGAGCGGTGCGGAGGGCACGGTTCATTTGAATGTGCCGAGCGGCTGGACAGTGGAGCCCGCGGAAGCGCAGGTGCATCTGTCGCCGGAGAGCAGCCAGGATGTGCTGTTCACGCTGCATCCGAGCGCCTCGACGGGGCAGGCCTCGGAGATTCAGGCGGTGGCGCAGAGCGGAAACGATGTGTTCACCGAGGGATTTACGACGGTGGGGTATCCTGGGCTGCGTCCTTATTATTTGTACCGGCCAGCGACGTACCGGCTGCGGTCGGTGGACGTGAAGACACCGCCGGGGCTGAAGGTGGGTTACATCATGGGGACAGGCGACGATGTGCCGGCGGCGCTGAGCGAGATTGGGATTCAGGCGCATTTGCTGTCGGCTGCGGATTTGGCGAGCGGGGATCTTTCGAGCTACGACTCGATCGTGGTGGGGATTCGGGCTTATTCCTCGCGTCCGGATCTGGCGGCGGCGACACATCGGCTGATGGACTACGTGCGCGATGGCGGCACGGTGGTGGTTCAGTATCAGAGCGTGCAGTTTCCGGGGCCGTTTGAATTGACGCTGGGGCGGAATCCGGAAAAGGTGGTGGACGAGCATGCGGCGGTGACGCTGCTCGATCCGCAGAATGGATTGTTCACGTGGCCGAACCGGATCACGTCGAGCGATTTTGACGACTGGGTTGAGGAGCGGGGCCACTCGTTCCTGGGGAGCTGGTCGTCGCAATACACGGCGCTGACGGAGACGCACGATCCCGGGCAGGATCCGCAAAAGGGTGGTCTGCTGTACGCCCATATCGGAAAAGGCAACTGGATCTACCTGGCGTACGCGGTGTACCGGCAGCTTCCTGAGGGTGTGCCGGGGGCGTACCGGGTGCTGGCGAACCTGATTTCAGCGGGAAAGAACCCTTCCGGACACTAGGAAAAAATTAACGTGTAATTAATTGAATCGACAATAGTTGTGTCGTTAATCCGGGGCAGGGTTTTCCTGGAACATTCATCGTCCTTTCTCTGAATATTCACAAACGCCTGCGAGGATTCGCAATGGGTAGCTGTGAGCTGCTCGGGGTTTGGTGCGTGGAAATCGCAGCCAACTCCGTGGCTGCTGCCGGCTGAAGGTAATTCCCCCGCGAGTCATGTTTTCACGCAGTTCTAACTTGAGAGAGGCAGAATGATCAACCAAAACAAGGCGCTTGCCACCCTGGTGCTGGCGATGGCAGTAGCCACCGCTTCCGCGCAGACCACGGCCAGCACAACCGACACTCCTAAGAAGGTTCATCATCATCATCCGGCAGCGGCAGTCGAGCACCGGCCGAGCGTCGAGTCGCAGATTCAGGATTTGAAGACACAGATGGACTCGCAAAAGGGCGAGATTGACACGCTGAAGCAGCAGCTCTCCGACCGCGATGCGCAGTTGCAGCAGGCGCAGCAGTCGGCAGCGGCGGCGCAGGCGGCGGCCCAGCAGGCGCAGCAGGCAGCGAACCAGGAGCAGCAGCAGATTACCGAGAGCGCGACGGCGGTGACGAGCCTGCAGACTTCGGTAGGCGACCTGAAGGCAAGCGACAGCGCGCTGGCGACGTCGGTGCAGCAGCAGACGGCCGATGTGAAGAAGTCGTTCGAGAGCCCAGAGGCGATCCACTACAAAGGCATTTTGTTGTCTCCCGCCGGCAGCTTCATCGCGGCCGAAACAGTGTGGCGGCAAGGGGCCACGGGAGGTGACATTAACACACCTTTCACAAGCGTGCCGTTGCAGAATTCCGATGACGCTCAGTTGAGCGAATTCCAGGGAACCGGCCGTCAGTCGCGTATCGCGCTGAAAGCCACTGGGAAGCTCTCCAACACGACGCTGACCGGATACTACGAGGCTGACTGGCTGGGCACCGGCATTACGTCGAATAATAACCAGTCCAACAGCTACGTTTTCCGTCAGCGCCAGTTGTGGGCCGACGCGCTGATGAGCAACGGCTGGGATATTTCGGGCGGCCAGGGTTGGTCACTCGCTACAGAAACGACCCAGGGCGAGACGCGCGGCACGGAAATTCTCCCTTCCACCATCGACCCGCAGTACGAAGCGGGCTTCGTCTGGACTCGGCAGTACAACTTCCGCGCGACCAAGAACTTCGGCAACAAGTTCTGGCTTGGCGCATCGGCAGAAAATGCGGAGACTCTGAACCCGGCCGGGAGCGGCCTGCCGCTCAATGTGATCATCGGCTCTGCCGGTGTTGGAGGCGGCCTGTATAACGCAACCGCAAACTACTCCTTCAACTTCGCGCCGGACTTTGTCGCCAAGGCGGTCTTTGAGCCCGGATGGGGACACTGGGAAGTGTTTGGCATCGATCGCACCTTCCGAGATCGCATCTATCCTGGCGAGACCTGCACCAACACGACGATCGCTTCGGGTCTGACCACGACCAGCTGCACGGGAACCACGGCTGGCGCCTTTAACGACAGGGCTGTCGGGTCCGGCATCGGCGGCGGCTTCCGCGTTCCGTTTGCCAGCAAGAAGGTCACTGTCGGCCTGAAGGGGCTCTATGGCAAGGGCGTGGGCCGTTACGGATCCTCGACCATCGCCGACATCACCCTGCGTCCGGATGGCGAGATCGATCCGCTGAAGGCCTTCTCGGCCCTGAGCACCCTCGAACTCAATCCCAACAGCCGCCTCCAGGTGTACGCCAACTATGGCGGCGACTATGTCTATCGCCACTACAACGGCAAGGAAGGCTACGGCTCGCCGCTGACCAGCATGACGGGCTGCGATACGGAGCCGGCACCGGGAGGCACGAATAATACGTACGGTGGCGGTGGTACGGGATTCGATCCTTCGGCGCCGGGTAGCTGCGGCAACCAGAACAAGGATGTCCAGGAGTTCACCGCTGGCGACTGGTACTACTTCTACAAAGGGCCAAAGGGCGGTCTGCGCTTTGGTCTGCAATACAGCCGCTTCGAGCGTGATCTGTGGTCCGGCGCGGGTGGCACGACCAATCCGGGCAACGGGGCGAAGGGCATCGATAACATGTTCTGGACTTCGTTCCGGTACTACCTGCCGTAGTTTGAATCTGAGCAAGAGAAAAGACCCGCTTCGGCGGGTCTTTTCTTTTTTTGGTGATTCCGGAGAAACGAACAGCAGGTCCCTCCGCCACGCGCTGCGCGCTCCGGTCGGGATGACAACAATAACTCCGGCCGATCAGGCGACCGGCTGTTCCTGTTCGACGACGGGGCCGTGGGTTGCGGCGGTGGGGGTTGGCGCGGCGGCGGGCACGGGGGCATCACCGATGCGTTCAGAGAAATTGCACTCGACGGTGTTCGCCGCAGGCTCTTCGGCTTTCTGGCCTTTGCGCGGACGGCGGCGGGGCATCATCTCTTTGTTGTTGGGGCAGACCAGATAGAGGCTGCCGTCGAGGACGCGCTCCACGACATAGGGCGAATTGCACTGCGGGCACTTTTGCGCGACGGGTTTCAGGTTCGAAGTGAAGTCGCACTTGGGATAGCGCGTGCATCCCCAGAAGATATTGCCGGTGCGCGCTTTGCGTTCGGCGATGTCGCCTTCCCCGCATTTCGGGCACTTGAGGCCTTCAATGAGGTTCTGCTTAATGTATTTGCATTTGGGATAGCCGGAGCAGGAGACGAACTCGCCGTAGCTGCCGGAGCGCAGGACTAACTGCTTACCGCATTTCGGGCATTTCTCGTCGAGCGGGACAGCGGGTTTCTGCTGCTGCTTCTGGGAGAGGCGGCGCACGGTTTTGCAGGGCGGGTCTTCGTTGTAGCCGGGGCAGGCCATGTAGGCGCCGAAGGGGCCGCGGCGCAGGACCATGACGCGTCCGCAATTTTCGCAATACTCTTCTGCAGGCGTGCCCTGGGCGTCAGCGACCTGGAGGTCAGGCTTGGCGGCGGAGTTCTCTTTGGTGAATCCGCAGCTCACCACTTCCACGGTGACTTTTTGTCCGGTGGCGATGGCGGTGTCGATGGCTGCTTTCAGCTCGGCTTTCGCATTCACTTCGGCGACGGTGTTGGATTCCTCTTCTTCCGCCGTTTTGAGAAGGGTTTTGACGAGCATGGGATAGCGGAGCTTGGTTTCGACCTTGGCGATGACCTTCTTCGGATCTTTTTTCCACGCGGTGGCGGCAACGGCGACGGGTTTTTCTTTGCCGTAGGCGCTGCAGGCGTAGAACGATCCGAATTTGCCCCATTTCAAAATGAGCGGCGAGCCGCACAGATCGCATTTCTCGTCTGTGGCCTTCTCCATCCGCTTCACGTTTTCCATGTGCTTCTCGGCCAGCTTCAGTTCTTCTTCGAAGTGACCGTAGAAGCCTTTGAGCAGATCGGTCCAACGCTCTTTTCCTTCTTCAATGTCGTCTAACTCTTCTTCGAGTTTGGCGGTGTATTGCGTGTCGAAGATGTAGGGGAAGTTGGCGACCAACAGGTCGGTGACGACGATGCCGATTTCGGTGGGATAGAAGCGTCCGCCGCGGCCGGTGGGCGGGACTTTGGTGACGTATTCGCGATCCTGAATGGTGGTGATGATGGAGGCGTAGGTGGAGGGGCGACCGATTCCCTGCTCTTCTAGTTCTTTCACGAGCGAGGCTTCGTTGTAGCGCGGGGGCGGCTCGGTGAAGTGCTGCTCGGGGAGCGTGCGGATGTGGCGGAGCGGATCGCCATCGTTGACGGGAGGCAGAGCATTTTTCAGCGCGTCGTCGTCCTCGTCTTTTGTGTCGCTCGCTTCTTCGTAGACCTTGAGGAAGCCGTCGAATTTGAGGATGGAGCCGCTGGCTCGGAAATCGTAGGAGCGGTCGGCTTTGGCCTCGATATTGACGGTGGTCTGGTCGTAGACAGCGGGAACCATTTGCGAGGCAACGAAGCGCTGCCAGATGAGCTTGTACATTCGATACTGCTCGTCGCTGAGAAAGCGGCGGATGTCGTCGGGATGCAGCTCAGGGTTCGTGGGGCGAATGGCTTCGTGAGCGTCCTGCGCGTCTTTTTTGGAGCGGTAGATGTTGGCTTCGCCCGGTATATATTGATGGCCGATTTTCTGGGTGATGTATTGGCGGACGGTGGAGATGGCGTCGGGAGCGACGCGGGTGGAATCCGTACGCATGTAGGTGATGAGGCCGACGGTGCCTTCGGAGCCGAGGTCGATGCCTTCGTAGAGGCGCTGGGCGACGCCCATGGTGCGCTTGACGTTGAAGCCGAGCTGGCGGGAGGCATCCTGCTGGAGCTTGCTGGTGGTGAAGGGCGCTGCGGGGATTCTGCGGCGTTCTTTGCGCTCGACGGTACGAACCGACCAGCGGGCGTTGCCGAGCGCGGCGACGACAGCGTCAGTGGATTTTTGATCGGGCAGGCTGGGCGCGCTGACGGTGGGAACTTCAGCGCGGGTTCCATCGATACCGATGAAGCGGGCGACGAACTCGGGGCCGTCAGGGGTGGGAGCTACGGCGGCGTCGATGGTCCAGTACTCGACGGCTTTGAAATCCTGAATGAGGCGTTCGCGCTCAACGATGAGGCGCACGGCGACGGTTTGCACGCGGCCGGCGGAGAGGCCGCGGCGGACCTTGTCCCAGAGGAGCGGGGAGATTTGATAGCCGACGATGCGGTCGAGGACGCGGCGGGTCTGCTGGGCATCGACGAGGTTCTCATCGACGTCGCGGGCGTGATCGAAGGCGGCGCGGACGGCCTTCTGGGTAATTTCGTTGAAGGTGACGCGGCGGATCTTTTTCTTATCCTTCATCACCGGCAGCAACTGCATTTGCAGGTGCGCGGCGATGGCCTCGCCTTCGCGGTCCGGGTCGGGCGCGAGGTACACGAAATCTGCGGTGGAGGCGAGCTTGCGGAGATGGCGGACGACCTTCTCTTTATCCGACGTGACCTCGAGCGTGGGCTCGAAGGTTCTGTTCTTCAGTTCAACGCCAATGTCGCGCTTCGGCAGGTCCATGATGTGGCCGAAGGAGGCTTCTACCTGAAAATCTTTACCTAAGTATTTGTTGATCGTCTTCGCTTTCGCAGGCGATTCGACGATGACCAGAGATCGACTCATCTTTTCCTTTTCAACACCCAGGGCGCGCATTTCTTCCGCGGGCCTCTGTACCAACTCTTGTTCCTGTCTTCCTTCCGGGAAGCTAACACGAGCAGCCCTTATGAATCTACAAGAGGACTGCCGTGTGGAAGCCTTCTGTGAGACAAGGGATGCACAAAACGGTCAAAAGGCTCTAACGAAGTTCTTGCCCGGAAGTTGCCGGATGCGTCCCGCCAGCTCCAGTTCGAAGAGCGCAGTGAAAACCTCAGAAGAGCTGAGCTCAGGCTCGAGCTTCTCCAGGATCTCATCCATTTGCAACGCTTCATCGTGACGAAGCGCGTTGAAAACGAGCGCTTCAGAAGGTGGGAGCGGGGTTTCCTGAAATAACGATGCCTCAGAAGTGCCTTCGGATGCAAATCCCTCACTTTGTTCGAGGGAGGCGCGGATGTCGGTGGGCAGCTCTTCCCAGACATCTTCCCAACCGGAGGTGAGCTTCGCGCCCTGCTTAATCAGCAGGTTAGGACCCCAGGCATTTTTGTTGGTGACGTTGCCGGGAACGGCGAAGACTTCGCGATTCTGTTCGAGTGCGCAGCGGGCGGTGACGCGGGTTCCGCTGTTCTCCGCAGCTTCAATGACGAGCACGCCAATGCTCATGCCGCTGAGGATGCGATTGCGGCGGGGAAAGTTTTGCGGGGCGGGAAAGGTGCCGAGGGGAAGTTCCGAGAGGATGGCGCCTCCGCCGGCGATGATTTGCTCGGCCAGGGGCTTGTTCTCCTTCGGATAGATAACGTCGACGCCGGTGCCCCAGACGGCGATGGTGGGCTTGTTGGCGGCGAGCGCGCCTTTGTGAGCAGCGGTGTCGACTCCGCGGGCCATTCCGCTGAGGATGATGAGGCCGCGCAGCGCGAGATCGCGGGAAAGCCGTTCGGCCATTCCGGTGCCGTAGGGCGTGGGATGGCGGGTTCCGACGACGGCGATGCTGGAGCGCGCGAGCAGCGAGACGTCTCCGCGGATCCAGAGCAGCGCGGGCGGATCGAAGATTTGGCGGAGGCGTTCGGGGTAGGCTTCGTCGCGATACGTGAGGATGGTTGCGCAGCTGGCTGCGAGCTTTTCGAGCTCCTGATCGGCGGCGTGGCCTGCTTCGCCATGGACGATGAATTGGGCGGACTGGGCGGGAAACTGGAGGGCTTCCAATTCGGTGAGAGGCAGGTGGAGAACGTGGTCGGCGCAGCCGCAGCGTTCGACAGCGGTGAGAATGCGGCGGGGCCCGACGCCGGGAGTGAGCGCGAGGGCGAGCCAGGCGTGGCGTTCGTGGAAGGAGGCGTCGTGGGTGGGGATGATGGCGGGGGCGGCGGTCATTGGGGAAGCTGGTCCCCGGAAATTGTGCGCGCCGCTGCGATGGGAATTTTCATGAAAGCTGCGTGGAGAGTATCGGGCGGTGGGAGGTGGGTCAAGGGAAAGCGCGGGGTTGGGGGTTACGGAAGGGACATGACGGGGCAGTCGGATAAACTGGCGGGTGCGCTCTGAATCTTCTGCTCGCCGGCTTCGCGTTTCTGCCATTCACTTTCTCAATCCTGCTCCGCTGATGTGGAGCTTTGAGCATGAGCCGGATCGTTCGCGGCTGAGCGAGCGGTATGTGCTGTCGTCGGATACGCCGGCGGAATGTGCTGCGAAGCTGGACTCGGGCGCTGCGGATATTGGACTTGTTCCGGTTGCTGCTTTGGCTTCCGCGCCGGGGCTGGATGTGATTCCTGGATGCGTGATTGCGTCGCGGGACCGGGTGCGTTCGATTGTGCTGGTGGTGCGCGGGGCGGAGGGGATTGCGGGAGTGCGGCGGGTGGCGCTGGACACGGCGTCGCGGACTTCGGCGGCGTACACGCGCATTTTGTTTGCCCGGTATTGGAAGACGGAGCCGGAGTTTCTTTCCCACGAGCCGGAGCTGGAGGCGATGTTGCGCGTGGCCGATGCGGCGTTGCTGATCGGCGATCCGGCGTTGCTGGCTCTGGAAGATCGCGAGGCGCGGCAACAGCGGACGGGCGAGGCTCTGCTCTATTTTGATATGGCGCACGAGTGGCACAAATTCACGGGGACGACCTGGGTGTCGGCGGTGTGGGCAGTGCGGCGGGAGGCGGTTGAGTCGGGTGCGATTCCGGCCGCGCAGATCGTGGAGGATTTCCAACATTCGCGGGATGCGGGACTCAAGCACGTGGAGGATTTGGCGGATGAGTGGTCGTCGCGGATCGATGTGCCGCGCGCGACGATTCGCACGTATTTGTCGCACAACATTTGGTACGTGCTCGACGAGGCGTGTCTGGAGGGCCTGGAGCTTTTCTATCGGTACGGGGCGGAGTGCAAGGTGTTGCCCAGCGCGCCGGTATTGAGGTTTCTCTGAAATTCGGACGGATGCGGCGTCTCGGGACGCGGAAGCTGCGTCCAACCAACGTGATCTTCGCAATTCCAAAGGTAGTTCAGCACGCTCGTCACCGGTTGATGCCCGCGTGGATCCTGCACTTCGGGCTGGCCGGCGTGTTCGTGGTGGCGCTGCTGGATGCGGCTCCGATCCCGTTGCCGATTCCGGGGAGCACGGACATTCTGCTGCTGATATTGGGAGCGCATGGCGAGTCGCCGTGGTTGCTGGCTCCGATCGCGATTGCGGGCAGCTTGATCGGCGGTTATCTGACGTGGAGTGCCGGGAAAAAAGGCGGCGAGAAGATGCTGGAGCGGTATCTGCCGCGGCGCTTCGGCAAGCGTATGAAGGGATGGGTGGAAAACCACGGGATGCTGAGCGTGTGCGTGGCGGCGATGCTGCCGCCGCCGATTCCGCTGCTTCCCTTCCTCTTGGCGTCGGGCGCGCTGGGTGTGACGCGGCGGCAGATGTTCACGGCGATGGGGATTGCGCGGACGGTTCGATATGGCGGCGAGGCGCTGGTAGCTGCGGTGTATGGGCGGAGTATTCTGCGGGCGTTCAATCGCTATTTGGCGGGATGGTCTTCGGTGATTCTTTATAGTTTTCTGGGGTTGATGGTGGCGGCGATTGTGTTTGCGATTTGGAAGTATCGCCACGATAACAGCCGCGGACGCGCGGTGCGTGGGCGGGCGGCGGCGAAGGAAGCTGCGTGAGTTTAGTTCAATTGCATCGCTCAGGGGCTGAAGCCCACGTCTTTTTCGACATGTTTCGGCACGGCTGAAGCCGTGCCCTGATAGAGACAAAGGCGGATGCGCTTCGCGCATTTCACCCATCTGCCAAAACCGGGCAGATACGGGGCACCCTGCAGATCCTTCACCTGGAATAGAACAACCGCAGATCCCTCGCTTTGCTTCGGGATGACAGTCGCGACTCATTAGGTGATGTCGTCGGTGTCGAAGGTGGGTTTGACTTCTACGCCGTGGACCTGGCTGACTAAGTCGCGGACTACGTCTTCGAGCTGGCGCTGGCTTTCCATGACCGCGCTCATTGTCTGCAATTCGCCGGGCTCTTCGATGCGTTCGAGGAGGACGACGGCGTGGGCCTGGGCGACGTGATCGACGTTGAGGCCTTCGGGGGTTTTGGCCTTGATGCCGACGTTGTTGGGGACGATGCCGAGGAGATCGGCGACGTGCTCACGCATTTCTGCGGAGATAGGACCGATGCGGGGCGCGTTCAGGACCAGCGTGGTGTCGACGTTGACGATACGGAAGCCGGCGTTATGAATCTCTTCCATGGCGAGGTTGAGGAAGATGGCGGAGTCAGCGTCTTTCCAGCGCGGATCGTCGGGCGGGAAGAAGCTGCCGATGTCGCCAGCGGAGACGGCGCCGAGGAGTGCATCGGTGATGGCGTGGAGCAGCACATCGCCGTCGGAGTGGCCGGCGAGGCCCTCAGGGTGATTGATGCTGAGGCCGCCGATTTTGAGCGGCACACCGGGCTTGAATGCGTGGGAGTCGAAGCCTTGGCCGATGCGAATATCCATGCGTGTGATCCGAGGGAGGGTGCGTGCAGATTCAGGGTATATCAGCCTGGCGCGGAATCAAGAGCTAATGAGCAGCCGAGCGGTGGGCCAGGTAGAATTCCGCGAGCTCGAGGTCGCCGGGCTGGGTGATTTTGATGTTCGAGGGCGAGCCGGGGACGACGAAGACCTGGGCTCCGGCGCGCTCCACGATGCTGGCTTCGTCGGTTCCGATGAAGCCGTCGGCTTCGGCATCGGCGAAAGCGCTGCGCAGCAGTCCGCAGCGGAAGCCCTGGGGGGTTTGCGCCTGCACGATGTATTCGCGGGGGATGGTCGCGGTGACGATGGCGCCTTCCGCGGTGCGCTCGACCTGCTTGATGGTGTCGAGGGCGGGGAGGCCGACGATGGCGGCGGAGTGCTTCTCGACGGCTTCAATGACGCGGCGGATGATGGCTGGTTCGATGAGGGGGCGGACGGCGTCATGCACGAGGACGATGTCGTCGGGGCTGGATTCGAGGGCGCGCAGGGCGTTGTAGACGCTCTCCTGGCGTGAATCGCCGCCTTCGACCACGGTGACTTTGTCGGCGTAGCCGTGCTCGGTGAGGTGGGCGATGAGGCGATCGCGCTCGGTGGGTCGGACGGCGACGAGGATGGTGGAGACTTGCGGCACTGCGGCAAAGGCGCGCAGCGTGTGGATGAGAATGGGAACGCCGGCGACTTCAAGGAATTGCTTGGGAGCGGCCTGGGTGGAGTGCCCCGGCGCCATACGCGTGCCCAGCCCGGCGGCCGGCAGAATGACAAATACCCGCATAGAAACTGGAGTATACCGCAATGAAGCAGGGGGTAGGGTGTAGGGTTTAGGGTGTAGAAAAGCCTGTTGGGATTTTTGAGCTGAATGAGGGCTTGGGCGATGCGCGGTTTGGTTGGGAAGATTGTTGCGCCGGTGGTTGCGGGGATTCTGGTGATGGGGGCTGCGGCTTCTGCGGCGCGCGAGGATGCGAGCGTGATGACGCAGATGCCGCCGATGGGCTGGAACAGCTGGGATGCGTGGGGACTGACGATTAACGAGGATCAGTTTCGCGACTCTGTGACGTGGCTGCACAATCATCTGCAGCGTTTCGGCTACCAGTATGTGGTGATCGACGAGGGATGGTTTGCGCAGCATCCTGAGAACCCGACGGGGCAGCAGGACTACACGCTGTCGCCGGATGGGCGGACGATGCCGGCGCTGAACCGCTTCCCTTCCGCGGCGGATGGCAAGGGATTTGCGCCGCTGGCGGCGTGGGTTCATTCGATGGGGCTGAAGTTTGGGATTCACATCGTGCGCGGGATTCCGCGGTCGGCGGTGGAACAGAATTTGCCGATTGCGCACTCGCACTATAGGGCGGCGGAGGCGGCGGACACCAGCGACACGTGCGAATGGAATTCCGATAATTACGGATTGAAGGACAACAAGGCGGCGCAGGCTTATTACGATTCGCTGGCGGATTTGTATGCGAAGTGGGGCGTGGATTTTTTGAAGGTGGACTGCATCTCGAGGCCGTGGAAAGCTGCGGAGATTCACATGATGCGGAGAGCGCTCGACCAGAGCGGGCGAGCGATTGTGCTGAGCTTGTCGCCGGGACCGACGCCGATTGCGGATGGGGATGATGCGGCGCGCAGCGCGCAGATGTGGCGGATTTCCGACGATCTGTGGGACCTGTGGTCGACGGGACCCAATGCGCCGCAATTCCCTTCTTCGGTGAAGGGGCATTTTCCGATGATGGCGCAATGGGAGACGTATGCGGGGCCGGGACACTGGCCGGATGCCGACATGCTGCCGGTTGGATATTTGGGGCCGCATCCGGGATGGGGCGAGCCGCGGACGTCGCGACTGACGCATGATGAGGTGCGGACACTGATGACGCTGTGGTCGATCTCGAAGTCGCCGCTGTTTCTGGGAGCGAATTTGCTGAAGATGGATGCGTTCACGGAGACGGCGATTACGAATCCCGAGGTGATTGCTGTCGATCAGTGGGGGGAGAACGGGCACCCGGTGATCCAGAAGGACGATGCGGTGGTGTGGATGGGGGCGGCGGCTGAACATCATGGGGAGACCATCGCCATCTTTAATTTGTCGGACAAGCCGCAGACGCTCACGTATAGCTGGCAGGATTTGGGGATTACATATGGGAAATGCCCGGTGCGGGATTTGTGGGCGCGGGAGGATTTGGGCATCAAAAACGAGATCAGCGTGACGCTTCCGGCGCATGGGGCGGGGCTTTATCAGGCGGAGCACCGGTAGGGATGCCGCCCAGGGGACTGATCGCCGGAATTGCGAGAACAGCGTTGATCGCTGCGGCGCTTGGGTTTCACTGCGCGTCGAGCCATACGCAGACACTTACCCTGCACCTGCTGAACGGCAAATCGGGTAAGCCAATGAATCATAAAAAAGTCACGTTCAATTGGTACGGAACGTCAGATTTTCTAAAGAGTGAAATCGCTGTAGACGCACACGGAAATGCGACCGTGACAGTTCCGGCGGGGGCGAACGGGTTCTCGATGTTGTCGGGGCCGCGGATGCACGGGGATGTTTACCGCGTCGCTTTCATTCAATGCAACGCCAACAGTTCGCCGATTTCGGTGAGCGATGTCGTGAAACACGGGGTTGTCCCTGACAATGAGTGCGGCCAGGCCAGGGTGCCGGCCAAATCTGGGGAAGTTGTCTTCTGGGGGAAGCCGTTACCGTGGTGGATGCCTGATATGCAATAGTTCCGGGCAGAGGTTTGCCCATTCGCGACGGATAAAATGCTCGCGCTCGTCGACGGCCTGTGGAAAACCGGGAAACGTGGATTGATTCTAAAGGAGTTACGGCGGGCGAAAAATATTTAAGAAATCTGGGCAACCCGAGCCAACTCCGGGGCTTGTGCTGCATCTATATCAGCAATACCAGAGGCTACTTCAAGCGTTACTGAACCTTTCCAAGCTGTTGAGTTTCTCCTCCTGTTTTGCAAAACCTGTTGGGCGCACCCCGCAGGCTCCTCAAATGATTCTCCAGATTACCCCTCCTCCAAAGCCTCTGAAGCAGGCCCGCTGGAAAGCGGGCCTTTTGCTTTTCTGGTGAGAATCGCCTTCCCTGTCTAACCGTCTGGTGTCTGGTATTCTGCGGCGGCTGGTCGTCCTGCCGTTTTCTTGCAGCGTGCAGGATGTGGAGATGCCGATGAAGCTGATGGCCGCACCGATCTTTCTGCTGGCGCTGAGCACTGCTGTGGCGCAGCAAGCGACTGGAACTACTGCCGCGCAGGCTCCCAATACCGATACCAGCTACATTGATGCGGATGGGACGGCGCATGTGACGCGCGTGATTCCGGTGCCGCAGGATTTGAGTCCAGAGGCGAAGAAGTCGCTGTCGCGGCCTGCGTCGGATGCGGCGCATCCGACGACGCTGGCGGAGCGGAGGAGCGGCACCGATGCGTGGCAGAATCGCGCGGGGGCATTTTCGCGGACGCTCTATCCAACCAACGTGGCGGAGAGCACAGTGGCCGGTGTGCCGGTGCGGATCGTTACGCCGCTGGCGGATGTGGATGCGGATCATGTGCTGATCAATTTGCATGGAGGCGGGTTCAATTCGGATTCGGGATCGCTGACGGAGTCGGTGCCGATTGCGAATTTGACGAAGATGAAGGTAGTCGCGGTGCTGTACCGGCTGGCGCCGGAGCATCCGTTCCCTGCCGGGCTGGACGACGCGGTGGCGGTGTACAAGGAGCTGCTGAAGACTTACAAGCCGGCGCACATCGGGGTTTATGGGACGTCGGCCGGAGCGATTTTGACGGGCGAGATGGCGGTGGAGTTGAAGAAGCTGGGGCTGCCGCTGCCGGGGGCGCTGGGGATTTTTTCCGGGATGGGGGACTTCACGCGCAACGGCGATTCGCAGGCGATGTATGCGCTGAATGGATTGTCGGGGCATCTGGAGCCGCCGAATCCTTCTGCGCATAACACGGAGTATCCGGGGTCGACGGATTTGAAGGACCCGGTGCTGTCGCCGTTGTTTGCTGATTTGAGCAGCATGCCGCCGACGTTGTTCGTGACCAGCGGGCGGGACATTCTGCTGAGCGGGACGAGCATTTTGCAGCGGGCGTTTCTGCGCGCGGGGAACGACAACACGGAGCTGATCGTGTTTGAGGGGCTGCCGCATGCGTTTTGGAACGATGCGAATTTGCCGGAGTCAAAGGAAGCGTACGCGGACATGGCGGGGTGGTTTACGAAGCGACTCTCGGAGCGGTAGAGACGATGGAGCGGCGAGAATTTCTTTGCGGGCTGGCGGCGCTGGTGGTGCTGGAACGGCGGCTGCCTGCGGCGACGACGAACGGGGAGCGCCTGGCGCAGGCGGCGCTGACGCAGGTGGGTGTGACTACGGGATACGATCCGGGCTACACGCGGATTGGGTATCCGGGCGGCGATGTGCCGCGCAGCACCGGGGTGTGCGCGGATGTGGTGATTCGGGCGGCGCGGGATGGGCTGGGGATCGATCTGCAAAAGCTGGTGCACGAGGATATGGTGCGGGCGTTCGACGCTTATCCGGCGCGACGGGTTTGGGGATCGCGGGAACCGGACACGAACATCGATCACCGGCGCGTGCTGAATCTGGAAACGTACTTTAAGCGGGTGGGCACCTGCGAGTGGAGCGCGGAGAGGCCGACGGCGGGCGACGCGTTTCCGAAGCGCATGGAGCAGGGGGATCTGTTGACATGGCTGCTGGATGCGCGGCTGCCGCATATTGGCATGGTGGTGAGTGCGGGCGGGCCAGTGGTGGTGGTGCATAACATTGGCCGCGGGGCGGAGCGGATTGCGCTGGAGCAGTTCCACGACGAGCGGGCGGTGGGGCATTACCGGTGGCCGGTGGCGTGATCTGATGGGGCGCGCCTTCACGGCTTATTCACAAACGCAACCCTCTGCTTGATTGTTTAATCCGATATTCTTGCGAGCACATGCAAATCATTGACTTGCTGTTTGGGCGACCGCTGGCTACATCGGAAGAGCGCGCTGAGCATATTGGGCCGGCTGCTGGGATTCCGATTTTTGGACTGGATGCGCTGAGCTCCGCGGCTTACGGGCCGGAAGCTGCGCTGACGCTGCTGATCCCGCTGGGGCTGATGGGGGTTCATTACATTGTCCCGATCACGGCGGCGATTCTGGGGCTGCTGGTCATTCTCTACTTCTCGTATTCGCAGACGATCGAGGCGTATCCGCATGGCGGCGGGTCGTTCACGGTTGCGGGGGAGAATCTGGGATACCGGGCGGGTTTGCTGGCGGCCGCGGCGCTGATGATTGACTACGTGCTGACGGCGGCGGTGGGCATTTCGGCGGGGGTGGGGGCGCTGATTTCAGCAGCGCCGAAGCTACAACCGCATACGACGGGGATTTGCCTGGGTGTGCTGGCGCTGCTGACGCTGGTGAACATGCGCGGCGTGCGCGATACGGGCGTGGCGTTTCTGGTCCCGACCTATCTGTTTTTGGCGACGCTGCTGATCGTGATTGGGGTGGGGCTGTATCACACGATTGTGAGCGGAGGGCATCCGACGCCGGTTCTGGCTCCGCCGAAGCTGCCGCCGGCGGTGGCGGCGGTGAGCATTTGGATGATCCTGAAAGTGTTCTCAAGCGGCTGCGCGGCGATGACGGGCGTGGAAGCGGTGAGCAATGGAGTGATGGCTTTCCGCGATCCGACGACGAAGAACGCGCGCAAAGCGCTGACGGTGATTATCGCGCTGCTGATTGTGCTGCTGGCCGGGATTGCGCTGCTCTGCCGCTTCTATCAGATTGGCGCGACGGATCCGGAGGGGGCCGGCTACCAGAGCGTGCTGAGCCAGCTGACGAACGCGGTGATGGGGCACGGATGGTTCTACTACGTGACGATTGGCGCGATTCTGCTGGTGCTGGCGCTGTCGGCCAACACGGCGTTCGCGGATTTTCCGCGGCTCACGCGGTCCATCGCTCTGAAGGGATATTTGCCGCATGTGTTCACTTTCCGGGGACGGCGGCTGCTGTATTCCTGGGGAATTTATGTGCTGGTGGGGCTGACGGCGGCGCTGTTGATTTACTTCAAGGGCGTGACGGATCGTTTGATTCCGCTGTATGCGATTGGCGCGTTTATGGCGTTCACGCTGTCGCAGGCGGGGATGGTGGTGCACTGGAGGAAGCAGAGTGGGCCGGGGTCGACGGCGCGCGCGTTTGTGAATGGGCTGGGCGCGGTGGCGACGGGGATTACCACGCTGGTGGTGCTGGTGACGAAGTTCGCGAGCGGCGCGTGGATCACGGCGCTGCTGATTCCCTTCCTGATTCTGGTGATGGCGGGCGTGCATCGGCATTACAAGCGCGTGGCGCGGGATACGGCGAATCCGCAGGCCTTGCGGACGGGGAATATTCTTCCGCCGCTGGTGGTGATTCCGATGGATCGATGGAGCCGGATTGCGGAGAAGGCGCTGCGGTTTGCGATGTCGATATCGCCGGACATTCATGTGATCCACGTGGATATTCCGGACGTGGACCATGGGGATCATGAAATTGCATTGATGTGGCAGGACAAGATACTCGCGCCCTTCAAAGCGGCTGGTTTAAAGGAGCCGACGCTTTCGCGGCTGGAGTCGCCGTACCGTCAGGTGCTGATGCCGGTGCTGGATTACGTTCTTGAGCTCGAGAAGAAAAATGAGAACCGGCACGTCGCGGTGCTGGTGCCGGAGCTGGTGGTGCGGCACTGGTGGGAGAACCTGCTGCACAACCAGCGGTCGAGTTTGCTGAAGCTGCTGCTGCTGGTGAAGGGGAATCAGCGGATCGTGGTGATTAATATTCCGTGGTACCAGGGATAGGGGCGGGGCAAGGAAGAGGCAGCCCGAAGGCTGCCTCCCAAGTACGACCGTGTTGCAGAAATCCAAGATTGTTGTCTTGCGGAGAAGAGACGGTCTGGCAAAAATCTGAGCTAGACGGCGAGCTGCTCGAGGGCCTGGGGTTGCAGGACGGTGAGGGCTGCGCCGCGAATCGAGATGAGCTGATCGCGTTTCATCTGGCCGAGGACACGGGTGACCGTCTCGCGGGTGGTTGCCGTCATCGAGGCGATCTCTTCGTGGGTAAGGGGCATCATGCAGCGACCCTGCACAGCGTTGGCTGGCGCTGCATCGCGGCTCCAGTCGAGGAGCAAACCGGCGACGCGGCCGGATGCGGTGGCGGGGAGGGCTAAACGGCGAACTTCAGAGAAAGCAGCTTTGTATTCGAGGGCTACGGTACGGGCGGCGCGCATGCTGGCGTCGGGCGTGCGATCGAGGAAATCGAGGAGGGCCTGGCGGCGGATGGTTTTCAGCCGGACAGGCTCGACGGTTTCAGCGGTGACTTCGTATGGCTGGTTGGCCAGTGCAGCAGAGAGTCCGAGCACTTCGCCGGCCCGGGCGATCTTGAGGATGAGGGTGCGTCCCTCGCGGCTGGTGGCGGAGAGCTTGACGCGTCCCGAGCAGAGCACATGGATGGAGCCGCAGGAGTCGCCTTCGCGGAAGATGATGGCGCCGCGGCTGAACTGCACAGGGGTACCGATAGAGTCGAACTTTTCAATGGCGGCGGCTTCCATGTTGCAGAAGAGGTGCTTACCGCGAACTGGGCAATCGAGACATCCCTGATTCCGTTCCATTTTGTTTATCTCCTGGGGTGTTATGCCCGGAGGTAGAGCACGGGACGTGCCAAACTGCCGGAGGAAGGCATGTGATTGAAATCACAAACTTTAGTGAGGGGGGGGTGGGTTTGCTACAACTTGCGCCAAAGTTGTGCGCTGCGTCACATCGCGTGATGAGGCTGCGCGGTTTGGCGCAGATGGCGGGAATTGGGTTAGTTGATGGACACCATGGCGCAGTCGATGGGATGGGCGGTGGCGATTTCGTCGGGAAGCAGCTCAGCGAGAACGTCGGCAGCGCTGTAGCTGGTGCGGCCAGGCGGAAGGAAGCGCGCAACGGTGACGAGATCGTCTCCGGCGGTGACCAGCGGAGCTTCAACGCGGTGGCCGCAGCGTATCTGCTGGTGGCCGATGTTGGCAAGCAGGCCATTGCAGAGGCATTTGCGCCCTGCCGCATCCTCAGGTTTGCCGCCTTTGGACAGATAGACGGAGAGCGGCTCGGCGGGACAGCGGAAGTCCACCTGACCTTCATCGGTGCGATACGCTTCGCGCAGGAAGCCGAGATCGCAAATGCGGGGGCGCGCGGCGCAGACGGATTCGTCGGAGGAAGTGCCTTCGAGCAGGGCGACTTTGAAGGGGAATCCGGCTGGGGAGGCGAGCGGATCGGTGAAGACGCGGGCTGCGCCCTGCTGCGCTAAATCGAGCAGAGACTGTTTGAGGTCTTCGCGCAGGGCGGATTCGCGGGTGAAGGCGAAGGCAGTGCCGACCTGTACGCCGGTTGCGCCCAGGCTGAGGGCTTCGCGGACCTTGTCGGCCCAGCCGTAGCCTCCGGCCAGCCAGAAGGGCGCGCCGAGCTCGCTGATCTTTGCGATGTCGACGACGTCGCGGTCGCCGTAGACGGGTTCGCCTTTTTCGTCGATCTGGAGTTTGCCACGGGGCGGAGCGTTGTGACCGCCGGCGGTTTTGGTTTCGATGATGAGGCCGTCGACTTTGCCATTGGCTTTGCGGAGCATGGTGGTGGCGAGAGTGTTGGAGGAAACGATGGCGAGGAAGGCGGGGCGCTCGAGGGCGGGCAGTTCCCTGTCCATGTAATCGCGCGGATCGAAGTGCATGGTGAGGTCGTCGCCTTCGCGCGCGCCGATGACGTGCAGCGCGTATTCGGCGGGCTGATGCTGGGCGAGGCGATCGAGCACGCCGGGGACGTGGAGCGGGATTCCGGCGCCCATGAGGACGTAGCCCACACCAGCGAGCATGGCTCCATACATGGAGGGGAGATGGGGGATTTGGACCTTCTCGAGGTAGTTGATGCCGACGGGATTGTTGTGGCCCTGGCGGGCGAGCCAGACCTCGACAAAGTTGCTGACCATGCAGAGCTCGGTCAGCTCGCGCGGCTCGTGGAAGGCGTGCATGGGCAGGTTGCGATAGGAAGCGGATGGAGCTTTGCCGCCGGGGATGTAATAGGTGGCGAAGATGCGCTCCGCGATTTCGCGGAAGGGGAAGGCATCGAGGCCGCGGCGCATATGTCCGCCGGGATCGCCATCCTGCAGGCGGCGGACGAGGATCTCGTCGAGGGCCGTACCGGAAACCACACCCAACTGACCCTGGCTGGAGACAGCCTGAGCCAACCGCCAACTGGACACACCCGCGCCCATGCCACCCTGAATCACCACCGGAAGTCTGCGCATGTTGCTTGATCGTTGCACCAGGGTGGCCGGGGGAACGTCGCAGTTTTGTAATTCCCCCATAAACGGGGGGTGAGTGATATGACTTTGGTACCGTGCGGAGTTTTGGGCGCGGTGCGGTGGGGCTTGCGAGAGGGGTTGGATTCGAGGAGCGACAGCGTTGCTCAGGGGCTGAAGCCCACTTTTCAGTGGCCCCGTTCGGCACGACTGAAGTCATGGCCTGATACACGATGTGGGTTTTCCGGCAGGCTGTGGATCATGGCATGACAGGAAGCCTCAGAGGCTGAAGCCCGTTGATTGTTGCTGCTTCATGGCGCGAGTAAACAGCTTGCGGAAAAACGCTCTGTTTTGAAAGGGCATGACTTCAGCCGTGCCGTAAGCATTTGCAAATACGTTGGGCTTTAGCCCCAGAGGGACGTTTTTCCGATCGATTCCGACTTTTTCCGCAAGCTGTAAACTCTTGTCCTGATACGAGGCGCACGGGCTGAAGCTTGCTTCCCCTTTGCCACGCAGAGTGCGCGGGATGAAACATCCGCCTGATTGGTTTTTCCGCAGGCTGCGAAAGCGTGCCCGTCCACGCTGGATGGTTAGTGGCGTCGAGTCTGTTGCGCAACTGTTAGGATTTGAGGTGCCATCCCCGGCTTTCTATGGACATTTCCATTGTGATTCTGGACGACAATCCAGGCAGCCTTGAGCTGCTTTCGACGGCGCTGGCGCGTGAGGGGGTGACGATCTACACGGCGGCGCGGCCGAGCGCTGCGCTGGAGCTGGTGCGGCAGCATCGTCCGCAACTGGTGCTGACGGATTTGGTGATGCCGGAGATGACGGGGCTGGACGTGCTGACGCGGATTATGGAGATTGCGCCGGCGACGGATGTGGTGCTGATGACGGCGCACTACACGACGGAGACGGCGGTGGAGGCGATCCGGAGGGGCGCGGCGGATTATCTCGAAAAGCCGATCCGGCTGCCGGTGTTGCGGGAGCGCGTGGGGCGGCTGATTGACGATGCACGGCGGCGGCAGGCTCTGGCAGCGGGAGGCGCAGCGGAGTTTGAGGGGCTGATCGGCAATAGTTCGCGGATGGGCGAGATGTATGCGCGGATTCGGCGCATCGCTCCGCATTATCGTTCGGCACTGATCCAGGGAGCGACGGGGACGGGCAAGGACCTTGTGGCGCGCGCGCTGCATGCGCAGAGCGGCGTGAAGGGGCAGTATGTGGTGCTGAACTGCTCGGCAGTGGTGGAGACGTTGTTTGAGAGCGAATTGTTCGGGCACGTGAAGGGCGCGTTTACGGGGGCGGATCGCGACAAGCCTGGACTGATTGAAGCGGCGAGCGAAGGAACGCTGTTTCTGGATGAGATTGGCGACATGCCGCTGGCGACGCAGGCAAAGCTGCTGCGCGCGCTGCAGAACCAGGAGATTCAGCGGGTGGGTTCGCTGCAGACGAAGAAGGTGAATGTGCGGGTGGTGGCGGCGACGCATCGGAATCTGCGCCAGGCGGTGGCGGATCGGCTGTTTCGCGAGGACCTCTATTATCGGCTGGCGATGGTGGAGATTCAGGTGCCGTCACTGGCGGAGCGCAGAGAGGATTTGCCGCTGCTGATTCGGCATTTTGTTGCGCGGTTCGCGCAGCAATTTGGGAAGACGATTCGCGGGGTGACTCCGCGGGCGCGGCTGGTGCTGGAGCGGCATAGCTGGCCGGGGAATGTTCGCGAGCTGGAGAATGCGCTGGGGCACGCTTGCATGATGGCGGAGGGTGAAGAGATTGATGCGGGAGATTTGCCGTCGGCGCTGTTGGGGGATGGGGCGGCTTCCGAGGCGAGTGTGACGGTTGCTGCGGTGGTTGCGGATGATTCGGACCCGTCGCTGGCGGAGCATGAGCGGCAGTTGGTGGCGACGGCTCTGGAGCGGGCTAAGGGGAATCAGTCGAAGGCGGCGCGGGCGTTGGGGATTGGGCGGGATGCGCTGCGGTACAAGATGAAGAAGTACGGGTTGTTGTAGTGCTTGCTTTTAGGTTTGCGGTGAAGGTGAAGAGCATCCCTCAGGGGCTAAAGCCCGACGCATTTCCGGATACTTGCGGCACGACTGAAGTCATGCCCTGATACAAGATGTGGATCTTTCCGCAAGCTATGAGTCGTGCCCTGACACAAGGGCCTAACCGCAAGATCTTCTGATTCAATAAGTAGCCCAGAGCCCGAAATATTTTGTGCTAATTTTGTGCTTGCCCTAATCGCTCCTGTGGTAAGCACCAGGATTCGGCAACTGAAATTTCCGTATGGCCGGTCATACAGCCAAAGAAGTCTGACCCTTTCGTTAAGCGAGCAGATCGATCTCGAAGGGGAGTCCAGGATTGTCTTCGTTCAGAAGACGACTTCTCCCTGGATTCGCTGGGTTATATCGAATATGCAATACAGG
>DATHQV010000010.1:0-2976 GCA_035482355.1 Acidobacteriaceae bacterium | reverse complement strand
CCCGGAAATTGTGGACCGGCTGCGGGTGAATTTCGAACTCGACGAGTCGCTGGTGTACCACACGCGCGGCCCGGTCAATCTTTCGCGAGTGATGACGCTGTACGGATTGTCGGCGCGAAAAGATTTGAAGTTCAAGCCGTTTGTGGCCCGGGAACTGCGGCTGAATCGCAAGTCAGTGGATCTGTTTGATGAACTGCGGCACCGCGATATTTTGCTGCACCATCCTTACGACTCGTACGACGCAGTAGTGGGATTTGTGGAGGCGGGAGCGCAGGATCCTAACGTCGTTTCGATGAAGCAGACGCTCTACCGGACCAGCGCCGATTCGCCCATTTTTCAGGCATTGACCGAAGCCGCACAGACCCGTGAAGTGACGGCGGTGGTGGAGCTGACGGCGCGCTTCGACGAAGCTTCCAACATTCGCTGGGCGCGCAACCTGGAAGATGCCGGAGTGCAGGTTTTCCATGGGATTGTGGGTCTGAAGACGCACTGCAAGCTGGCGTTACTGGTGCGGCGCGACTCTGACGGAGCGATGCGGCGCTACGCGCATCTGGGCACGGGAAATTACAACCCGGACACCGCGCGATTCTACACGGATTTGAGTTTGCTGACGTCGGATCCGGAGATTACTGCGGCGGTGCACAGCGTTTTTAATTACCTCACCGCCCATTCGGAGTCGGACGATTACCGGCCGCTGCTGGTGGCTCCGCTGACGCTGGCGGAGAGCACGATTCGGCTGATCCAGCGCGAGACGGAGCACGCGGCAGCGGGGCGCCCGGCGCGCATTGTGGCGAAGATGAACTCGCTGCTGGAGCAGAGCGTGATCGAGGCGCTTTACTCGGCCGCGCACGCCGGTGTGGAGATTGACTTGATTGTGCGCGGCATTTGCTCGCTGCGCCCGGGGCTGAAGAACCTGAGCGAACGCATCCGCGTGCGCTCGATTGTGGGGCGTTTCCTGGAACACAGTCGCGTCTACTACTTCCAGAACGGCGGGGACGAGGAGTTTTACTGCGGCAGCGCGGACTGGATGCCGCGGAATCTGTTTGAACGGTGCGAAGTGATTTTTCCGATCCGCGATGCGCAGATTAAAACCCGTGTGCGCGATGAGATTCTTGCCGCCTATCTGGCAGACACAGTGAAGGCGCGCATGCTGCAAACCGATGGGACGTATGTGCGGGTGCGCGAGCCGGGGCGCGATGGGAAGGTTCCAGCATTCAGCGCGCAGGATTTCTTTATTGACGCAGCGGAAGGCCGTGTGGACGCGAAGGATATTCCAAAGGCCGAGCCTGCGGCTGAGCCCAGCCGGCGGTCGACAGCAGCGCCGAAGAAGCGGGCCGTTGCAGCTGCAGCGGATTAGGCGCAGCGTTGCGCGAACGAATCGTTTCCTTCTTGACAGATGGCGGCATCCCGGAAAGACTAAGCCATTCGGACCACCGTCGCTCCGTTCTGCACCCTGTTTTCAATTGAAGCAATGGGGGTTTCTGCACGTTGCCGCCTGAGACAGCGACTGTTTCTGCACCGGATTCTGTGACAACTGCAAACTATGGATTGCGCCGAGGTGTGCTCTCTCCGCTGGAGACGCTGGCGCAGTCCGTGTCAGCGATTGCGCCCACCACCACGCCTGCAATGACCATTCCGCTGGTATTCGCTTTAGCGGGCAAGGGCACATGGCTGGTGTATCTGGTGGCAACGGCGGCGATGGCGCTCATCGGAGTGCTGATCGGCGTGTTCGCACGGCGTTCGGCTTCGCCGGGCTCTCTTTATCGCTATGTAAGCAGTTCGCTGCCGCCGTGGGCGAGCGGCCTGACGGGGTGGGCGCTATTGCTGGCGTACATCGGAACCGCGGCTTCCGTTACCGGGGGCTTTGTGCAGTACGCGGATGTCCTGATGCACGACGTGAGCGGGCACATGGCTCCACCGCTGGCGCTGGTAACGCTCGCAATTGTGGTCGCGGCGGCGATGGCGTATCGGGATATTCGTTTGTCGACACGGTCGATGCTGGGTCTGGAGGCTCTGTCGGTCGCCTGCATTCTGGCGATTGTCGTCCTGGTGCTGGCGCGCCACGGACTGCATGTGGACAGGTCGCAGTTTCGGCTCCAGGGCGCGAGCGTTTCCGGCATGCGGCTGGGGCTGGTGCTGGCCTTGTTCAGCTTTGTGGGATTTGAGAGCGCAACGGCGCTGGGAGAAGAGGCGCGGAATCCGCTGAAGACAATTCCTCGGGCGGTGCTGCAGAGCGCGGCAGGTCTGGGCGTGCTGTTTGTGGTGTGCGCCTACTCCGAGGTGCTGGGATTTCGCGGTCTGCCGGTGACGCTCGACCAGAGCCCGGCGCCCTTCCACACGCTGTCGCAGCAGGTAGGCGTGAACTGGCTGGGGGTGGTGATCGATGCCGGAGTCAGCATGAGCATGTTTGCCTGCGTGCTGGCCTGCATTACGGCCGCGGCGCGGGTGCTGCTGCTGATGTCGCATCACGGACTGGCCAATGTGCGCCTGACCCGCACCCACGAACGCAACGAGACACCGCATCTGGCCGTCATCGTCACAGCGGTAGTTACGTTTGTGGCGACGGCGGCGCTGGCCCAACGCGGCGTCTCCGCAGCGGACATTTATGGATGGATGGGATCGCTGGCGACTTATGGATTCCTGACCGCGTACGGGCTGGTATGCATGGCGGTGCCAGGCTATTTACGGCGCAGGGAAGAGCTGACGGTGCCGTGGACGCTGTTGGCCATTACGGGTGCTGTGGCGATGGTGCTGGCCATTGCCGGATCGTTGTACCCCGTGCCGCAGGGGCCGTATCGCTGGCTGCCGTATATCTACCTGGCCTATTTATTGCTCGGATGGGCGTGGACGATGGCGCGACGGCAAAGCGGCAATGCAGGAGCGAGCGCGGCCTGAGCGAGCGGGTTCGGGTGCGACTCGCGATCGCGTGGGTGCTACTGTCTCAGCGCAGCCAGGCTCTCATCGCGGCTGGCATCG
>DATHQV010000009.1:0-9287 GCA_035482355.1 Acidobacteriaceae bacterium | reverse complement strand
GCCTTGCCTATCTCGATCTCTCCACCGCCGACTTCCGCGCCACCGAGTTTTCCGGTCCCGGCGCCACCGCGCAGTGCCTCGACGAGCTCCTCCGCCTCGCTCCCAGCGAGCTCATCTTTCCCACCGCCCGCGGCCCCTTCGGCCCGAAAACCGACGCAGCGACGTTAGATCCGCTCCTCAACCAAATCCGCACGCGGACTCCCATCGACGACTGGGTGTTCTCTGCTGACTGCGCCATCCCTCTCCTTGAACGTCAGCTCGGGAGCCGCTCCCTCGAAGGCTTCGGTCTCACCGGCCATCCCGCAGCGGCCATCGCCGCCGGCGCCATCATCCATTACGTTCGCAGCACCCAGCACAACGACGCTGGCCATGTCGACACGCTCCGTTTCTACCGCCGCGCCGAACATCTCTATATCGATCAGGTCACCGCCCGCAATCTTGAATTGGTCGAGACCATCTTCAACGACGCGGGTCCCGACACGACTCTCTTCCGCACCATGGACGCCTGCTGCACCCCCATGGGCAAGCGCCTTCTCCGCGCCTCGCTCCTGCGGCCCATGATCGACTCCGTCACCATTGAGACCCGCTACGCCGCGGTCGAATCCGCTCGTGCCGACCTCATCCGCCGAGAAGAGCTTCGACGCTCCCTGCAGGGCATCCTCGACCTTGACCGCCTCCTCGCACGCATCTCCCTCGACAGCGCCGGGCCCCGCGATCTCCTCGCACTTGCGGCCTCGCTCCGCCATCTCCCCGAAGTCAGAAGTTCCGCTGCATCTCTCGCCGCACAACCTGGCTCGTCCATCCCGCTGGACGCGCAGTCCTTTTGGTCCACCGCCCACGCACTCGACCCGCTCGACGACCTCTGCATCGCCATCGCCACCACCCTGGTTCCCGAACCGCCTCTCACCCTCGCTGAAGGTGGGGTCATCGCTCCCGGCATTGACGCCGAACTCGACGACCTCCGCTCCGTCGGCTCCAGCGGCCGCGCCTCTATCGCCTCGATCGAAGAGCGAGAACGCCGCCGCACCGGCATCGGCTCGCTCAAAGTCCGCTTCAACTCCGTCTTCGGCTACTACATCGAGATCACTAAGTCTAACCTCTCCAGCGTCCCCGCCGACTACGAACGCAAACAAACCCTGGTCAACGCCGAACGCTTCACCACTCCCGAGCTCAAGGACTACGAAATCAAAGTCCTTACCGCTCAGGAGCGCTCTGTTGAGATCGAGAAACGGATATTCGCTGCCCTCCGCACCCGCATCCTCGAAAACACCAGCCGCATTCGCCGCACCAGTACCGCCGTCGCGGAAATCGACCTCGTCGCCTGCTTCGCGCACCTCGCCGCCCTGCGCAAATACACGCGCCCCCGCATCGACCTCACGCCCATTCTCGAAATCGCCGCCGGTCGCCATCCCGTCATCGAGTGCCTCATGGACGAATCCGGCGATTCCCGCTTCGTCCCCAACGACCTCTTCCTCGACGCCTCCGAAAACACCTCGCAGCCCAACCTGCTCCTCATCACCGGCCCCAACATGGGTGGCAAGTCCACCTACCTCCGCCAAGCCGCGCTCCTCGTCATCCTCGCCCAGACCGGCAGCTTCGTTCCGGCCGACCGTATGACTTATGGCCTCGTCGATCGCGTCTACACTCGCATCGGCGCCAGCGACAACCTCGCCCGCGGCCGCTCCACTTTCATGGTCGAAATGACTGAAACTGCCACCATCCTCAACACCGCCACCGCCCGGTCCCTGATCCTTCTCGACGAGATGGGCCGTGGCACCTCCACCTTCGACGGACTTTCGCTCGCCTGGGCGACCCTGGAGTACCTCCAGCGCCACATCGGGGCACGCGCCCTCTTCGCCACCCATTACCACGAGTTGACCATGCTGGCCGATGAGTTTCCCCGCCTAAAAAACCTGCACGTATCTGTGAACGAAAGCCCCCAGGGGATCGTTTTTTTGCATCGGATAGAACAGGGCCCTGCGAATCGGAGTTACGGAATTGACGTGGCGCGTCTGGCCGGTCTTCCTCCGGCTGTCATCCATCGCGCTCGTCAGGTGTTGAAACAGCATGAGCGCTCTGAACGACATAATGTTGCCGTCGAGACCGAAGCCTCCCTGCAACTCACCATCTTCACTCCACTTTCGCAGCGAATCCTCGATCGTCTGGCGCAGACCGACATCGATTCTCTTACGCCACTTCAGGCGCTGAATCTTCTGGAAGAGCTGAAAAACGAAATCAAGGGCTAACGTTCGAATCCGCAGACAAGAGGCAGAAGCCCATGAGCTCGAGACGCAAAGATGCTCCGAATTCCCCACCGGACGGCCGCCGCGTCCGGCACGTTTTCATGCCACGCCGCCGCAACGTCGATCTCGCCGAACAGGCCGGCCAGATCCTCATCGCCGGCCTTGCCTCCACCGCACTGTCAGCGGAAGAAAATACCTGGCTTCGTCGCATCCGCCCCGGCGGTGTCATTCTCTTTCGCCGCAATATCGAAGAAGCTTCTCAGACCGCAGCCCTCCTCCGCGACGCTGACCGCTTCGGCAACACCCCCGCCTTTCGCTGCGTCGATCTCGAAGGCGGCCTCGTCGATCGCTTCCGCGACGTCATTCATCCCATGCCGTCTCCGGCCGCCGTTTTCGCCACCGGCAAACGCAACCTCTATCGCCATCACGGTTGGCTCATCGCCCGCGAAGCCCGCGCTCTCGGCTTCAACGTTGTCCTTGCGCCCGTCCTCGACCTTGCTCTCCCCGAGTCAGCGGCCATCCTCCGCACCCGCGCGGTCGCCGCCGAGCCTTGGCGCGTCATCGACTACGCCCGCTACTTCGTCTCCGGGCTCAAGATGGAAGAAATCCTCGGCTGCGCGAAACATTTTCCCGGCCTCGGCGGCGCTACGGTTGACTCCCACCAGTCCACGCCCGTCATTCATCGCCAGACGCGCCTCATGTGGCGCAGCGATCTCTCTCCCTGGCTCGCCGTCGGCAGCCATCTTCCTTTTGCCATGGTCGCCCACGCCTCCTATCCGTGGCCCGGCCGCGATCCCGCTCTCGCCACCGTCTCCCGCTACTGGGTCACCAATGTGCTCCGCCGCCAGGTCCGCTTCCGCGGCATCATCCTCTCCGACGACATGGAGATGGGCGGCATTCTCTCGCAAATGTCCATCGAAGACGCCGTCGTCCAGGCCGTCCTCGCCGGTATTCAGATGATCGAAATTTGCCGCGACCCCGCCCTCATCCAGCGCGCCTACGAAGCTCTGCTCAAAGAATCCGAACGTTCCCCAGCCTTTGCAGAATTAGTCGCCAGCGCCTGGCGCAAAATCTACCGCTCCAAAAAGCAATGGCTGCACCCGCTCCGCCGCCAAAACCTCTCCGCAACCCGCATCAACCGCCTCTGCGAAGAAGTAAAACAATTCGCAGCCCGCGTCGCCGAACCGCCTGCCGTTTCCGCCGACCCCGAGCGCTGGAAAGGCGCGCCGTCGTAATCTGATCGCACGATGAAAGAAACAAAATCGATGATCGTCGCCGGAATTATGAGCGGAACCTCCGCCGACGGCATCGACGTGGCCCTCCTGCGCATCGCGCCCCGCCCCGCACTCCGCGGCGAGAAGCCGAAGCTCACCTTCCTCGCCCATCGCGCCTTCGCCTTCCCGCGCGCTCTGCGCTCCGCCATCCTCGCCGCCATGAATGCCCCCAACATCTCGACCGCCGAACTGGCGCGTCTCAACTGGCGTCTCGGCATCGCCTACGCAGAAGCCTTGCGAGACACAATCGCCGCAACGAAGATCCGGCCCGCTCTCGTCGGCTGCCACGGCCAAACCCTCTACCACCAGGCGGCCTCGACCCGCTACGCTGGCCGACGCTTCGCATGTACCTGGCAACTCGGCGAACCCGCTCTCATTGCTGCGGAGTGCGGCATCCCCGTCGTCTCTAATTTCCGCCCCGCCGACATGGCGTACGACGGACAGGGCGCACCCCTCGTTCCCTTCTTCGACTACGTGCAGTTCGCTCACCCCACCCGCGCCCGCGTCCTCCAGAACCTCGGCGGCATCGGCAACCTCACTGTCATCTCCGCCGCTGCCCCGCCGACAAAAGTCATCGCCTTCGACACCGGCCCCGGCAACATGATCATCGACGCGCTCATGCAGCAGCTTTTCTCCAAGCCGTATGACCGCAACGGCCGCATCGCGTCGCAGGGAAAAATCCTCGAGCCCGTCCTCCGCATCGCTCTAAAAAAGAAATTCTTCCGCCAGCCCCCACCCAAGTCCGCTGGCCGCGAACAATTCGGCGCGGAATTCACCGCGAGATTCCTCGCGGCCTGCCAAAAACTCAGCAGCGATCCCGCAGACGCCATCGCCACAGCCACTGCCTTCACGTCCGCGTCCATCCAACACGCCATTGAGCAATGGGTGCTCCCGCTCACCGGCAAATCCCCCATCGACGTCATCGTTTCCGGTGGCGGAGCTCGCAACGTCACCCTCCTCGCCCAACTCCGCGAGCACCTCGCGCCTCTCAACGCCGCTGTTACCACCACCGACGCCACAGGCTTTCCAGCCGAAGCCAAAGAAGCCGTGGCCTTCGCTCTCCTCGCGTACCAAACCTGGCATCACCGACCCGGCAACGTCCCCTCCGCAACCGGAGCCACCCAACCAACAATCCTCGGCCAAGTCACCTATGTCTAAGCAGCCAGCCGCTGGCCGTTTTATCGCTGCCGCGCTCGGCGCGGCCCTATGCCTCACCGGCTGCTCCAGAAAAAACGCCCCTCAAACCATCACCATGCTCATCGAGTCCAGCCCCGCCAACCTCGATCCCCGCATCGGCACCGACGCCCAGGCCGAACACATCGACGCCCTCATCTTTGACGCCCTCGTCCGCCGCGACGAGCACTTCGGTCTGCAGCCCTTCCTCGCCAGGTCCTGGGAAAATTCCGACCCGCTCACCTGGGTCTTCCATCTCCGCACCGACGCCCATTTCCACGACGGTCGCCCGCTCACCTCGCGCGACGTCAAGTGGACCATCGACTCGCTCCTCAACGGCACCGTCATCAGCGTCAAAGCCGGGTCCTTCGCCACTCTCGATCACATGGACGCACCCGATCCCGCCACTGTCATCTTCCATCTCAAAAAGCCTGACCCCGCTCTCCCGTTCAACCTCTGCGACGGCGCCATCGGCATCGTTCCTTACGGCAGCGGACGCGACTTCTGGCGTCACCCCATCGGCAGCGGCCCCTTCACCTTCGTCAGCCAGCAGATCGATCGCGACGTCGTCCTCGCCCGCGCGCCCACCTACTGGGGCGCTCCCGCCAACATTCCCCGCCTCCGCTTTGCCGTCGTTCCCGACGACACCACCCGCGCCCTCGAACTCGAAAAAGGTTCAGCCGACGTCGAAAGCAACGCCCTCTCTCCCGACCTCATTGATTCCCTCAGCCACGACGCCCATCTGGCCGTCGATCAGGGGCCCGGAACCGTCCTCTATTACCTCGTCTTCAATCTCCACGACCCGCTCCTCCGCGATCCGCGCATCCGCACCGCCATCGCCGACGCCATCAACCGCCCCCTCATCATCCAGACCCTCTACTTAGGCCAGGCGCGCATCGCCAACAGCCTGCTCCCGCCTCAGCACTGGGCCTTCGCCGCCGACGTCGATCAGCATCCGTATGACCCCGCCGCCGCCAACGCCCTCCTCGATCAGGCCGGTTATCCTCGCGGCCCCAACGGCATCCGCTTCCACATCTCCGAAAAAACCTCCAGCGACGAAACCGTGCGCCTCGTCGCCGCCGCCATGCAGCAACAACTCGCCCAGGTCGGTATCGCTCTCGATCTTCGCAGCTACGAATTCGCCACGTTCTACTCCGATCTCGTCCACGGTGCCTTCCAGATCGCCCCATCGCGCTGGATCGGCGGTAACGAGAACCCTGACCTCTTCCGCAACGCCTTCACCAGCACAACCTTCCCGCCCCACGGCCTCAATCGCGGCTTCTACGCCAACCTCGACCTCGATCGCCTTATCGCCGACGCTACTTCCGCCACTGACCGCGACCGCCAGCGCGACGACTATGTCCGCGTCCAGCAAATCCTCGCGCGCGATCTCCCCGCCCTCAACCTCTGGTACCTCAATTCCGTCGTCGTCCACAACCGCCGCCTCGCGGACATCCATCCGAACCCCTCCGGCACCTTCGATTTCCTCCGCACCGCCACGCTTCAGTAACTGTCGAAGGCACGAACCCGCGCCCACCCCTTCCAAAATCCACTAAACTACGCTGTCCTCAGGAGGGAGACCTATGTCTCTCCGCAATTCTTTTTCGTTCACTCTGCTCGCGCTCGCCCTCACCGCCTGCGGCAGCGCTCCCACTTCCACGACCACCACCACACCCCCGCCGCAGACTGCCGACCAGCGCGCCGCCGCCCTCGTCGCCCAAATGTCCGAGACCCAGCAGCTTCAGATGGTCGAAGGCGGCACCGCTAACGACTCTGCCTACAACATCACCTTCCCTCGCGGCGGAGCCGGCTACATTCCCGGCATTCCTTCCCTCAACATTCCTGGGCTCTATATCGCGGATGGCAGCGTAGGTGTCGGCAACGGCGTCGGTCCCGCCACCGCTCTGCCTTCTTCCATCGCCAGCGCGGCCGGATGGGACACCACCGCTGCCTATTCCTACGGCCAGGTCATTGGCACCGAGCTCGCCGCCTACGGCATGAACGTCAACCTCGGCGGAAACACCAACCTCATTGGCCGCGAGCCCCGCGACGGCCGCACCTTTGAGACCAAAGGCGAAGATCCCATCCTCGCCGGAAAAATTGCCGCGGCCCATATCAACGGCATCCAGTCCGAGCACGTGATTGCTGATATTAAGCACTTCTCCTTCAACGATCAGGAAACCGGCCGCACCACCGCCAACGTCATCATCGACGATCGAGGCGGACGAGAAAGCGATCTCCTCGCCTTCGAAATTGGCGTCAAAGACGGCAACGTTCAGTCCGTCATGTGCAGCTACAACCTCACCAACGGTACGTGGGACTGTGAGAATCCTTACCTCCTCACCCAGGTCCTCAAAACCGATTGGAGCTTCCCCGGTTTCGTCATGTCCGACTGGGCAGCAACGCACAGCACCGTCAATGCCGCCAACGCCGGCCTCGACCAGGAAGAGCCCGATCAAATTTATTTCTCGCAGCTGCCCACCGCCATCCAGAATGGCCAGGTCCAGGACGCACGCCTCCAGAACATGGCCCAGCGCGTTCTCCGCGCCATGTTTGAAGTCGGCATCTTCGATAATCCGCAGAGCCTTCAGCCCATCCCCGCCGCAGCCGATGCCGCCATCGCCCAGCAGGTCGAAGAAAATGGCGCAGTCCTCCTTCAGAACAACAACAACGCGCTCCCGCTCAGTCCCAATCTCACGTCCATCGCCATCATCGGCTCCCGCGCGAACATCGGAGTTCTCTCCGGCGGCGGCTCAGCCCAGGTCCAGCCCGTCGGTGGTCCCGCAGCCGTCGATGGCTATCCCTGCCCGCCCTGCTGGGCGCAAATGATCTGGGATCCGTCATCGCCCATGCAGGCCATTCAGTCCCTCGCTCCCAACGCCACCGTCCAGTTCAACGACGGCTCCAGCGCATCCGCCGCCGCTAACCTCGCCGCCTCGTCGCAAGTGGCCATCGTCTTCGTCCATCAGTGGACCAGCGAAGGTATGGACCTCGCGACCCTCAATCTCAACGACCCTGTCAACAACATCGATCAGGACGCGCTCGTCTCCGCCGTGGCCTCCGCCAATCCCAACACCGTCGTCGTCATTGAGAGCGCCGGCGCCATTGTCATGCCCTGGCTCAGCCAGGTCCCCGCGGTCCTCGAAGCGTGGTTCCCAGGCCAGAGCGGAGGCTCCGCCATCGCCGATCTCCTCTTCGGGAAAACCAATCCCTCCGGCAAGCTGCCCATCACCTTCCCTGCCAGCGTCTCGCAGCTCCCGCGCCCCAACATCCCGCAGCCGCCCGACGGCTCTACTCCCTTCCCGGTCAACTACACAGAAGGATTCAACGTCGGTTACAAATGGTATGACGCGCAGGGCCTCACGCCGCTTTTCCCCTTCGGCTTCGGACTCTCCTACACCACGTTCTCCATCACTGGCGCTACACTGGCCAACAATCTATCAGCCGCGACTAATCCCAATTGTCAGGTAACCTTCACAGTTACAAATGCCGGCAAGGTCGCTGGTGCTGAAGTCGCTCAAGTCTACCTCGGTATGCCCGCCAACCTCAGCGAGCCACCCCATCGTCTCGTGGGCTGGCAAAAAGTCTCCCTCCAGCCCGGCGCATCCCAATCCGTCACCATCGAAGTCGAGGAGAACGACTCCTCGCACCCATTCTCGTATTGGGACACCGGCTCCGGTTCCTGGCTGGTAGGCCCGGGCACCTACACCATCTATCTAGGCAATTCCGACGCAAATGTAACCACAGTCGGCACATTTACCGTCGGCTCGTGATCGCGGCTTACTCGCCGCGCAGCGCTTCGACCGGATCGACGGCCACAGCACGCGCCGCCGGAACCACGCACGCTCCTCCCGCCACAGCCAGCAGCAGCGCCGTCACCGTAAGATACGTGAGCGGGTCGAGCCGAGACACGCCAAACAACAGCGAAGCCAGCGCCTGGCTCGACGCCACGGCCGCGCACAGACCCAGCGCTGCACCCACGGCCGCCATCTTCATGCCCTGGCGCAACACCAGGCCAAGAATGTTCCCACGCGACGCGCCCAGGGCCGCGCGCACGCCGATCTCCCGCGTCCGCTCGGCCACGCTGCCCGAGAGCACACCGTAGATTCCCGTAGCCGCCAGCGCCAGAGCCACCAGGGCGAAGGCCTCAAACAGGATGAGCACAAAGCGCCGCGTCGCTTCGCCCGTTTTCAGCAGGTCGTCCATGGTGGCCACGCGCACCAGCGCCTGATCCTTGTCCACCGACCAAATGGCGTTTTCCACCTCCGGCGTTAGCGCTGCCGCATCGCTGCGCGTGCGCACCACCATCGACATCGTGTCGTCGGCGAACCACGACTGTGCTTCCGTCAGATACACGGCGTTCGGCTCATCAACTGCGAGCGAATTCTGTTTCACGTCGCCCACCACGCCCACCACCGTGAACCACGGCCGGTTCATGGGGCCGACGTGAACCCGCTTGCCGATCGCACTCTGCCCCGGGAACTGGCTCTTTGCCAGCGACTCGCTGATCAGCACTGCGGGCGGCGCATCGGCACGGTCCTCCTCGCTCAGCAGTCGTCCGCTGCGCAGCGAAATATCCATCGCCTCGCAATACCCC
>DATHQV010000008.1:0-48078 GCA_035482355.1 Acidobacteriaceae bacterium | reverse complement strand
GACAATTTCCCCCCAAACTTCCAGCCGACTTCCAACAAAACGAGATCAGCATAGAAATTCCATGTTGGCCTTCATCCACTTGAAAACAAAGATCTATGCTTCCCGGAAGTAGGGCAATCCTCAGATGGGACGGATCATCGTTATATGACATCTCGCGACCATCGCGCCGTACTCATTTATCGTTTGGGCAGTTTGGGAGACACGATCGTAGCTCTGCCGGCGCTGCATGTTATTGAGCAGGCTTTTCCGTCAGCGCGAAAGATGCTGCTGACAAATATTCCGGTCCATGTAAAGGCGCCAGCCGCGGCGGCGATTCTGGAAGGTAGCGGACTGGTTCATGGATATGTCTCTTACCCGCTTGGCATGCGCAACGTTCGAGGGCTGGTCCGGCTGTGGTGGCGGATTCGGCAATTTCGACCCGATGTGCTGGTGTATTTGGCGCAGCCGAGGGGCCAGAAGGCGCTTGAGCGGGACCGAAAATTCTTTAGACTGTGCGGCATTCGGAAAATCGTAGGTTTGCCCGTAGGGGATCTGGGTGAACCGGCGTTCGATGGAGAGACGGGCTTGTGGGAACGTGAAGCCCAGCGTCTGCTGCGATGCGTGGATGAGCTGAGCGCAGCGGACGTGAACGATCTGAGTCTGTGGGATCTGCGATTGACGGCGGCGGAACTGAAGAAAGGAAACGACGCGCTTACACCGCTGGGAGGAATGCCGTTGATTGGATGCGGGCCGGGAACGAAGATGCAGGCGAAGGACTGGGGCCAGGAGAACTGGCGCGCTCTGCTGACGAGACTAAGCGAGGCCCTGCCGAACCACGGGCTGGCGCTGGTGGGCGCAAAAGAGGATTGGGACGTTAGCGATTATGCGGCTGTCGCCTGGAAAGGGCGAGCGGTGAATCTGTGCGGTGAATTAACGCCGCGGGAAACGGCCGCAGTGGTCAAGAGTGCGGAGGCATTTCTGGGACCGGACAGCGGGCCGATGCATCTGGCAGCAGCGTATGGTGTGCCATGCGTCATTGCGTTTGCGTCTCTGGATCGGCCAGGGCGCTGGTTTCCGATCGGCAAATCGAACCGGCCAATCTACCACGATGTGGACTGCGCGAATTGCAGGCTGCAGGTATGTATTGAGCAGAAGAAGAAATGCATTCTTTCGATTACGGTGGACGAAATGTTGGAAGCTGCGCTGGATGCGATAGGGAGGAAACAGAGCGAGTGCCGGACATGACACAGAGTGGAGGAGATGGATTGCGATTGCCCGGCGAAAAGATTGTGCAGTTGAGACAGTTGCAGGAGCGCACGGCGCAGTGGCAGCGGGAGGGGTTGACTGTTGTTTTCACCAATGGCTGCTTCGACTTGCTGCACATTGGACACGTGACGCTGCTCGATGAGGCGCGGCGCGCAGGAGACCGCCTGATAGTCGGGATCAACAGCGACGCCTCGGTGAGCCGGCTCAAGGGACCGACGCGTCCAATTATTCCGGAGCACGCGCGGGCACGGGTGCTGGCGGGGCTGGAAGCCGTGGATGCGGTGGTGGTGTTTGACGAACCGACTCCGCTGGAACTCATGGTGGCGTTGCATCCGGACGTGATCGTGAAGGGCGGCGATTATGTTGCGGATGAAATCGTAGGGGCAGCGGAAGTGCGTTCGTGGGGCGGGCGGGTGAAGATTGTTCCGTTTGTGGAGGGGTTTAGTACGACGGAGATTGTGAAGAGGGCAGGTCGCTAATAGCTCGTGGAACGCGTGGGTTAGGACCGGGGCTGGTTGCCCCGGTTTTGTTTTGGTGAATTATTTTGTGGCGGCTGTGCGGGCATCGAGGTAGGCTTCGATGCGGGTGGGGTCGGGATCGTAGAAGACGGAGCGGTCGTCGATGACGAAATCGTAGCGAGGCTTGCCCATCCACAACTCGTGATAGCGAACACCCCAGGCGGCGAGCTGGCGCTTAGTGAATTCACGCCCGATGCGCTCGACTTCCTGGGGATTGCTTTTGGCGCGGCCCATGAAGCGGCTGGTGTGAAGGACGATGGTGTAGCCGCGATCGTAGAGGCGATTGACAAGGTCGATCATGGGACGGTTGGGCTGTGCGTCCTGGTAGTCGGTTTCTACCTGACCGCACAGCACGCCGTCGATGTCGAAGCAGATTTTCATTACTGCATCCAGCCGGCAAAGTCCTTGAGGAAACCCTGGACGGACTTGTCGGTGGCGGGATGGGCGGACATCTGCTCGATAATTTTGGCGCCCGCGGTAACGATGTGGCCGCCCGCAAGGTGAGCTTCGAGGATGTCCGTCTGCATGCGAATGCTGCCGACGATGATTTCAGCCTTGTGTCCGGCCTGATCGAAGATGCTGCGGGTGTTCTCGATGACGCGGACGGGGTCGCCGCCGATGTCCTTGAGCCGGCAGTGAAAGATGGAGACGTAGCTGGCGCCGCTGTTGGCTGCGAGCACGCACTGTTCTTCCGTGAAGATGCAGGTGCAGTTGACGCGAATTCCCAGTTTGGCAAGCGCGTAGATGACTTTGAGCTCATCCCAGCCGATGGGAACCTTGATATTGAGCCCTGCGTAGGGGATTTGCTGCAGGATGTCCTGCGCCTGAGCGATCATCTCGTCGGGCTTGGTGGCAAAAACTTCGACGCTGAGCGGCAGATTACGGCCATCGGCCTCCATGAGGGAAACGATCTTCTTGATGTGGCCGTAGAAGTTCGACTTGGGCTCTTTAGCCAGCAGCGAGGGGTTGGTGGTGATGCCGGACAGATGACCGCGCGCCAGACCGCTTTCTACGTCCTGGAGATTGGCCGAATCGAGAAAGATTTTCACGCAGGTTGCTCCTGTTTGTCAGATGGAGAGGGTTGGGAATCGGCGTCGATGTGCCGGTAGGTCTGGCCGTCTTCGACGAGGTAAGAATCGGAGTCGGAATCGCGGGTCGAGACTTCGATAATGACGGTATCTTCGAGGCCCATGCGCATGTGCATGACGCCGGGGCGGACATCGTAGGACTGTCCGGAGGACATGACGACGCTGCGATTCTCCGCGCGGCCGATGCGGAGGCCGAGGCGGAGCAGGCCGGAGTGGATGTAGTAGCTCTCGCTTTTCTCCACGTGATACTCGAGACTGGCTTGGCCGCCCTTGCGGACGAAGATGCGTTTGGCGGCAATGTCGTCGCTGAAGATGCTCTCGATGCGGCCCCAGTATTTCTCACGCACGTCGGTGGTGGGCTGGCCGATTTCGGGGAGGGAAGCGGAGTCGAGGGATTTGAAGGCGGCATTCGCGGCTGCGTCGGTTTCGAGCCGGACGGAGTGGAGGCCCTCCGAGGTGCGGGGGCCGAAGAGATAGACGACGGCGCCACAGGGGCTGGCGGCGGCGTGGGGCTGGAGGGCAGGGGTGTGGACGACCTGGCCGGCGTGGACGATGCCGGCGCGCGAGGATCCCTCGTCGTTCAGGGTGCGGACCACGACGTCGCCGGATTCGACGAAGGCATGGACGGCGCCAGCCCGAAGGATGTGGAGCGCCTGCGTTGCGCCGGGGTTGATGTCGACGCGATACATGGAGAACTGCGGCATGTCAGTGAGGGAGGCCACGCTGCCCCAGGGGAAGACCTGGGCCTCCGGGTGGTTGATTCGGCGGACCTGATCGAGGGTGAGACCGTAAGACGACATAGCGATATTCCTTTTTCCTTACGCGCCGATGGCCGGAAGCAAGTTGGCTTTGAGCGGCGGAATGGTGCCGTGAATCTGGACGGAGAGGCCGGCCCATGTGTTGGCGAGGAGCAAAGATGCTTCCGGATCGTCAAGTCCCGCGAGCGAAAACGCGGAGAGGAATGAGTCGCCGGCTCCAGTGGTATCGGTGACTGTTACTTTTTGAGCGGGGGCGTGAAAGACGCGGGTGCCGTTCTGGAACATGGCGCCCTGCTCGCCGAGTTTGACGATGATGCGGTCGGTATCGAGTTCGCGATTGAGGATCGCAAAGGCTGCAGCGTCGTGCGCGGGGGAGAAGGAGGGATCGATGCAGCGCGCCTCCTTGAGATTGAGGACCATGATGCAGCCTCCGCGATAGAGCTTGTGATTGGCTGCAGTTTGCGACACCTGAGAATCAATGTAAACGGGTTTTCCGGTGGCGTGCAGGCGCGGCAACAGGGAGGCGACAAGATCCGGTGAGAGCAGGCCGTGCCGGTAGTCGGAAACGACGATGATGTCTGCGGCGGGAAGGGCTTTGTCGACGAGGGCGAGGGCTTGTTGGACGATGGCGGAGGCAATTGGGGAGTCGTCGCGCTGATCGAGCTGGAAGAGCTTGTAGCCATCGACCCAGAAGCGGTGTTTGACGGTAGTGGGGCGGGCGGGATCGGCGACGGGAAGCAGGGTGAGTTTGGGGGCGGAGAAATCGCGTACGTGGGTCGCTTCTTCATCTGTGCCGATAAGGGTTACAAATTGGACGGAGGCGCCAAGTTCGAGCAGGTTCCGGCAGACGAGGGCGGCGCCGCCGAGGGAATGGCGGACCTCTTTGCGGCGGGCGACGATGGTGGGCGTCTCCGCGGAGAGGCCGAGAGCGGAGCCATAGGTGTAGATATCGAGGATGGTATCCCCGATGAGCAGGACGCGGGCAGCGTCGAATTTCTCAAGGATGGTTTGCAGACTATTCAAATGAGCGTACCTGGTGCGCGGCCGTGTGGCCGTTGAGAGAGAGACGAATCGTTACTGGATGCGGGCCGGCTGCTGAGGATCGGCCGGGGCGGCTTCGCTGCCTCTGATTCTTTGAATGACGGTCGTCGAGGAATAGCCCTTGACGAGGGGAAAGATCTTGATATCGATGTCGGCGGGGATTTCATCCTGGTCGCGGACTTCCTCCGCGAGCCACTCACCGCCCTTAACGACGATGGCGGGATGGAGCTCGCAGATGAGCGGGGTGGGCCGGAGCTCGTCGAAGATGACGACTTCGTCGACGAAGCGGAGCGCCTGCAGGACCGCTTTGCGATTCTCCTGGGAATTGACGGGACGGCCTTCGCCTTTGAGGGCGAGGGTGGACGCGTCAGAATTGATGCCGACGACGAGTCGGTCGCCAAGGTTGCGCGACCATTTCAGCAACTCGATGTGCCCCTGGTGGAGGATGTCGAAGACGCCGTTGGTGAAGACGACTTTGCCCCGGGGATCGGGGGCGATGCGCTCGACGCGGCGGACGTGACGGCGCTCGCCGAACTTTTCCGAGAGCCAGCGATGGCTGATCTCGATATTTTCTTCATCGGTGCGGATCCATGCGCCGAGGCAAAGAACATTGGCATCGTTGTGCTCGCGGCACTTGTAGGCGCTTTCGTAGTTATGGACGACGGCAGCGCGGACTTTGGGAAGCTTGTTGGCGGCAATGCTCATGCCGATGCCGGTGCCGCAGATGAGAATCCCGCGGTCGCAGTCGCCGTTTTGCACCAGGGTGCCGACCAGTTGGGCGTAATCGACGTAATCGACAGAATTTGCGGAGGTATAGGGGCCGAGGTCGAGGCAGCGGAAGCCGGCTTCGGCGAGGGAAGCTTTGATCTTCGACTTCAGATCGACGCCGTTATGGTCGGCGGCGATGCAAACGATCATATCGCTCATATAGGTTCTCCTTGGGGGAAGTGAGCCCCTGGACGATACGGGCACGCGAGCGGAACAAGCGCGGAAAGGGGTAAGAACTGCCCTCAATTTACGCGATTCGGAGGGGCGGGCGCAAGGAGCGTGGAGGACGGAGGAGGCGGCCCGAGGCGGGCGTATAGAAATGGAAAAGAAGAGGGTTTTGGGCGGCTAAAGCAGTTAGAGTGCTGACTTTTTCGGTTTAGTGCCAGCGATTTCCTGTGCGCGGAATCTTGCGATGCGGGCGATGAGCTGTGTGGGGACGGGTTGGTCGAGCGGGAAGCGAATGGTGCTTTTGTTGAATTCGTAATCCCCTAGGTAGTCGCGGAAGGTCTCGAGGAGACGTTTGGTGGCAGGGTAGAGGGAGTAGTGGTGTTTCCAGGCGGCGCAGTAGAGGAGGCGCGCGCCGCGAAGTTTCCCTGCAGGCATGTTGTAGGAGATGGATTCGACGGCGCCTGGAACGGCCTTACGAATGGCGGCGCGGACACCGTGGAGGGGGCTCGCGGGCGGTGAGGGCTGGGCGACGATGTAGTCGTCGATGGTGAGGTGGGCGGGTTTCATGGGGTGGTCGGTGGGTTTGGGGGTGAATTTTAATGCTTTCGAGAGCGGCCTGGGCAGGAATTAGAGCCAGGGGTTCGGGGCTGAAAACCGGAGTGAGGCCTGACGCGCGTTCTGGTTCCTGGCTGCCTGTTTTTTTTTCAACTCCTGTGACGGCCATCACTTCTTTCCCGGCGATGCTCTGGCATTCTGATTTCGTTCTTCCTCTTACTAGGAATGAATCGGGGGCTGCCTCTTCACACTGGGGAGTGGAATGTTGGCGGCCCCTTCTGTTTTGTCCCTCTAAAAACTTAAGAGCTTGCGCGAGGCTACTGCGGCGTCGACTCGCTGCTGGGGAGAATGCGCGAAGTGACTTCCATCTTGTGGTAGTTGCGATAGGTGGCCCGGAACGACCAGACGAGCCTGTGGAAACCGCCACCGGTGGTGGTGCGCATGGCGATGATGGCGGGCATCCAGAAAGTCTCGCCGCCGAGCAGGATGGGCGCGTAATCGACCGTGATGACGCGCTTGCCGGTGACTGAGGTGGTGAAGGCGTCGCCGCGGACCACGGTGTGATCGGGTGTGGTGAGTTCGAGACGCTTGATCTGCATGGACGCGGGGTCGATGGTGACGCGGCCGTGGCTGTCCTCCTGGAGAAGACAGGCGGCGGTGGTTTGGGTGGTCGAGAAGCGGATGACGTACGGGGTGGTTGGGTTTTTGGGGTTGATGGGCTGCAGTTCGTAGTGCATGCAGGCCGTCTGTTTGAGGGAGACGACAGCGAGGGCGCCCTCAAAAGCTCCGCTTAGCATCGTGGGTCCGTCCATATTCTGCGAAGTGGGCGGCTTGTTGTTGACCTTCCTGATCTCGCGTGACTCCACAAGCGTGGTCGTATGGTCGGCATTCGGGGTGCGCCGGAGGCGGAAGACGGAGTCGGTGATGGTGTCTTCGCTGCGCTGGCCGGGCTGCACCTGCGAAACGACATGCTCATCGCAGAAGAGGCTGGGCAGGCGCGTGTCGTAGCGGTTGAGGTTGGCGTCGAGCCGCTGCAGAATCTCTTCGAGCGTGGGCGTCTTCGCCTGCTGCGCATACAACGCGGAAGAAAACAGAAGAAGTGCGATCTGCGCGATGGCCGTGGATGATTTTCTACAGGTCATCGCGGAGGGTGCCTTCCTGGTTGTTTTTTGCTCAGGATGTCAGGGTAAAGCAAAGGCGGGCGCTCACGCGCTGCCCGCATCTGCCAAAACCGAGCAGATAGGGCGCACTCCGCCTCGAGAAAGCAGGAAAACGCATCCATACACTGGGCTGCTTCATCTTTAGCGGGGAGCCGTTGGAAAATCCGTAATTGATCTGGTCGCTACACGCCGAGAACCCTATGCCCCAACTGATCGCTGGATTGATCGATGTCTTCGCCGACGAGCCGTTGACGGGCAATCCGCTCGCCGTAGTGCAGGGCGCTGATGCGCTGAGCGATGAGCAGATGCGGCGACTCGCCGGGGAGTTCAATCAGGCCGAGACCACGTTCATCCTTGCGGGCACGCGCGCGGATCGAAAACTGCGGTCGTTCACGGCAAGCGGTGCGGAGGTCTTCGGCGCGGGGCACAATGCCCTCGGAGCGTGGCTCTGGCTGGGCGAGCATGGAGATCTTGGCCCTCTGACTACTCCGCAGACGTTTTCCCAGGAGATTGGCACTGATATTCTGCCCATCGAGCTTGAGAAAATCGATGGCCGTGTACACGGTCGAATGCGGCAGGTTCCTCTGCGCCTGCTGGAGCCGCTGAGCAATGTGAACGCGCTGGCGAAATCGCTCGGGCTCGATCCACGCGCAATTCTGTCTCACCCAGCACCACGTCCGGCGTATACAGGCGCCGCTCATCTGATGGTGCGCATTGCCGAGTGCGAATCCGTCGACAAAGCTAAACCGGAGGCGCGGGATCTCCTCCGCGTGTTGCAGGCGGCTGGCGCAGAAGGTTGCTATATCTACGCGTTCGATGAGGATCGACCGCAGACAGCCTACGCTCGGTTCTTCAACCCGGCCGTCGGACTCTGGGAAGATGCGGCTACGGGAACGGCAGCGGGGCCGCTCGCAGCGTATCTCGCTGGTGAAGGTCTGCTTGCGAACAACGAGCTAGCAATCGAACAAGGCACTAAGATGGGACGCCGGAGCATCCTGCGCGTCCGCGTCGATCGCGAACCGCAATTATCCGGGACCGGAGTTGTTGTGCTGCGCGGCGTGCTGCGGATTTGAACAACGATGCGACACGGAGTGCGCCGCTATCCGATGACAACCTGAGGATGGATGACCCGGGCGCGTGCACGGGGACGAACCCGCTGAAGGTTGAAAGCGATCATCAGCGGAACAACGATCCCGATTTCCAGAAAGGTTGCTGAATGAGACCACAGGGTGAGCCCGACTTCGGCGGCAGCGAACGCGAACCAAATGCAAAGCCATGCAGTTTTCATGAATTAGCCCCCACAACTGAGATGAACCGATGATGTCAGTTACCACCCTCGTTTCCAATCCCCTTCTCGTCACAAGTGATATCTATTTAGGTACCGTTACGACTCTCTAATGTAACCACCTTCATGGTTACTAAGAATGAACGGACGCCGGCCGCAGCAAAAGCTAGCGCGTGACCGGCACGGCGCCGATGCCGTCTTTTTGAAACATTTGGCGGATGCCTCTTAATGCCTGGCGGGTGCGCTCTTCGTTTTCGATGAGGGAGAAGCGGACGTGGCCATCGCCGTATTCGCCAAAGCCGACGCCGGGGCTGACGGCGACTTTGGCTTCCTGCAGAAGACGCTTGGAGAATTCGAGAGAGCCCTGCGCTTTGTAGGCGTCGGGGATGGGCGCCCAGACGAACATGGTCGCTTTTGGCGATGCCACTTCCCAGCCCGCTTTGTTGAGGCCGGTGACGAGGCAGTCGCGGCGGCGGCGGTAGTTGTCGCGAATTTCAGCGACGCAGTCCTGCGGACCTTCGAGAGCGAGGATGGAGGCGACCTGGATGGGGGTGAAGGTGCCGTAATCGAAATAGCTTTTAAGGCGAGCGAGGGCGGAGACGAGTTCAGGATTGCCGACCATGAAGCCGACGCGCCAGCCGGGCATGTTGTAGCTCTTGGAGAGGGTGAAGAATTCGACGGCGATGTCTTTGGCGCCGGGGATTTCGAGGATGGAGGGGGCGCGATAGCCGTCGAAAACGATGTCGGCGTAGGCGAGATCGTGGACGAGCCAGATTTCGTACTGCTTGCAGAGCGCCACGATGCGCTCAAAGAAGCTGAGGTCGACGCACTGCGTGGTGGGGTTCGCCGGGAAGTTGAGGATGAGCATCTTCGGGCGTGGATACATCATGGGGATGGCGTGTTCGAGCTCGGCCAGGAACGCGTTGGCGTCGTGGATGGCGACGGAGCGTATGTTGGCGCCGGCGATCACGGGTCCGTAAATATGGATTGGATAGCTGGGATTGGGGACGAGGACGACGTCGCCCTGATCGAGCGTGGCGAGGCAGAGGTGCGCGATGCCTTCTTTGGAACCGATGGTAACGATGGCTTCGGTGGCGGGGTCGAGGGAGACGTTGTAGCGCTGGGCGTACCAGTTGCAGATGGCGCGGCGGAGGCGGGGAATGCCTTTGGAGAGGGAGTAGCGGTGGGTCTCCGGGCGGCGCGCGGCCTCAATCATTTTTTCGACGATGTGCGCGGGCGTGGCGCCGTCGGGATTGCCCATGCCGAAGTCGATGATGTCTTCTCCGGCGCGGCGGGCGGAGGCTTTGAGCTCGCCGGTGATGTTGAAGACGTAAGGCGGGAGGCGCTTGATGCGGGGAAATTCGTGCACGTGTACAGGGTACAACCACCCAGCGCGCGAATACAGCGCGCTGGGGCCCGGTACAGGGTGCAGCGTGCAGGTTTAGCGTGGAGTGATTTGAATAGTTGCGGCGCGGGCTTGTTTGCCGATCATGGGGGCGAGGTAAGGGCTGCCTTTGTATTTGGCGCGGTAGGCTTCGTCGATGCGGTGGTTGAGGGCTTCGTCGGCTACTGGCTCGAAGGCTACTTCTTTGGTGAGACTGGCGGCGACGATGCGGCCGGCCTTCTGTTGTACCGCGGCCTGGTACCAGCGGGAGCGCTGGCCGTTATAGCCGCGGACGTAGAGGGCGTCGTCGACGGCGACGGACCAGATCCAGGTGGGGGTTCCGTAGGTTTTGCCGTCTTCGCGGAAGGGCGCGATGTGCAGATCGTCGGCTGCGGCGATCTTGCCAAGTTCTTCTTTTTTCCATGCGGACATGGGGCGCTCCTTCCGCGAGATGCGCGGGATGGGCTGCGACGGGCCGCTTACCGGCCCACGAACTGTTGATGGAACGGGGAATAGCGGGCACCCTCGACCTTGACGGCGGAGGAGACTTCTTCGAGGGCGCGGACATCGTCGGCGGTGAGGTGGATTTTGGCCGCGCCGAGATTTTCTTCGAGGCGCTCCAGCTTCGTGGTGCCGGGGATGGGAACGATCCAGGGCTTTTGTGCGAGCAGCCAGGCGAGAGCAATTTGCGCCGGCGTGGCGTGGAGTTTTCGACCGAATTCGGTGATGACGTCGACCAGGGCCTGATTCGTTTTGCGATTCTCCGGCGTGAAGCGAGGCACGGTGTTGCGGAAGTCGGTCGAGTCGAATTTCGTGTCTGCGTTGATTTTGCCGGTGAGAAAGCCTTTGCCGAGCGGGCTGAAGGGAACGAAGCCGATGCCGAGCTCTTCGAGGGTGGGGATGATTTCTTTCTCGGGCTCGCGCCAGAAGAGAGAGTATTCGCTCTGCAGCGCGGTGACGGGCTGAACGGCATGGGCGCGGCGGATGGTTTGCGCGCCGGCTTCGGAGAGGCCGAAGTGCTTCACCTTACCCTGCTGGATTAAATCTTTGACGGCTCCGGCTACGTCTTCAATGGGGACGTTGAGGTCGACGCGATGTTGGTAATAGAGATCGATGGCGTCGACTTTCAGGCGGCGCAGGGATTCCTCGGCGACTTTCCTGATGTGGTCGGGATGGCTGTTGAGGGCGCTCCATTTGCCGCCTTCCTCGGGATTGCCTTCCCATCCGAATTTGGTGGCGATGGCAATTTTGCCGTGGAATTGCGAGAGCGCTTCGCCGACTAACTCCTCGTTCGTGTGGGGCCCGTAGACTTCGGCGGTATCGAAGAAGGTGACGCCGCGGTCGACGGCGGCGTGGAGGACGGCGGTCATTTCTTTTTTATCTTTGGCGGGTCCGAATCCAAAGCTCATGCCCATGCAGCCGAAGCCGATGGCGGAAACTTCAAGATTGCTGTTGCCGAGTTTGCGCTTTTGCATTGTTGACTCCTGGTATTGCGTTATTCGTTGCGGAGAGAAGCCATATCGATCGAGAAGCGGTACTTCACGTCGGAGCGCACGAGGCGCTCGTAGGCTTCGTTGATTTTCTGAATGGGGATCACTTCGACGTCGGACGTAATGTTGTTCCTGCTGCAGAAGTCGAGCATCTCCTGGGTTTCCGCGATGCCCCCGATCAGCGAGCCGGAGAAGCTGCGGCGGCGCATGAGCAGGCCGAAGACGGAGACGGGCAGCGGCGTTTCCGGAGCGCCGACCATGGTGATGTTGCCGTCGCGGGCCAGCATGTTGATGTAGGCGTTGATGTCGTGGTCGGCGGCGACGGCGTCGAGGATGAAGTCGAAGCTGCCGGCATGTTTCGCCATATCGTTGGCGTCGCGGGAGATCACCACTTCGTCGGCGCCGAGGCGGAGGGCATCGTCCTTCTTGCTGGGCGAGGTAGTGAAGACGACGACGTGAGCGCCGAGGGCGTGGGCGAACTTGACGCCCATGTGGCCGAGTCCGCCGAGGCCGACGATGCCGACCTTTTTGCCTTTGCCAACGCCCCAGTGATGCATGGGCGAATACGTGGTGATGCCGGCGCAGAGCAGCGGCGCGGTTCCGGCGAGGTCGAGGTTGGCGGGGACGCGAAGAACGAAGCGCTCTTTGACCACGATGCTGTCGGAATAGCCGCCGTAGGTGACGGGGCCTGCGCCCTGGTCGGGAAAGTTGTAGGTCAGCTTGAAGTTGGGGCAGAACTGTTCGAAGCCGGCGCGGCATTCGGGGCAGGTTCCATCGGAGTCGACCATACAGCCGACTGCGGCCAGGTCTCCAGCCTTGAATTTTGTGACGGCGGAGCCGACGCGGGTGACGCGGCCGACGATTTCGTGGCCGGGAACGCAGGGATAGACGGTGGGCATCATGCCGCTCCACTCGTTGCGGGCCTGATGGAGATCGGAGTGGCAGATGCCGCAGAAAAGAATCTCGATCTGGACGTCGTCGCCGGCCGGATCACGACGCGGAATGGTGGTGGAAGTAAACGGCGATGTCGCGCTGGCGACGGAATACGCTTTGGCTTGATACATGGGGAAACTCCTCGGTGATGCGAAAGATCGATGCAGAATGCGTCCCGAACGGGAAGCGTGTGGCCCCTGTGATTCTGAGAGTACGGGGGCAGCAGAGGCAGCGCTTTCCTGATCCTGCCGATCTTTTGCCTGATTCTGTTTGAATTTGTGAATTTGTGCACACAAGAGTTGCGACAGCGGTAGGCTGAAAACATGCCAGGTGAGAACAGAACAGGGAAGCGCAGAGTGCTGGATGCCGCGGTGGTGGGGAAGCGGAAGGAATTGGCGGAAAAGATTGCGGCGCGCGCGTTGTTGCTGGGCGAAAATCCAACCGATGTGCCGCGGCTGGTGCTCTACCGGCGGACGGCGCCGACGTCGTGTGCTCTGGCGATGTACGAACCCAGCCTGAGCATCTTCGTGCAGGGGCGGAAGCGGATTCAACTGCGCGGACTTGAATATTTCTGCGATGCGTCGTCGTTTTTGCTGTCGTCGATCGACGTTCCGGCGGAGGGGCAGATTGTCGAGGCGTCAGAGAAGGCGCCGATGCTATCGATGTTTCTGCGGCTGGATATGCCGATGGTGCGGGAGGTGCTGAGCCGGGAGGATTTGCCGGAAGGCCCGAGGGCGGCGCGGAGCCGAGGACTTGCAGTGGGGGAAACGACGGCCGGGCTGCTGGATGCGTGCGGCCGGCTGATCGATCTGCTGGATACGCGGGAGGACATTCCGTTTCTGAGCGACCTGATCCAGCGGGAGATTGTGTATCGCGTTTTGCGCACGCCGCAGGGGGAGAGTTTGCGCGCGATTGCCACGACTGGGGAATTGAGCAACCGCACGGCACGGGCGATTGCGTGGCTGCGGGCGAATTACGCAAAGCCGCTGCATATGGAAGAACTCGCGGGCGTGGCGCGGATGGGGGTATCGACGCTGCATCATCAGTTTCGCGCGCTGACTTCAATGAGCCCGCTGCAATACCAGAAGCAGTTGCGGCTGCAGACGGCGCGGCAGCGGATGCTGATGGAGGGGATGGACGCGACGAGCACGGCGTATGAAGTGGGGTACGAGAGCGTGAGCCAGTTCAATCGCGAATACAGCCGCTTCTTTGGACAGCCGCCGATGCGGGATGTCAAAGCGTTGCGCGACGCGAATGTGGTGGCGATTCCGGCTGCCTGATGGGATGGGGAGCGCGCCCGTGTAAGAATGCGGCAGGTGCTCATGACCTTCTCGCCTTCACAACCAGTGATTCAGGTACGCGGCATTCGCAAGAGTTATGGCGCGACGGTCGCGGTGTCGGATGTTTCGTTCGATGTTTACGAAGGGGAGATTTTTGGGCTGATTGGGCCGAACGGGGCGGGTAAAACGACCACCATGGAGTGCGTGGAAGGCGTTCGGCGGCCGGATGGGGGAACAATTTCGATTTTGGGCCTCGATCCACGCCGGGATGTTTATGCCCTGCAGAACCGGATCGGCGTGCAATTGCAACAGGCACAGTTACAGAAACGGATCAAAGTGTGGGAGGCGGTGGATTTGTGGGCATCGCTCTACACAAAGAAAGTGGATGCGAACCGTTTGCTGGAGCAGTTGGGTCTCGAGAGCAAGCGGAATGCCTGGTTCATGAACCTGTCCGGCGGGCAGAAGCAGCGGCTGTTTATTGCGCTGGCGCTGATCAACGATCCGGAAGTGGTGTTTCTGGATGAGCTGACGACGGGGCTGGATCCGCAGGCGCGGCGGGCGATTTGGGAGCTGGTGCGTGGGATTCGCGAGCGGGGCAAGACGGTTTTTATGACGACGCACCTGATGGAAGAGGCGGAGCGGCTGTGCGACCGGGTTGCGATTATTGAATACGGAAAAATCATCGATATCGGGAGTCCGGAAGAACTGGTGCGGCGGCACTGCCCAACGCGCACAGTGCTGCTGGATACGGAGAGCGCGGAGGCGGAGGAGCGGCTGCGGGCGATCCCATGCGTGGAGGCAGTGACGCGGCGCGAGGCGCGGTTCACAATTCACGGGCATGGCGAAGATTTTGTGACGGAGGTGATCCAGTGCCTTTCGGAGGGCCGGATCCGGGTCACAGATTTTCGCACCGTGCTGCCGACGCTCGAAGATGTGTTTCTGAAGCTGACGGGCCATTCGATTCGCGATTAGGAAGAGGCGGGACGATGTTGCGCGGACTGTGGAAGCTGACGTGGCTGGAGATCAAGATATTTCTGCGCGAACCGTTGGGGGCGTTCGGGTCGATCATCTTTCCGGTGCTGGTGTTTCTGGTGGCGGGCCGATGGTGGGGCGGCGGGCGCACGCCGAGCGCGGCGGCGAACAGTGAGATTCTGCGGGTCGAGGTGCCGGTATTCGCATCGGTGCTGATTGCGGTGACCGGCGTGTTGTCACTGGTGACGATTATTTCGATCTACCGGGAGGGCGGGATTTTGCGGCGGCTGCGGGCAACGCCGCTGCGTCCGCAAACGATTCTGACAGCGCATGTGTTGGTGAAGCTGGCGCTGACGCTGGTGACGATGGCGCTCCTGGTCCTGGCGGGGAAGCGGTATTACCCGGTTGAGGTGCACGTGCCGATATTCGGTTTTGCGGTGGCGATGCTGATCAGCACGTGGAGCATTTTGTCCATCGGGTTTCTGATTGCGAGCATTGTGCCGACGGCGCGGTTCGCGCAACCGATTGGGGCTGCGATTTTTTATCCAATGCTGGGGTTGTGTGGGCTCTTTGTGCCGCTGGCCGCGATGCCGCCGGGGATGAGGGATGTGGCGCGCGTGATTCCGCTGACGTATGCGGTGTCGCTGCTGCAGGGGATTTGGCGTGGCGAGGCGTGGTCGGCGCATTGGGGGGACGTGGGGGCGCTGGTGTTGGTGTTCGCCATTTGCACGACACTCTCGGCGAAGGTTTTTCGCTGGGAGTGAGGACTGCCCGTCCAGGCGTATGCGCTTCGGGACTAGCCGCCCAGGAGGACGCGGTTCGCGCACCAAAGGCTCTTTACTTCGCTCAGGATGATGGTTGTTGGAGGGCGGCGAGCTGCTCTTTGAGGTCCTGGATTTCCTGGCGGAGGGTGGCGACTTCGCTTTCGAGGGCGGTCAGGCGGGTCTGCGTAGAGGATGCGTTGCCGCCGCTCTCTTCGCGTTGGGGTATCGCCGCGGATACGTCGATGGCGCCCGAGAGCATGTGGGCGTAACGGATTTCTTTGGTACCGGGTTGGCGCGGCAGAGCCGTCGCTAGGGATGGCTCGCGCTGCATGAGGCGCTGAAGAGCGGAGAGGACGTCGTCCAGTTCTTCGAAGCGATGAATGCGTTCCGTACGGATGCGGAGTTCGCCAGGAGTCTGCGGGCCGCGGAGCATGAGCACGCAGAGAACGGCGGTTTCGCCGCGAGTGAAATTGAAGACTTCCTGAACGCGGTGCTCGTACTTCGTGACGCGGCTCTCTGTTCCGCGGACGGGACCGGCAAGTTGCTGGTCTTCGAGGCGGTGGAGAGCCTGGCGCACTTCGGTTTCGTCCAGATGCATTTCAGGATCGCGATTATTTTTCTGATTGCAGGCGTTGACCAGCGCGTTGAGGGAGAGCGGGTAGTACTCGGGCGTGGTCGCCTCTTTTTCAACAAGCGCGCCGAGGACGCGGGCTTCCACGGGATTGAGGACGATGGTCATGATTAGCAGCGCACGATCCTGGGCGCGTCGATGCCGATGGTGGCGATGCGGGACGGGAGATCGGCGGTGCGGGGGGCGGCAGGCGTCATTTTGATGAGGAGACGCGTCCGGAGAGGCGCAAGTCTCATCCTCTCCTGATTCTAACGATGGGAGGACGGATGTGAGCGGCTTATTAAAAAAGGCTGGGGCCGCTTTCGTCACGAACGGCGCCGAGGAAGGACTCAAGGATGTGGATTCTTGGTTCAGCGAGGCGGCGGGTGGAGTCGAGGCGGATTTTGCTGGGAAGCTCGTCGAGGTTGCGGCGGAGGGCGGCGACGGCGTCGGTGAAGCGGGGGAAGCGGGAGTCGCGGCCGACTTTGCTGACGGTGCGGAGGATGCCGATGGCGCCGAGTTGTTCGAGGATATCGGCGTCGCGGAGGATGACGGCTTCGAGGGTGGCGGGGTCGTCTTTGGGCTGATGCTGGAGGATAGCGTCGAGGACAGCGGGAATTTTCTCTTCAGGGAAACCGGCCTGGCGCAGGATGGCAGGCGCCTCTGAGCAGGCAAAGGCCACATGGTCCCAGGCGACGAGGGCATTCAGTTCCTCTGGGCGATTGCCGACAAAAACGCCAAGGTCATGGAGCCATGCGGCCGCCTCGACGATATCGCGGTCGTAGTCGAGATCGGCGCCGATCGCGAATGTAAGCGCGGACAATCGGGGCTGGTGGCCGAATTTGTCAACGGGAAGGGCCTGTTCCAAAATGACACGGCGCAGGGTCTGAAGGTAATCAGGCGGCATACGACCTTTGTATCGCAATGCGGCGGCGAAGCAGACGCTGGTGTGTGGAATTCATACAGGGTCTAGGGAGGTCTGACTGAGAGCGAGGCTATGAATTGACACTGCCACTGTGACGAACTAGCATGGTGGTCCGTTCCAGGGATAGGCGCTTGAAAGGGCGCGGAGCAGCCGGAGAGAAGCGGACGGCGAGGGGACGCAAGCCGTTGAGATCAGAGCAGCAGGGCCGGGTGGGGAGGGGTTACTGAAAAATTAATGATGGAGGATCGTGGCGAACTGATGTAAGGTGCTTATTAACGCATGATGTTGGCATTTTTCCCCATCCTTTCCCGCAGTAGCTCGTGGGCCAGGCTTGAATGTACCGGGATGGGAAAAAGGACTTCCCTGTTGAGTTCCGGCTAGCAGCAAACACTCTGCATCGCATCTGAAGAATCGCAAGCCCCAGGGATTTTTGCCGGGCATCCTCTAAGGATGTCACACCCCAATTTTTTAAGCCTGTTGCCGCGACAGCGACCTGGAATGCGAATGGCGACTTCCGAATATATACGGAACCGGAACACACAAACCAAAGGGCAGGAGGGTGTTTCCCGGCTGCCCGCAGCGGCACGGCGCAGCAGCTTTGGGCCCACGGCTGCGGCAGCGGCAGCGATGGTCGTCAACGACCTGCTAATGATCCTGATGGCTTTCGGGATGGCGTTGTTCCTGCGGACGGTCGGGATTTCGAGATTTGCGCCATCGCTGGGACTGCGTCCGATGCTGTCGGTGAGCGGGCTGGAAGTGGCGTATTTTGGATGGTTCGTGCTGGTGTATGTGCTGGTTGCGCGCCGCTACGGATTATATTCGCCGCAGCCGGTGGCCAATACCGGGCATGAACTGCGGTTGGTGGTACAGAGCTGTTTGAATGCCGGGTTGCTGCTGTGCGGGGCGCTGTACCTGTTCCGGGCTGTGGAAATCTCGCGGATTCTGGTGATGCTGCTGGTGGTTACGTCATCGATGACCCTGAGCGCACGGCGAGCGGTGTGGCGCAAGTCGCGGTACCGGAGGTATGCGCAGGGTATCGAGATGCGGAACGTCGTGATTCTGGGAACCAATCAGTTGAGCTACGCGTTGAGCCGGCATCTCCAGCAAAACACACGGCTTGGCTACCGTTTTGTGGGGTTCGTGGCCACCTCCGGGTCGCCGCTGAGTGCGGAAATTGCACCGGAGCATGTGCTGGGTGGCGTGGAAAAAATTCGCCAACTCACGCGGCTGCATTTTGTGGACGAGCTGGTGATAGGGGAATTCCATCCCACGGAGCAGGCGATCCGGCTGGTAGAAGACGCGCGGGAACTGGGTATAGATCTGCGGGCGATCGCGGGATATTACGGTGAGTTGGCGTCCCATTCGCCGGTGGAGTACATGGGAATTTTTCCCATGGCAACGTTGCATCGGAGCGAGCCGCGCGTGGTGGGGTTGTTCTGCAAGCGGGTGGTGGACATCGCCTTGTCGCTGGCTGCCCTGGCAGTTGCCGCGCCGCTGATGGCAGCGGTGGCGCTGGCAATCAAACTGGACAGCGAAGGGCCGGTTTTTTACGTATCCGATCGCATTGGGAAGCGCGGCCGGGTGTTTCGGTGTTTCAAGTACCGGACGATGGTGAAAAACGCAGAGGACATGAAGAAGGAACTGGCCGCGCACAATGAGCGGGACGGAATCCTCTTCAAGATGTCGAACGATCCACGGATTACCCGGTTGGGACGGTTCCTGCGCAAGTACAGTCTGGATGAGCTGCCACAATTTCTAAATGTGCTGCGTGGAGAGATGAGCATTGTGGGACCGCGGCCGCCGATTGCCCTGGAAGTGGAAAAGTACGAGCTGGAGCATTTCCGGCGGCTGGAAGTGATGCCGGGATTGACGGGGCTGTGGCAGGTGCAGGCGCGGCACGATCCTTCGTTTGCGAAGTACATCGAGCTGGATACGGCCTACGTGGAGAACTGGAGCCTGTGGCTGGATATTAAGATTCTGGTGCGCACGGCGGATGTCGTGCTGCGCGGAACCGGCACATAGAGAACAGCGATCATCGATCACCGTTGACGGGCTTGCCATTCCTCTCTATCTGAAGCAGACTTATTCGCACGACAAATTCCTATGGAAGCGGTGCGGTCCAGCCGTTTCTGCGACGGTATGCAGTTTCATGCTTTGGAGGTCACGTTGAGCCAGTTCCAGCGGAGAGGTTGCGTCCTGGTGGTGGGGGCGCTGTTGCTTTTGGGCACGATGCAGGCGGCGAGCGGACAGGAGCGCCGGAGGACGGACGAGACAAGGACGGGCGACCAGAGCGCGCCCGATCCGAACAAGCCGGACGCGAACAAGCCAGACAATAAGCCCGACGCGATTCCGCCAGAGAAAAGTTCGGTCACGCATCACGATATGGATCTGGACGGGAAGTCGCTGCACTATACGGCGACGGCAGGAACGCTGCTGATTCGCGATGGGGAAGACGATCATCCTTACGGCAGCATTTTTTATGTGGCCTACACTCTGGATGGAGCGGACCCCAACTCGCGGCCTGTGACATTTTTGTACAACGGCGGACCGGGATCGGCGACGATCTGGCTGCACATGGGGTCAGTGGGGCCGGTGCGGGTGGTGACGGACAGCCCGAAAGCAACGGGGCCGGGGCCGTACCAAATTGTTCCCAACCAATTCAGTTTGCTGGACAAGAGCGATCTGGTGTTTATTGATGCGCCGCTGACGGGGTTTTCGCGCGCGGTGGGCAAGGGTACGCCAAAGGATTTCACTGGCGTCGATCAGGATCTGAAGGCGTTCGACAAATTCATCTTGCGGTACGTGACGGTGAACCAGCGGTGGAACTCTCCCAAGTATTTGTTTGGGGAGTCGTATGGCACGACGCGCTCGGCGGGCCTGTCGGCCACGCTGCAGGCAGACGGGATTTCGTTGAACGGGATCGTGCTGCTGTCGTCGATTTTGAATTACAACGCATCGTCACCGGGACTGGATGTCGAGGCGATCGGGAATTTGCCGTCTTATGCGGCGATTGCCTGGTATTACAACAAGGTGCAGAACAAGCCAGCGGATATCAAGGCGTATTTGCAGGATGTGCGGGCGTTCGCGCGGGGTGATTACGCGGAAGCGCTGGCGGAAGGTGACGGAATTTCGCCCGAGCATCTTGACGCGATTGCAGCGAAGGTGGCGCAGTATACGGGGCTGAGCGCGCAGTACGTGAAGGAATCGAATTTGCGGATTAGTGCGACACGTTTCCGCAAGGAGCTGCTGCGCGACGAGGGCGACATTCTGGGGCGGTACGACGCGCGGTTCGAGGGAACGGACGTCGACAACGCCGGCGAGTTTCCTGGGTACGATCCATCGGACACAGGAATTTCGGGGGCGTTCATTGCGGCGTTTCACGACTACCTGACGCGCGAATTGAAATACGAGACGACGGATGATTATCGGCCGTCGGCAAACAGCATTGGGGAGTGGGACTGGCATCATCGTCCGGCGGGCGGCGGGGGGCGCGGATTTGGCGGCCAGCAGCAGATGCCGTACGTGGCAGGGGATCTGGCGGACACGATGCGCAAGAATCCGAAGCTGAAAGTTTTTTCCGCCAACGGAATGTTCGATCTGGCGACGCCGTTCTTCCTGACGGAGCAGGATCTGAGCCACATGATGCTGTCTCCGGAACTGCGGAAGAATGTGGAGTTCGGCTACTATCCGTCGGGGCACATGGTGTATCTGAACGTGGATGCGCTGAAAGAACTCAAGCGCGATGTGGCCGCGTTCTATACGGAGACGGGACACTAAGGGGCAGCTAAGAAGCGGTCAGCTAAGGGCCGGTCAGCGGTGAGACGGTCAGCGAGAGACTGTCAGCATAAAACTGTCAGCGCTGACTACTGATTGCTGACTACTGCTTCCGGGCGCGAGGTACATTCGTTGGCTGATGGTTCGTCCATCCCGAAGCCTGCGCATGCGGATGAGCCGGAGTGCTGGCCGGCTCTGCCGCTGGATGCGTGGCGGGATACCTGCGCCACGTTGCACATGTGGACGCAAATAGTCGGCAAGGTGCGGATGCGCCTGACGCCCTTGGTGAATCACTGGTGGAATGTTCCGCTGTACGTGACGGCGCGGGGCCTGACGACCTCGCGCATTCCGTATCGCGGTCGCGCCTTCGAACTGTGGTTCGATTTTGTCGCGCACCAGTTGGTGCTGGAAACCAGCGAGGGGACGGTGTCGACGCTCAAGCTGGAGCCGCGGACGGTCGCTGATTTCTACAAAGAATGTATGGCGATGCTGCGCGCGGCGGATATCGATGTGCACGTGTGGCGTATGCCGGTGGAGGTACCCGATCCCATTCCATTGGACGAGGATACGGTGCATGCGTCCTACGATGCGGCGTGGGTCGACACATTCTGGCGAATTTTGCTGTCGGTGGATGCGGTGTTTCACCAGTTCCGGGCGCGGTATGTTGGGAAGGTGAGCCCGGTGCATTTTTTCTGGGGGAGTTTTGATTTGGCGGTGACGCGCTTTTCGGGACGGCGCGCGCCGGAGCGGCCGGGCGCAGATGCGATGACGCGCGAGGCGTATTCGCATGAAGTGAGCAGCGTGGGATTTTGGCCGGGGAGCGGGACGATGACAGGTCCGGCATTTTATTCGTACACGGTGCCGGAGCCCAAAGGGTTTCGCGAGGCGCAGGCGCGGCCGGAGGGAGCGCGTTTCGACGCGGGGTTTGGGGAGTTTCTGTTGGACTACGACGTAGTGCGAGGAAGCCCCGTGCCAAACCCGGCGCCGAGCGCGGCGCTGCTCGAGTTTTGCCAGAGCACGTATGAGGCGGGCGCGGATTTGGGAAATTGGGACCGGGCTGCACTGGAACGCTGATGGGTTGATGGAGGAATGCGATGGCGGGTGTTTGTTCGCACACGAATGAGATCAAACTGACGAGCACGACGACGCATGTTTGCGAGGACTGCGTGAAGACCGGCGACACGTGGGTGCATCTGCGGATGTGCCTGGAGTGCGGGCATGTGGGGTGTTGCGATTCGTCGAAGAACAAGCATGCGACGAAGCATTTTCACGCCACAAAACATCCGCTGATGCGGTCCATTGAGCCGAATGAGGCATGGGTGTGGTGCTATATCGATTCCGGAGTGGTGGGGGAGATAGAGCAACGCAAATTTGTGCCGTACAGCGGGTGATGCCTAGTGCCATTCATCGGCGCTGGGGCCGTAGATGGCGGGCACTTTCGCTTCGTTGAGGCGCAGGTAGACGGTGAGCTGGCCGCGATGGTGCGCGAGATGGCTGAGGGTGCCGTTGGCGATCTGAATGTAGCGCGGGCCTGAGACGAGGACCTGGCCGCCCATCTTCAGAGTCCAGGTGCCCATCAGGTGCTCCTCGGTGGTGTTGGCGAGGGCGGCGCGGGATGATTCGAGGCCTTCGTCGAGGAGGCGCAGGAGTTCGGCGCGCGATTCGACGGAGCGGGTGCGCATGGCCTGGTCGGCGCCGTCGATGTCGGTGACGTCCTGTTCGATGATCATGCCGACCCAGCGGGGCATAGTAGCGACGAGCGAGGCGAGGTAGCCGAACTCCATCGAGCGCGGGTGGGGTTTGAAAGAGTTCTGGCCTTCGGGCATGCGCTCGAGGGCTTTGCGGGACGCGGCGGCTTCCAGTTCTAACTGTTCGAGAAAGAATTTTCTCAGGTCCATGGGGATTCTCCTTTTCCTTAATAAGGAGAGAGTGCGACTGGAAATATGACATCTTGTGGCATGATTCGTAAATAATGTTGAGGGAGTCAGGAGTCAGGAGTCAGGGAATGCGGGTCCGCTTTGCGGACTTTCCACATCTGCCAAACCCGGGCAGATATGGAACACCCGGCTCGGGATGACATTTTTGCGAGGTAACACTCGATGAAGGCGGAACGACTGCTTTCGGCGTTGTTGTTGCTGCAGGCGCACGGGCGGCTGGCGGAGCGCGAGATTGCTGAGCGGCTGGAGGTGTCGCAGCGGACGGCGCATCGGGATATGGAGGCGCTGTGTGCGGCGGGGATTCCGCTGGTTGCGCATCGGGGAGTGCGGGGCGGTTGGGAATTGGAAAAGGGCTGGCGGACGCGGGTGCCGGGGCTGGATGACGCGGAGCTTTGGGGATTGCTGATGGCGCAGCCCGCAAGCGGCGGCATGTCGGCTGCGGCTGCGCGGGCGTTCGACAAACTGGTGGCGTCGATGCCGGCGGCGCAGAAGGGGCAGGCGGAGGCGATTCGCGCACGGCTGCATGTGGATGCGACGGGGTGGCGGCCGGGGTCAGAGGGCTGGTCGGCGCTGCCGGTGGTGCAGGACGCGGTGGCACGGGATTGCAAGCTGACGTTTCAATACCGGCGCGCGGATGGGCAGGCGAGCGTGCGGACGGTGGATCCGCTGGGGATGGTGGCGAAGCAGGCTGCGTGGTATTTGGTGGCGCGGAGTGCGGAGGGATTGCGGACGTATCGCGTGTCGCGGATGCGGGAGGCGGTGGCGCTGGCGGTGCAGTTTGAGAGGCCGCGCAATTTCAGTTTGGAAAAATATTGGCGCGAGAGCACGGAGGAACTGCGCGATAAGAAGTCGCGCTATGTTGCCACGATCGCGATGGCGGATGAGGGGGCGGTGGAGATGGCTCCGTGGGTGGCGATGCGCGTTGTGGAGTGGAAGGGGCGGTTGGCGCGAGGTTGGAAGGCTTATGCAGTGGAGTTCGACTCGGCGTACGCGGCGAAGTTTGTGGCGATGGGGATGGGAACGCGCGTGCGGGTGTTGGGACCGGATGCGCTGCGGGTGGAGGTGCAGGGGGAAATAAGGGCTCAGAGCACAGGGCTCAGGGCTCATAGAAGGCAGGGCGCAGCAATCAGTAGTCAGTAAGGCCGGGTCCGCTTCGCGGATTTCCCACATCTGCCAAACCCGGGCAGACATGTGGCACCCAGGTTTGGAATGTTCTTCCAGTCGTAACCAGTTTGTGACTCGAATCACTGACAGGGTTTCCGGCGCACTGGAGGATGACCGCAGCATCTCCGCGCACCCAATTTGGAATCGTGACTTGACGCGGAACGGAACCCTCACCGACAGGCGCAGATGAAAGCCAGCAAGAAGCCCGGTGGCCTGACACGGCGGCAGTTCATGGCTGCCGGAGCGATGGCCGGGGCTGCATGGGCTACCGGATGTTCGTCGAAGCATGGATCGTGGGAATCGCTGAGCGATGACCATGCGCAGACCCTCGCGGTGCTCTGCGATGAAATCGTACCTGCCGACGATTTTCCCAGTGCGTCGCAGGCCGGGGTGCTGATCTATATCGATCACCAGTTGGCGCGCCACTATCGTCGTTTTCGGAAGACCTATGCCCGCGGGCTCGAGCAGACGGAGAGCATCAGCGAAAGCCAATTCAGACTGCACCTGACGCAGGCCTCGGCGGAGCAGCGGCTCGACGTGGTGCACGCTCTGGTGCAGCAGAATCCAGCGTTCTTCGAATTGGTGCGCAAGCATACGCTGGAGGGCTATTACGGCTCCCCGCGACATGGCGGCAATCGCGATGCGGTGAGTTGGCGCATGCTCGGCGTGTCTGAACCGCCCATTCGAGGCCGCGCTCAATATGACCTGACCAACAAGGCGCGCTCATGAAGCGCGTGAATGCCGTCATCGTTGGCGCGGGCGCGGCGGGAGGCATTGTTGCGAAAGAATTGGCGACTGCCGGACTGAGCGTGGTGCTGCTGGAGCGGGGTCTGTGGTACACGGCGAGCGATTGCCGCAAGGACGATCTCCGCAACCAGCGCACGACGATCCTCGGCAATGCTTTCGGTCCGGACGACGAAGGCAATCCGCGCGTTTGGATCGACCCGCGGGGGAATTCACACGTAGTTGCGCCGAGCGAAGGCTCGTACCAGAACAACGCAGCCTGCGTTGGCGGCGGAACGCTGAGCTATGGGGCAATGGCATGGCGCTATATGCCGCAGGATTTTCGCATGCGCTCGACCTACGGAGCGCCGGCGGGAAGCTCGCTGGAAGACTGGCCCATCGGTTATGACGATCTCGAGCCGTTCTACGAGAAGGCGGAATACGAGATTGGCGTTTCCGGCGATCCTGCGCCGAATCCGTTCCAGGGCGCGCGGCGGCGCGGGTTGCCGATGCCTCCGCTGCCTCCGAATCGTGAGTTCGGCATCCTGGAGCCGGCGGCCAAACGGCTGGGGCTACATCCGTTTCCGATTCCGATGCTGCGCAACAGCGTGCGTTATAACGGGCGCGGGCCGTGCATGCGTTGCCGCTGGTGCGTTGGTTTTGCATGCGAGGTAGATGCCAAAAATGGCTCGCAGAATACGGTCATTCCCACGGCGCTGGCTTCGGGTAACTGCGAGCTGCGCACGCAGTGCATGGTGAAAGAAATCCTGACCGACGAGCGGGGGCGCGCTCGCGGCGTCGCCTATTTCGATGAGAACGGGCGGCTTGAGGAGCAGCTATCGGACATTGTGGTGGTCTCGGCGTGCGCGATTGAATCGGCGCGCTTGCTGCTGAATTCGAAGAGCCGGCTGTTTCCCAATGGCCTGGGCAATCGCTACGACCAGGTGGGACGTCATCTGCAGGGCCACCTCTACACCGGGGCAGTGGGATTTTTTGACTTCGAGACCTACGACGATGTGGGTCCAGGCGCGAGCATTGCCATCAGCGATTACAACCACGGCACTCCTGGGTTGTGCGGCGGCGGTTTGCTGGCGAATGAATTCATCCGCTTGCCGATCCACACCCTCGATCGTCTTCCTCCCGGCACGCCGCGCTGGGGGCTGGGGCACAAGCAGGCGATGCGCGACTATCACCGGCGCACCATCGTGGTGATGGGTCCGACGCAGCAGATTCCCATGGCCACCGGCCGCGCCACCCTCGATCCGATGGTGAAAGACCAATGGGGATTGCCGGTCGCACGTCTCGAGGGCAACAGCCATCCGCACACCACCGAGATTGGCGACGTGCAGGCCGAACGCGCTGCTGCGTGGCTGAAAGAGGCGGGAGCGATCCAAACCTCGCTGATGAATGGAAGACCCGAGATTGTGTCGTCGGGACAACATCAGGCCGGAACGTGCCGCATGGGGAACGATCCGAAAGGCTCGGTGGTGAACCGGTATTGCCAGATTCACGACGTCGACAACGTATTCGTGATCGACGGCAGCGTGCACGTCACGAATGGCGGCTTCAATCCGGTGCTCACCATCATGGCGATCGCGTACATGGCGTCCGATGCGTTGCTGAGGAACTGGAAGGGCACGAGTTACCGGTCATGAAAAAACTGCTCCGGATCGGCGCGTTCTTGCTCACCGCGATGGTAGCGCTGCTGGCTGCGGGTTACGGCGGAGCTTCGTACTACTACAACTCGCAGCACGGCTCGGGCTGCGCGAGTTGCCATGAGATGGCGGGCTATGTCGGAGAAGTTCACAGCTCGGCGCACCGCGGTGCGACATGTCTGGATTGTCATGAGACGAGCATGGCGACGAAGCTGCGCCACATTACGGTGCACCTGAGCCACCGGTGGCCGGAGACGATTCGCATGCGCGACACGGATGTGGTGGCGATGACGACGGCCTGTCAGAAATGCCATCAGGAGGAGTACGCCAGCTGGCGTGCGGGCCCGCACAGCGCAACCTATCGGCAGATCTTCACCAATCCCACGCAAAATTCGAAGCAGCGGCTGACGGAAGATTGCTTCCGCTGTCACGGCATGCATCTCGACGGCTCGGTGCGCGATGTTGTGCAGCCGGTGAATGCCACGGGGCCGTGGCACGTGGTGCGAGCAGGCTTCGCGGATCAACCGACCATGCCGTGTCTCACATGCCATTGGGTGCACCGGCAGGGTTCGCTCGATGCGAAGCCGGACAAACGGATTTCCGTTGCGGGGGTTCATGACCAACTGGCCTTCTTTGACCGGCGCGAACGGATGCATTTCGCAGCGGCGAATCTTCCCATGCCTCAGCTGTTCGATGGCGCGGTTGCAGTGAAGATGAGCCCCGATCAGCGTCAGGCGATTTGTTATCAGTGCCACGCTCCGCGCGAGCCGGAGACGGATTCGATGGCTGCCGTTCACCACTGGGGAATGCAGGCTGGATCGGGCGACGATCGAACGCCGCTCGGCGTGCATGCGGGACTGAGCTGCTTCGCCTGCCATCAGGGACACAACGAGAATGCGCGGGCTTCGTGCAGGACGTGCCATCAGAAAACGTCCGTCTGTGGGATCGATGTGGAGACGATGGACACGACGTATGCGAATCCAGGGAGCACGCACAATATTCACTCGGTGCGGTGCGAGGATTGCCACAAGCATGGAGTGCCGAAGGTGGGGCGGGCTCACTCTGAGCAGTCAGAATTCAGTAATCAGTAGTCAGCAAAAGCGGGCGCTTCGCGCTTTCCCACATCTGCGAGCTTTGGGCAGTTGTGGGAATTCGTGCGCGAGATTTAGTGGGCTGAAGAATGGTTTCGAGGATCGTCCGCGGGATTGACGTATTTGAATTCTACGGGACCCGTCCCGTAGAGAACGATCGTAGTTTCCTGGCTGCCAGTGAACGCGTAGTGGTTCATGCCGGAGGGCATGAGGGCGTACCCACCGGAGTTGAGCGTCTTGTTGGCAGCGGCCTTCTTGTCGAGAGCATCGCCCATGCCGAAAGTGAGTGAGCCCGAAGTGACGACCACGTTTTCGTCGGTGGGGTGCGAATGGGCGGGGATGGCATAATGCGCGGGAAATTTGAGGCGGACGGTGTAGGGGCCAGCGCCCATAGGATTACCGGCGAGAACCGCGATCTGCGCGCCGGGGGGCAAGACCGGTGGAGCGGGGCCCCACTTGGCTTCCTGGGGAGAAGCGATCACGTGCGTGTCGGTTTGGGCGAGGGCGGGAGAAACTGAGCAGGCGATCGCCATCGTGGGGAGGAAAAGCCATTTGAGTCGCATAAGGGGGCCTCCTGGACCGTGGGTTACAGGTTGGGAAGCGATTATAGAGCAGCCCTGCCGAGGAATGAGCAGTAAAAATGGGCGCCTTGCCGCCCGCGGAGGCTGGCGTTTTCTCCGCACCGCTGAGGCCGCGGTCCTATGCCGTCGCGGTGGTGGCTTCGGTCTGAAGGTTGCGGGCTTCGATTTCGAATTCGCGGATTTTGAATTTTTGGATTTTGCCGCTTAAGGTCGCGGGAAATTCATCCACAAAGCGAATGTATTCGGGAACTTTGAAATAGGCGATTTGATCGTTGCAGAAGGCGCGGAGTTCTTCTTCGGTGCTGGTGGCGCCGGGGCGGAGACGAATCCATGCGCAGACGACTTCGCCGAGGCGGGCGTTGGGGATGCCGACGACCTGGGCTTCTGCGACACCGGGGTGCGTATAGAGGAATTCTTCAATTTCGCGCGGATAGATATTTTCGCCGCCGCGAATGATGATGTCTCTCGATCGTCCCGTCAGGTGGATGCAGCCGTCGGCATGCATGACGCCGAGGTCGCCGGTGTGCAGCCATCCGGTGGAATCGATGGCAGCGGTGGTGGCGGCGGGTTCTGCGTCGTAGCCCTTCATGACGACGTAGCCGCGGGCGCAGACTTCACCCTGTTCGCCGATGGGGAGGGTCTCGCCGCTGGCGGTGGAGACGATTTTGATTTCCGTTTGCGGCATGGCGCGGCCGACGGTGTTGACGCGGATGTCGATGGAGTCCGATGCGTCGGACATGGTGACCACGGGAGAGCTTTCCGTCTGGCCGTAGGCAATGACCAGCTCGCGGATGTGCATTTCCGTGAGGACGCGCTTCATCAGCTCAACGGGACAGGGTGCTCCGGACATCATGCCGGTGCGGAGCGAAGTGAGGTTGAAGGTGGGGAAGTCGGGGAGGGCTAGCTCGGCCACGAACATGGCGGGCACTCCGTACACGGAGGTGCAGCGTTCGTTATGGATGGCCTGGAGGGTGGCGCGGGCGTCGAACGTCCAGTTCGGAAAGACGACGGCGGCGCCGGTATTGAGCGCGGTCATGGTTCCGATGACGCAGCCGTAGCAATGAAAGAGCGGGACGGGGACGCAGATGCGGTCCTGCTCAGTGTAGTGAAAGGCCTGGGCGAGGAACTGGCCGTTGTTGACGATGTTGTGGTGCGTGAGCATGACGCCCTTGGGCAGGCCGGTGGTGCCGGAGGTGTACTGGATGTTGGCGACGTCCTGCGGGTCGACATGATCGGGAAGCTGGCCCGGTGCGTCGAGAAAAACGGGCCACTGTGGCGAATCAAAGAAGATGACGTGGCGCAGATCGAGAGAGAGGCCGCGGCGGGCGCGTTCGAGGATGGCAGCGTAGTCGGCGCGGCGGTCGTGGGTCCAGAGAAAGAGCGCCTTCATGCGTGAGCGGGTGAGGGTGTACTGCAGTTCGTGCGAGCGGTAAGCGGGGTTGACGTTGACGAGGGCGACGCCGGCGCGGGCGCAGCCCATGTGCATCATGATCCATTCAACGCAGTTGGTGGACCAGAGGCCGACGCGGTCGCCCTTGCGGATGCCGAGCGCCCAGAGTCCGCGGGCGACGCGGTCGGCCTGCTCGCTGAGCTGCGACCAGGTGAGGCGGCGGGGCTGATGGCAGGAGACGACGGCGTCGCGGTCAGGAAAGCGCGAGGCGGTGCGATGGAGCAGGTCGCCGATGGTGAGGTTGAGGAGGGGGCGATCGGGGCCGCGGGTTTGGCTGGTGGTGGCGAGGGCGTCTTCGACGGGCATTCTGGCAAAGAAGTTTAGCGAGACGTGGCGGGAAATGATGTGACGTCGCGCACGGAGGTAATCAGTAAAAACGCGCGCCCTCGCGGTGGCCGGCAGCTGCCAAAAGCGGGCGGATATTTGGCACCCGGCGCTGCGGACAGAAGCTTGCAGGCGGCAGTCCTCGCACGTCTGGAAAGCAGCCGCCGCGTCCGGCGCCCAGCCCGGGCTGAACCCTCAAAGTGGGTGGCTAATTCTGCTCGTCGGGGTGGCGGGGGCGCATGGCGTCGAGCACGAGCAGAATGCCGCCGATGACGATGCAGGAATCGGCTACGTTGAAGTCGGGCCAGTGGTAGTGGACGATGTGGACTTCGAGGAAGTCGGTGACCATGCCGTAGCGCAGGCGGTCCCACACATTGCCGATGGTGCCGCCGAGGATGAGCGCGAGGGCCAGCGCGGTTGCGGAGAAATGGCGGCCGATGCGCAGCAGGATGATGAGGACGGCGAGTCCGGCGACAATCGAAAACCCGGCGAGCAGGTTGTGGGTGGGCGCGGGGTGCGTCGAATCGGTGAAGAGCGAAAAGGCCGCGCCGGGATTGCGGACGTGCGAGAGGCGGAAGATGTGGTCCCAGACGGGAATGGTGGTGTCTTCGGGAATGTGGCGGACGACCCAGGCCTTGGAGAGGCGGTCGGCGAGGACGACGAGAGCGGTGATGGTGAGGAGGATGGGTCGGCGGTCGGTGGATTTCATCGAGTAGTCAGTTATCAGTTGTGAGTTGCCGGTAGTCAGGAGTCAGTCATCAGTAGTCAGTAGGGCGGGCGCTCTCGCGCCATCCAACATCTGCCAACCCCGGGCAGATAGGTGGCACCCGGATTATTGCGGTTCCGCGTTGTAGCCCATTTGCTTTAATGCGTCGGCGCAGCGGCCGCAGACGTTGTCCCATGGGCCGAATTTGCGGACGTGTTGATCGCTGGAGTCGGGGTAGTAGTTCCAGCAGCGGTTGCATTTGTGTCCTTCAGCGAGGGCGATGTGTACGCTTAGCGCATTGTCCTCTGCAGGCGTAACGCGATATGCGCCGCCCGTCCCCTTTTCAACATGAGAGGACTCGAAGCTCACTTTCGATACATTGAGCAGCTCCTTCAAACTGCTCACATACTTTGCGAGGACCGATTTTGCTTCCGCAGGCGCAACGATCTCTACATGAGCTTCAAGAGATTTACCAATCTTCCCTGCCTTGCGCACGGATTCAAGAGATCCGAGCACGATATCCCTGATTACCAGGAGTTTTTTGAAATCCTCCACGAGCGCGGGATCAGTGTGGCCGAGCTCGTCGACCTTTGGGAACAGCGCTAAATGCACGCTGGCTTCGCGTCCTTCTACCTTCGGCAGATATTGCCAGACCTCGTCGGCGGTGAAAGTAAGGATGGGCGCGACCAGGCGCACCAACGCTTCGGCGATGCGCCACAAAACGGTCTGCGCGGAGCGGCGTTCCGCGCTCTTTGGCGCAAACGTGTAGAGGCGGTCTTTGAGGACGTCTAAATAGAAGGCGCTGAGCTCGACGATGCAAAACTCGTTGACGGCGTGGTACACGCGATGAAACTGGAAGTCTCCGTACCATCCACCCTGGCCGTCGGTCCCGCTGACTTTTTCGACCAGTTCGCGGCAGCGGGCGAGCATATAGCGGTCCAGCGGCAGCAGGTCGGCATCGGGTACCGCGTCGCGCGCGGGTTCGAAGCCCGCCAAATTTCCTAACAGAAAGCGGAAGGTGTTGCGCAGCTTGCGGTAGTTGTCCGCGAGGCGCTGCATGATGTTTTCGCTGTTCACGACGTCTTCGCGGAAGTCGACGCTGGCGACCCAGAGACGAACGATTTCCGCGCCGAGGCGGTCGGCGATGTCGACGGGATCGACGCCGTTGCCGAGGGATTTGGACATGGCGCGGCCCTGCTCGTCGAGGGTCCAGCCGGGCGTGCCGACCATGCGGAAGGGCGCGGCGTGCTGCTCGCCGACGCCGACGGAGGTGAGCAGAGAGGTGTGGAACCAGCCGCGGTATTGGTCGCCGCCTTCGAAGTAGAGGTCGGCGGGGGGCGGAAGATCGGGCTCGGCGTCCATGACGGCGTACCAGCTGACGCCGGAATCGAACCAGACATCGAGGATGTCCGTCTCCTTGCGGAAGGCGGTTTTACCGCAGTGGACGCAGGCGGTTCCGGCGGGCAGCAGCGAAGCGACGGTGTCGGTGTGCCAGGCTTCAGCGCCTTCCTTCTCAAATAATTCGAGAACGCGGCGATTGAGCGCGGGGTCGCGCACCGGCTGTTCGCAGCCTTCGCACATGAAGACGGCGATGGGAACGCCCCAGATGCGCTGGCGGGAGATGCACCAGTCGGGGCGGGTGGCGATCATGTTGGAGATGCGCTCTTCGCCCCAGGCTGGATCCCACTTCACCGTCTTGATTTCGTCGAGGGCGCGCTGGCGGAACGTGGTCGGCGTGCCGTCGGCATTTTTGAGCGGCGTATCGATGTTGATGAACCACTGTTCGGTGGCGCGGAAGATGACGGGCTTGTGGCAGCGCCAGCAGTGGGGATAGCTGTGGAAGATGTCGGCGCGGCCCATCAGGGCTCCGCGGGCGGCGACGAGTTCGATGATGGCGGGGTTGGCCTGGAAGACGGTTTTGCCTTCGTACTCAGGCAGGCCGTCGCGGAGGCGGCCGGCGTTATCGACGTGCGTGGTGGGGTCGAGGCCGTAACGGACGCCGGTGGCGAAGTCGTCGGCTCCATGCGCGGGCGCGGTGTGAACGGCTCCGGTGCCGGTGTCGGCGGTGACGTAGTCAGCGAGGACGCCGAGGATCGAGCGATCGAGGAACGGGTGCTGGAAGGTTTTTTTCTCGAGCACGGAGCCCTTGAATTCGGCGATCGCGTGGGCGCTTTCGAGGTTGCAGGCTTCCTTCACGGATGCCGCTAGCGACTTCGCGACGATGTAGACGGTGCCATCGGTGTTTTCGAGGGCGACGTAGTCGAAGTCCGGGTGGAAGGCAATGGCGAGGGACGCGGGGAGGGTCCACGGGGTGGTGGTCCAGATGATGGTCGCTACTTTTTTCCCAGCGAGGGCAGGATCGATCGCCGCGGGGTCGCTCGTGAGTTCGTAGCGGACGTAAATGCTGGGGCTGGAGTGCTGGTCGTACTCGATTTCGGCGTCGGCAAGCGCGGTGCGGTCGTGGATGCACCAATAAACCGGTTTGAGTCCGCGGTAGACGAAGCCCTGCTCGAAGAAGCGGTAGAAGATTTCCAGGGTGCGCGCCTCGTAGGCACGCGCCATGGTCGAGTATGGATTGTCCCAGCGCCCAAAGACCCCGAGGCGGATGAACTGGGAAGTCTGGAGATCGACGTATTTCTGGGCGTATTCGCGGCAATGGCGGAGGAACTCAGCGGCCGGGAGGTCGAGTTTTTTGCGGCCAAGCTGCTCGTCCACTTTGATTTCGATGGGGAGGCCGTGGCAATCGAAGCCGGGAACGTAGGGCGAGTCAAAACCGGCCATGGTTTTGGCTTTAACGACAAAGTCCTTGAGGCCCTTGTTCAGCGCGTGGCCGAGGTGGAGGGGACCGTTGGCATAGGGAGGTCCGTCGTGGAGGACCCAGCGGGGCGCGCCCTTGCGGGCCTGGCGGATCTGGTCGTAGAGATGAGATTCTTCCCAGGATTTGAGGCGACCCGGCTCATTCTGCGGCAGATTGGCCTTCATCGGGAAGTCGGTTTGGGGCAGGGAGAGGGTGTCTTTGAGGGGTGGGTACTCGCCCGCGGTGGAGGGGGTGGGCGGCGCACCGGATGGTGGAGCAGAGGACATCGTTTCTCCGTCTTGCAAAGCTTTGTGGATAAAAGTTCATTGTATCCGGTGGTTGTCGTGACTTCCTCGGGGATCGGACGTCTATTCCTGATAAGGCGGGTTGCGTATATTGAACAGGGCAGAACCTAAGGGGATTTTGCAGAAGGCTTTGCGGGATAGCGCAATTTGGCAGCGAGTCAGGTGGGGATTCGCCGGAATTCTTAGGTAACGAGGTCACACTTCGGGCATCTCACACAACCACGTAATGGTTTTCTGGGGCAGACACGAAGGGTGGCTGTCGTTGATAATCAGGAGAAGCCGGGATTTTGATGCCGGCGAGTATCTATGGGGAATTCGGTTTTGGCGGATTTAGGAACAGGACCAGAAAAATCCCGGACACCCGAAGATCAGGGTGAGCTGGTGCAGAACGCCGGCGGTCCCGGTGGGCCGTCGACCCGCAACGGGAACAGCAGCGTCGCGCCCCCTCCCGAGCCTCATTTCAACGCAGATCCGGTGATGTCGATGGGCAGCCTTGAGGCGTACATCGAGGAGCCAATCTGGAAAACCCTGTGGCCGGGTATTAAGGATGCGCTGTTTCCAAAGAGGCTGCCGCCGCTGCAGCTGACCTCGACGCCGATCGCGGTTGTTGATCGGATGAAAGTCAAGCGGAGTCCGGCATCGAGCGCGTTATCGGCGCTGACCCATGTAGTGATCGTCGGGCTGCTGGTGCTGTTTGCGCTGCAGCAGTGGCACACGCGCATGCTGCAGAAGAAAATGCTGGCGACCACCGTAGAGACGCCCCCCTTCATCCCGGAAATGAAGTTGAAGGACGCAATGGGAGGCGGAGGAGGCGGCGGGAATCACGAAACCGTCGAGGCCTCCAAAGGGCATCTGCCCAAGATGACGAAGCAGCCGCTGGCGCCCCCGCAAATTTTGAAAATCGATAAGCCGAAGCTGGCGGTGGAACCGAGCGTGATGATGCCGCAGCCGATCAAGCTGCCGGACGCGGCGAACATGCCGAATATCGGAATTCCGCAGTCGAACCAGGTGGCCCTGGCATCGCAGGGCGGCGGATCAGGATCGGGATTTGGTTCGGGCAGGGGCGGCGGCATTGGTTCGGGCAATGGCAACGGCGTGGGCCCGGGTGAAGGCGGCGGCTACGGCGGCGGCCTGATGAAGCTGGGCGGCGGTGTTTCCGCGCCGGTGCTGATCTACGATCCAGACCCGGAATTCTCCGATGAAGCGCGGCGCGCAAAGTATCAGGGTGTCTGCGTGGTGGGGTTGGTGGTGGATTCGCAGGGCAATCCGCAGCAGGTGCACGTGGTGCGTCCGCTGGGAATGGGCCTGGACGAGAAGGCGATTGAAGCGGTGAAGCAATATAAGTTCAAGCCGGCTATGTATAAGGGCAAGGCGGTCGCCGTTGAGATCAACATCGAGGTGAATTTTAGGATTTATTAAGCATCGGGAATAGCTGACAAACGCAGGAGCCGGAGCGGGAAAGACACCCGCTCCGGCTTTTTGCTTTTGGTGGCGATATCCCAGGGATCTATTCACGAACGCTCCCGGACCTATTAACGAAATTGTGATCAAAAAAGGCTAATCTCTGGTCGCGCGCCGATGCAATTCGTTTGCAGGCAGCGCCGAAATAAACGAGCCAAAATTCTTAGGATTTCCGGAGTTGCCAGTGATGACGAAATTCCTTCCGCGGCATGCGGTCGCAGTATGCCTTTTCCTTCTTTGCGCAATGGGTCTTCAACGGGCGGGTCTGGCGCAGCAGACGCTCGGCAGTCTGAACGGGACCGTAACGGATATATCAGGAGGCGCGCTGGCCGACGCCACAGTGTCTGCAGTGGGCGAGCAGACGGGGCTGACGCGGTCAACGAAGACGCAGAGATCAGGATATTGGGAACTGCTCAATCTGCCGGTGGGAACGTACCGTGTAACCATCACGCAGCAGGGATTTGCGACGGAAGATTTTCCGGGAATCGCCGTGCAGGAAATGCGCGCAGGGACGGTGAACGCGCGGCTGAAACCGGGACAGGTATCCGAATCGGTGACGGTTCATGCGAATCCGCTGATGAACGCTACGGATACGACCAACGGGTACACGCTGGATAAGGTAATAATATAGTTGACGAACCCAAACAAGTTTAGTAGAGTATCTTCATGGACGCACCGAAGACACTCCTCGAAGCCATCAAGTACTTCAACGATGAGCAGGTTTGCATCAACGCCGTAGCTGAAATGCGCTGGCCGAACGGGGTGGTTTGCCCCCGGTGCAATGGCGACCAGCCGTACTGGTTCGAAACCCAGAAGCGTTGGAAGTGCCGCAAGTGCCGCAAACAGTTTTCGGTCAAGGTTGGGTCCATCTTCGAAGACTCACCGATCTCCCTGCAAAAGTGGCTTCCGGCCCTGTGGATGCTGTCCAACTGCAAAAACGGTGTTAGCTCCTACGAGATTGCCCGCGATCTGGGCGTAACCCAGAAGACGGCCTGGTTCATGCTTCAACGGCTGCGCCTGGTACTCCGTTCCAACGAGTCCGGCAAAATGTCTGGCCATGGCGGCCCTATTGAGATCGATGAGACGTTTGTCGGCGGCAATCTGAAGTTCATGCACCGCGATAAGAAAGTCCGCTATGAGAAGCGCGGCGGCTCCCATGGAAAGGCCGTCGTTATGGGAATGCTGGAGCGTGAAACCCGGCAGGTTCGGGCAAAGGTCATTCCCGACGTTAAGCGCGAAACCCTTCAGAGCGAAATCTTCAATCAGATCCAGCGCAAGGCGACGATCTACAGCGATGGCTATGCGGGTTACGACGGGTTGAAGGTGCGCAACTTCATCCATGAGACCGTGAACCATGCCGAAGAATACGTTCGTGGCCAGGTCCACACGCAGGGAATTGAGAATTTCTGGAGCCTGTTAAAGCGCGGCTTGAAAGGCACCTACGTTGCCGTAGAGCCTTTCCATCTGGACCGCTATATCGATGAGCAAGTCTTCCGGTACAACAATCGCGGCACGAAAGATAATCCGCTGAACGACGCAGACCGTTTTCTGATTGCGCTGTCTCAGGTTGCTGGAAAGCGGCTCACTTACGCCGAAGTGACGGGAAAGCTGGAAAGAACGGAAGCCTAATCCTGTGCGCTTAAAACGGGGCCGGAAGCCGAAGACTTTGGTCTAGGTCCTGGCTTCCGTTTACCAACCTTGTTCGCCTTGTCTTCAGCCAACATCTTTTGCAGGTCGGATTTTGATACACTCACGACCTTTTGCAGAGCCGCGTTAAACCGCTGCATTTCCACATTAGAAGACAACTTATTCACACTTTTCCCTACTTTTTATTAACAGAATTTTCTGTCGCTAACCCTGCCGTATAATGGGCACAATCATGAGGAGAGCGATAGCCAGACCCGAGAATAGTCCGACGGCGGGATAAGGCGATAACTCTAAAAAGAGCAGACCCCCTAGGACCTAGACAATCAAAGGGGGCCAGACTCGGTGTTCGGACGCAATACCACAAACAGCAACGTTGTACAACCGACCCGATCACAGCGCTAACTGTGGTCGGGTTTCTTTCTGCCGTTCCACCGCGTGACAATCGTCACGCTGTTTAAGAATGGCATGGTGCTATATTAGCACCGCGATTCCAAATTTTGTCATCCGTTCGCGCTATCGTCGTGGAAACTCCCTCTTTCTTCTCAACGACTTGCATTTTTCCATCGGCCCACGCCCTAAATTTTAGCGCTCTTTTGACACCCGTAATCTTCCCACGCCATTCGACCGTTCAGTGGACCCGCGACGGCGATATGCCTCAGGTGCGTCATTGATCTTCAAAACCGAAGGGGCCATCAGAACCGCGCACCGATTGCCTCTAGGTTGGACAGCACCATTCATATGCTTTATAATCGCCGCTTTTCCAAAGACGCCCCACCCTTAGACCCGTTTTCCGTCCCAGTGGGTTAGCCTTCGATATTTATACCCTGGATAAGGCGGAGATTGAGCAGACACCGCTGGCCACGGGGAGCTTTACGCAGCTGGCGATTCTGGCGCCGGGCGTGAGCGCCGAGTTGCTCAACGGGACGGGCTCGAATGCGGGGCTGGGCAATCAGCCGATTTGGGCGAATGGGCAGCGGGATACTGCGAATACGTTTCTGGTGAACGGCGTCGATGTGACGAATTTGTTCAACGGTAAGAGCTCGAGCCAGAGCACCTCGCAGCGTCTGAATTTCAATATCGGTGAAGTGTATGAACCGGGCGGTGGGACGCTCACGTCCACGTCGGTTTACGGATCGAACGGCAACGGTCTGGCTTCGCCTCCGCCGGAGTTCATGCAGGAACTGACGGTGAATACGTCGATGTATGACGCGCAGCAGGGGCAGACGGCGGGCGCGCACGTGGACATCAGCACCACCAGCGGAGGCAATGCGTTTCACGGTCAGGCCTGGGGAAACCGCGGGACCAGTTGGCTGAATGCGGCGCCGTTCTTCTGGAACCAGCAGCATCTGGGGGTGCCGCAACTGCACCGGTTTGCTGCGGGCGGCACGCTGGGCGGACCGATCATGAAGGACAAACTGTTCTTCTTCCTGGGGTACCAGCGGCAGCAGGCGGACGACGAATTCGGCGGCCTGGCGGAGATGCAGGTGCCGTACGGATTGACGGACGACCGCAGCGCGACGGGCATTATGAATGCGCTGAATTCGTGGTACGTGGCGGGGGGATCGACGAATCCGGGCACGATCACCACGATTGATCCGGCGGCCATGGCGCTGCTGAATGCGAAGCTCCCGAACGGGGCGTACATGATTCCGTCGTCGAACACGACGAACAATGTATTCGCAGCCAACACGAGCGCTTATAACGCGCGCAACCTGGGCGCGTCGCGATTTCAGGGCGACCAGGCGGACGCAACGCTGGACTACAACGTGACCCAGGGGGATCATCTGGCGCTGAAGTACTTCTATCAGCACACGCCGACATCGAATCCGTATGCGGTGTCGAATGTGGGCGGGTTTCCGGAGCGGGAAGACACGGGCGCGCAGGTGGCAAGCATCACCAACAGCCTGTCGCTGGGGCCGAAGATTAACTGGAGCCAGCGGCTGGGATTTTCGCGGCAGAAGGTATACAGCGATTTCTCGCAGCAGGTGAGTCCGTCATCGGTGGACATCGATATTCCGGGGTATTCGAAGTTTCCGGGGATTTATCTGGAGAGCGCGGCGTTTGACGGGTCCAACGGGATCTCGATGGGACCGGATTCCGATTTCGTGGACGCGGGATATTTTGAGAACCGGCTGTCCCCGTCGACGAGTGCGATCTTCTCCATGGGCGCGCATACGATTAGCGCGGGGATGAACTACAGCTACAACCAGCTGAACATCCGGAACAACCGCGTGGGATCGGCAGAGCTGACGGTGGGGAATTTCCCGGACCTGCTGGAGGGGCGGTTGCATTCGGGATCGCTGCTGCTGGGCGACACGCAGCGCTATTACCGGTCCAACGATTTCGGCGGATACGTGCAGGACAAATGGCAGGTGCGGCCGAATGTGAGCATCACGGCGGGATTGCGGTACGACTACGACGGTCCGTTGTCGGAGAAGAACGGCAATCTGTTCAACTTCGACCCTTCGCGGTATTCGGCGACGGCGACGGCGGTGAACGACAGCGGGTTTATTGTGGCCGGCAACAACAAGCAATACGCGACGCCCGGCGTGAGCAATTCGACGCTGAAGGGACGGCAGTGGGGACTGGCGCCGCGGATCGGGGTGGCGTGGAGCCCATCGTGGAATCACGGATCGGTCGTGTGGCGCGCGGGGTATGGCATCTACTACGACCGCGGTGAATTCTTCCAGTATTTGTCTCCGCCGGCGGGCTCCGGCATCAGCGGCCCGTTTGGCGTCACGCAGGAAGCGCCGCTGGCCTCGTATGTAAACGTCTCGGGCAATCTGGATGCGCCGTTCGGCACGACGGCACTGGGCAACGGGCAGAGCAATCCTTCCATCTTCACCTCACTGCTGCCGACCTCGAGCCAGATCAAGAGCGGGTGCTCGGCGGCGAATGTGTATAACAACGCCAGCTCAGCGAGCAATTATCTGTGCCCGGTGGTGCCGTACCTGATCGGGAACTACGACATCAACAACAAGCTGCCCTATACGGAGAACTGGACGCTGGACTGGCAGTGGCAGCCGCGCACCGATCTGGCATTCGATGTGGGATACGTGGGCAACCGGGGGAAACATCAGGTGCTGCCGCTGCCGTTTAACGAGCCGCAACTGGCGACGCCATCGCATCCGGTCAACGGCGAGACGTACTCCTACGGATACGAAGTGCTGAGCATGAACACCGATGCTTCGGGGAATCCGCAGCCGCTGTCGACGGAGCCGTACGATACCTACAGCGGCGGCAACGTGGATTTGCGCGTGCCGTATGTCGGGTACGATCCGAACTCAACGTCATTCCAGGCACGTGGTATCTCGTCGTATGACGCGTTGCAGGCGCACATGGAAAAGCGGCTGACGCATGGCATGCAAGCAGGTGTTTCTTACACCTGGTCGCACACGCTGGACGAGCAGAGCGATATCGGCCTGTTCTTCACGGGAGATAATCCGAATGATCTGCACAGCTCGTATGCAACGTCGGATTACGACCGGACGCACATTCTGACATTCAACTACCTGTTTGCGATGCCGGACCTGATCAAGGCGCATAACCTGGCGAGCCGGTTCACGAATGGCTGGTCGCTGATCGGCGTGACGGTGCTGCAGAGCGGGCAGCCTTACAGCATCTACGACTATTCGGGTTCGGTGGGCAGCCAGTATTTTGGAACGAATGTGGCGCTGATGAATCCGATTCTGCCGCTGGCGCCAGGGGTGAGGCCGAAGCAGGCTTTGACCGGGCATGTTGGGGCGTTCCTCGATTCGTCGGGCACGCCAATATCTGCGCTGGATCCGGCGAAATTCCAGATTCCTCTGGTAGCGCCGGGGCAGAATGGCGTTCCAGCGTGCGATCCGACGGGAGGGCCGGATGCAACCGGCGGAACGACGGCGCCGCTCTGCGACGTCTTCGAGACCGACTTCGTGCCGGGGCAGCGCAATATCTTCCGCCAGGATTTCCAGAAGCGCGCGGACGTGACCCTGCAGAAGGTGACGGCGATTACCGAGCGGTACTCGCTGCGCTACCGATTCGAGGTATTCAACGTGACGAACACGCCGAGCTTCGATATTCCGACGAACAACATCACGCTGGATGGGAATTTTGGGGAACTGGGCGGCAATTACGTTGGCACGCAGGTGCAGCCGTACAGCTCGGTTTACTCATCGAGCTCGGCGGGGAGCGGGGTGACAACGCCTTCAGGACAGGCGAGCTGCGTCGGCAATGCGCAGGCATGCGCGTACGAGCTGTACACAACGCCGGCTGCCGCGAATGCCTCGAGCCGGATGGGCGTGGTGACGAATACGATCGGGAGCCCGCGGATCATCCAAATGTCCCTGCACGTGATTTTCTAAAAGGCGGCGGTTGCAGGGCGGGGGGCGGACTTTCGGGTCCGCCCTAATTTTTTACGCGCTGCGAAGCGCTTCGACGATGGCGTCGTGGAACGCTGGGCGGACCTGGCGGATGGCGTCGTTGAAGCGGTCGGGCCAGGTGCGGTTCGTGAGCAACACGACGGCGAGGGCTTGATCGGGATCGATCCAGAGAGAGGTGCCGGAGTAGCCGAGATGGCCAATGGAGCGGGCTCCGAAGTGGTGACCCGAGGAGCTGGGCGGGGTGGGAATATCCCAGCCTAAAGCTCGGGATTTGCCATCGGGCGTGGAGTGAGGTGTGAGGAAGAGAGCCAGCGTGGCGGGGCTGATGAGGGCCGGAGCGGATGCCGGGTCGAGGATCGTTTGCGCGAAGTGGAGCAGATCGGGGACGTTGGAGAAGAGACCTGCGTGCCCCGCGACGCCGTGGAGGACGCATGCATTTTCGTCCTGCACTTCGCCCTGGATGACGCGTTCGCGGAAGGTGGTGTCGCGCTCGGTGGGCGGAATCATTGGGCGGAAATAGGAAAGTGGGCGGAAGCGTGTGGCTTTTAGGCCGAGAGGCGCGAAGATTTCGCGGGCGCAGAACTTGTCGAGCAATTCGCCCGCCAGAACTTCGATGGCTTTGCCGAGGAGGATGAAGCCAGGGTCGGAGTACTCGGTGCGCTGGCCAGGCTTGGCCTCGAGTGGGAGTTGCAGGGTGGCGCGGAGGAGTGCGTCGGGCGTGGCGCAGGTGCGGAAAAGCTCGACGTAGCCGGGCAGGCCGGAACTGTGCGCGAGCAGCATGCGGAGGGTGACGCGTTCCTTACCGCTGCCGGGTTCCATGCCGACGACAAAGCCGGGGAGGATGTCCCCAAGACGTGCGTCGAGGTCGAAACGGCCACGCGTATGCAGGAGCATCGCGGTGGTCGTGGTTGCCACAACTTTGGTGAGGCTGGCAAGATCGAAGACGGTCGCCGGCTCGACGGCGGGCGCCGAGTTTTCGTAGGTGAAGCGCCCGACCCCCTCCATGGCGACAATATTGCCGTGGTGCAGAACGCCGAAAGCAGCGCCGGGGAAGGCGCGGTCGTCGACGGCCTGCTGGAGCAGGTCGCGGGCTGAGGCAAAATTAGGAGTGGTGGCCGGGGCGGCGATCGCAATCTCCTCCGTAGGCATGAAAACAGGGTAGCGCGGATTGCCTGTGGAGGGATGTGCTGGCGGTCACGACGAGCAGCTAAAAAGCGGTCAGCGTCGGAGCTGGTGGCTGGTAGCCCGAAGCTGGAAGCCGGAAGCCCGGAACCGAGAGCCTGGTTCCTTGCAGATGATGCGATTACGCCTGGAGTTGATGGGCAGTGTATGTATCCTTGACAACTGTTGCCATAGAAACTATCATGAATTCATGCAGCGGAAAACGTCGGCGAGTGCGTTGAAGAGCCACATTGGGTTCTGGATGCGGTTTGTATCGAACCATGTTTCGCATGCGTTTGCGCGGGGACTTGCAAAGAGCGGCGTGACGGTGGCGGAGTGGGTGGTGCTGCGTGAAATGTATGGTCGGGAGGGCATGTCGCCAGGGCTGGTGGCAGCAGAAACGGGAATGACGCGCGGCACGGCGTCGAAGCTGATCGACCGGCTGGTGGTGAAAAAGCTCGTGACGCGAGTGGAGCGGGATGCGGACCGGCGGTACCAGGATATTGCGCTGACAGGGGCGGCGAAGAAGCTTGTTCCGGAACTGGCGGCGATTGCGGACCGGAACGATGAGATTTTTTTTGCTCCGCTGACGCAGGGGGAACGCACCTTGCTGCTGGTGACTCTGAAGAAGCTGGTGCAGGCACACGGCCTGAGCAAAATCCCAACAGAGTGAGGAAGAAACAGATGAACGGCACGGAAATACAGGAAGTGTTTGCGGAATCGCAGGCGGGAAAGCTGACTTTTCCCGAAGTGGTGAGGCGGTCGTTGGCAGCGGGAGTGGAATCGTACTTCTGCGACTTCGCGCAGGGGCAGGAAGTGTTCTACGGGGCGGATGGATCGACGCACGCGGCGCCGTTGACGCTGGAGCTGGATCCGGTTGCGGCTGATTTTTCGCGAGAGGGCATCGTGGGGGCCATTCGCGGCGCACAGGCGGACACGATCCGGTATCCGGAATTTGTGAAGCAGGCGACGGCGGCGGGCGTAATCGGATACTGGGCATATTTGACGGGGCGGAAGGTGGTGTATTTCGGACGGAAGGGCGAAATGCACGTGGAGGAGTTTCCGCGGAAATCGTGAAGGTGCGGATATGGGTCGATGCGGCGCCTCGGCTTCATTCGTAGCCGGCAGCGAATAGTTGTCAGCTGGAGACTGTCAGCGACGGACTTTCGGCAAGAGGCTGGGGCGTATCATGGACGGCACCCACGGATTTTGAGCGCTGGAGTGCGTTGATGATGCGGCCTTTTTCTGTTTCGCTGATGTGCTGTGCCGCCTTGGTGCTGGCACCCGTGGAGGGGGCCTTCGGACAGAGCGCGGCGCAGAATACGCAGCCTGTGCCGGTATTCCACACCAATGCAAACCTGGTGCTGGTAGATGTCGTGGTGCGCCAGAAGGGCGCGCCGGTTCACGATCTGAAGGCGTCGAATTTTCATTTGACGGAAGACGGCAAGGCCCAGAAGATCACGGTCTTCGAAGAGCATCGGGCGACGGATGTGCTGGAGGCGTCGAAGCCGCCGCAGCTGCCGCCGCATGTTTACACGGACACGCCGCGGTATGCGGTGACTTCGGCGGCGAACGTGCTGTTGCTGGATGCGCTGAATACGCCGCTGGCCGATCAGGTATATGTGCGGCGGCAGATGATCAAGTATCTGGGCACGATTCCGCCGGGGACGCGGATCGCGGTGTTCACGCTGGGGTCGAAGCTGCACATCATCAGCGGATTCACGACAGATGCGGCGGAGATTGCGAAGGCGCTGGGGCCGGGGCGGGGGAACGCGGAAAAGAGTCCGGTGATGGATCCGGATTTCGACGACGCGATGACGCAGCAACTATCGCTCGCGCAGGGTGCGGGGGTTTCGTCGGCGTCGATTGCGGCGATGCAGCAGTTTATTTCGGACACGCAGAATTTCGAGACGCAACTGCGCGAGGAGATGACGATTGACGCGCTGGGGCAGGTGGCGCGGTATCTGAGTACGATTCCCGGGCGCAAGAATCTGATTTGGTTTTCAGCGTCGTTTCCGCTGCGATTTTTGCAGGGCGGCTCGAATCCGAACATGGATCCGATGGCGGATTTCAGCGGTCAGGTGAAGAAGGCTGCGGAGCTTCTGGCGCTGGCGCGAGTAGCGGTGTACCCCGTGGATTCGCGCGGATTGCTGAACGTGCCGAGTGTGTCCGCCGAAACCAACAGCAGTTTTGCCACGGCGATGGGCAGCCCTCCTCCACAAAACACGCAAGGACATGGGACAGCCGGGGCCGGAGGCGGTGGCGGCAACGGCGGTATGGGCTCGTTCAGCCAGGATCAGGTGGCAAGCGGGGCGAGCGGATCGTCGTTGGAAGCAATGGGGCTGGCGAGCAAAGACCAGACGTTTCTGAACGATATTGCGGCCGACCACTTCAACATGGATCAGATTGCGAAGGAGACGGGCGGGGAAGCGTTCTACAACCGGAACGCGCTGGGCGAAGTGGTGGGCGAGGCAGTTGCGAATGGGTCCAGCTACTACACCATCGGTTACGACCCAGGAAACCAGAATTACAACGGGGCGGTGCGGAAGATTGACGTGCATGTGGAGGGCGGGAAGTACGACCTCGAATTCCGGCACTCCTATTTTGCTGACAATCCGACCGCGGCGACGAAATGGATTGGGGGCAAGACGAGTCCGCTGATCAACGCAATGCAGCACGGGACGCTGCCGTTGTCGCAGGTGATGTTTGACGTCCGGGTGCTCCCGGTGACCGATCCGGCGGTGATGGCCGAGCCGGTGACGGCGGGACCGGCGGGGGATATGGCGAAGAATCTGAAGCATGGGCAGCGCTACATGGTGGATTACTGGGTGGATCCGCGAGGCCTGGATCACAATGCGCTAACGGACGGTAAACAGCAGACGCAGGTGGAAGTGACCGAAGTGGCGTACGACGACGAAGGCATCCGGCAGAACTATGCGGACCGAGGATTCAGCCTGGATTTGACGCCACAGGAGGCAGCGCGGAATTTGCAGGCAGGGCTGGCGCTGCACGAGCAGATTGATTTGCCGCCGGGAAAAGTCTATTTGCGGGTAGGAGTGCACGATTTGCTGAGCGGGCGGATTGGGACGGTGGAAGTTCTGGTGGATGTGCCGAAGTAGGCAGGGTGTAGGGGATAGGGTGTAGCCGGGCCGCCCGACAGCTGCCAGACCCTCCAGGCAGGAACAACGCATCCTCAAGACCCTGAATCTGTTGCACCCACCAGGAAACGGAGCGCAGGAATCAGCAAAAAGTGGCTAGGGACACTGGTTGGCATTCCGGCTTATGATGGGGCACGCAATTTTAGACGTCCAGTCAGGAGTCCACCCATGGCCCGGCTTCGCATTCTCCCTATCACCTGCTGCGTAACACTTGCTCTGGCAACTGCGTGGGCAGCGCAGCAGCAGACCAGCGCGCCCGCGTCGCAAACTGCCCCCGCCAATGCGAATCAGCCGGCCGGCAATCAGGCTCTGGCGGTTCAGGCGGATGGGCAGATTCAGCGGCAACCCATCCCGGACCAGGACCAGGGCGCGGTGAACACGATCCCGTTGTTCCGGACCAATGCGAACCTGGTGCTGGTGGATGTGGTGGTTCGCAACAAGCAGCAAGCGGTGATGGGGCTGAAGCAGGAAGATTTTGAGGTTAGGGAAAACGGGAAGCCGCAGCGGATCACAATTTTCGAAGAGCACAAGGCAACGGATGCGCTGGATGTGGCGAAGGCGCCACCACTGCCGCCGCATGTCTACAGCGATGCTCCGCGGTACGCGCTGACCAGTGCTGCCAATGTGTTGCTGCTGGATGGGCTAAATACGCCGTTGGCGGATCAGGTGTACGTGCGGCGCAGGATGCTTGCGTATCTGAAGACAATTCCGCCGGGAACGCGGATTGCGGTGTTCACGCTGGGTTCGAAGCTGCACATCATTTCGGGATTCACGACGAATGCCGCGGAAATTGCAAAGGCTCTCGGGCCGGGACGCGGTAATGCGCAAGGCAGCCCGGTGCTGGATGCGACTTTGGACGACACGTTCAACCTCCAGGACAGTCTGGCCATTTCGCTGGGGCTATCGAGCCTGGCGGTGTCGGGGATCCAGCAATTCATTTCCGACACAGAGAATTTCGAAGTGGGCCTGCGCGAGGAGATGACGATTGACGCGCTGGACCAGATTGCGCGGTATCTGAGCACGATTCCGGGGCGCAAGAATCTGATTTGGTTTTCGGCGACGTTTCCGCTGCGGTTTTTGCAGGGCGGCACGAATCCGAACATGGATCCGATGGCGAACTACGACGGACAGGTGAAAAAGGCTGCGGAATTACTGGCGCTTTCGCGGGTTGCGGTGTATCCGGTGGATTCGCGCGGTTTGCTGGAGACCCCGAGCGCGGACGCGAACACCGTGGCCGGGATCCCGGAAGAGATGCAAACAGCTCCGGCGGGAGGCCAGGGAAATGTGGGCGTAGGTGGTGGGGGGAATACGGGCATCGGGTCGTTCAGCATGGATCAGTCGAACACGGTGAACGCGCAGCCGGGCGTAGGTGGCGAAGTGGGACAGAAAGATCAGGCGTTTTTGAACGATGTGGCCTTCGACCACTTCAATATGGAGCAGATTGCGAAGGAGACCGGCGGCCAGGCGTACTACAACCGGAATGCCCTGGGCCAGGTCCTGGGAGAGGCGATCGCCGACGGATCGAGTTACTACACGATCGGATACGCCCCGCAGGATCACGATTACAACGGCGCACTCCGGAGCGTCGATGTGCGCGTGGAGAGCGGGCGCTACGACCTGGAGTATCGTCATTCGTACTTTGCCGACGATCCGGCGAAGGCGGTGCAGTGGACGCCGGGGCGACACAACACGCTGATCGACGCGATGCAGCACGGAACGCCGCCGCTGTCGCAGGTGATTTTCGCGGTGCGCGTGGTGCCGCAGAGCGATCCGGCGGTGAAGGACGTTGCGGCAGTACCCGGTCCGGCGGGTGCGATGAGTGCGAGTCTCAAGCAGCCACAGCGGTACATGGTCGATTACTGGATTGATCCACGGACGGTGGAACACAAAACGCTGCCAGATGGAAAGATTGAGACGCAGGTGGAACTCACCGAGGTGGCTTACAACAACGAGGGCATTCGGGTGAACTATGCTGACCGCGCGCTGGGGATTAGCCAGACGACGGAGCAAACGACAGCGGCGCAGGGGCGATTGTCGATGCATGAGCAGATCGACCTGCCGCCCGGACCGGTGTATCTGCGGTTGGGGGTGCACGACTTGCTGAGCGGCCGGATTGGAACGGTCGAGATTGCAGTGCCGGGAGCCAGGAACTGAACGCAGCGGACAGCGTTTGAGGTGAAGAACAACAGCGTGAAGCGTTTAGCCCGTAGAAGCGCTGTCACTACGCCGAAGATAGGTGCTCCGTTTCGTTGCATGGCGCATCTATACTGGGAATCTTGATTCCGGCTGTCCCGAGCGGCCCCTCCATGCCCATTGCCCTCGATTTCTTTGTGAAGTACGCCTACTGGGTTGTTTTCCTTTGGGTGCTGACGGAGCAACTTGGCATTCCTGTGCCGAGCACACCGCTGCTGCTCACGGCGGGCACGCTGACCGGGACACATGAGCTACATCTGCCGTTCGTAATCCTGTCGGCCATGGCCGGGAGCCTGATCGCGGACTCTATCTGGTACTTGTTTGGCAAGAACTATGGCGCCGCGGTGGTGCGGTTGGTGTGCAAGCTGAGCTTTGAGAGCACGGCGTGCGTGCGCAAGACGGAACTCTACTTTACGAAGCGCGGCCCGGCATCGCTGCTGCTGGCGAAGTTCATTCCAGGGCTGGGCACCGTGGCGGCGCCGATTGCCGGACAGATTGGGATGGGCTACGGCAAGTTCCTGTTGTTCGATGCAGGCGGGATTTTGCTGTGGGCCGCGTCGATCACGCTGGCGGGGCGATTCTTCGGAGACATGCTGAACCGGCACCCGCATGCGCTGTCGGTGGGCGGCCATTTCTTCGGGTTGAT
>DATHQV010000007.1:0-16433 GCA_035482355.1 Acidobacteriaceae bacterium | reverse complement strand
TGGAGAGGTTCATGAGGCCGCGGGCATCGACGGGATAGACAGCGACGCGAGCGGCGGTGAGGAGCGCGTCGGTTTGGCGGACCTGCTCGGCGTAATCACGCATGGAGGAGAAGGGGTCGAGCTGGGACGCGTTGGCGTTGGGGGTCATGGTGGGGCTTTGCGAGGGGTCGGGGTCCAACTGGAGCGGGAAGGAGCCGGAGAACCAGACGAGGTTTTTGCGGCCGGGGATGGTGGAGAGGTAGCGGCCCAGTTGCGCGAGGGCATCGAGCGTCATGTTGACGCGGAGGTCGAGACGGAAGGATTCCGTGTCGTTGGCAAACTGCTGGAGAGCGCCGTTGTCGATGCTGCTCATGTTCGCAGCCATGTTGTTGACGTCGGTTTGGTCGTTGGCGCTGTCGAGGATGGGCGACTGTTGGGGGGCGGTGCTGGAGACGGCGGCGGCGACCCGGGAGGCGTCGGTGGTAAAGCCTTCGATCATGCGGAGGCGGGAGGCGAGGGTGAAGACGGCAACGCGGGTGCCGGGAGGAATGTGTTTGACGTACTGGAGCATTTCCTGGCGGACGTAGGCCTGGTCGGGAGTGGGGGTGTTGAGGGCGTCGAGCAGGACGACGTTGACGGCGCTGGTGAGAGCGAAGCGCGGGATATTGGTAAAGGTGCTGGGTGGCAACGCGGGGATTTGGGAGGCTTGCTGGGCGTCCGTCGCACGGTGCTCTTCAAAGACGGAGATGTGCTGATCTTTGCCGTTTTCGAGGATATGGAACTGGCTGGCGGCGAGGCTCTGGACAGGCTTGCCCTTATCGGTGACAACGACGTCGACGAGGACGAGGTTTGCGTTAGTGCGGATGACGGGCGGCGCAGTGGCCGGCGGGGTAGTTTGGGCTGCGGTGGTTGCAGTAAGAGTTAAGGAGACCAGGAGGGCGCAGAGGGAGGGAAGCGATGGGCGGTAGCGCATGGTCGGGGTGCGGAAGTGGACGCATCCGCGGTGATGACCATGATGCCTGAAAAGCGGGGAAGAGGAAACGGGTAGCCGCAACCAATCATGCGGCATTCGCAGGGGCGAACGCCGGGCGCGGGGGGGCTCAAACGAGGATCAGGGACTACGCTTTACCGAAAGGAAGAAACGCGTTTGGACGCGGCATTGGCCAGGTCCTGCGCGGAGTCGACGACCTCGTTGACTACGTTTTTGCCGCGCTTGAAGTACTTGCCGGCCTGATCGCTGACGTCGTTGGCAGTGGAGCGGAGGCGGTCGGCGGCGTCTTCGTAACCGCGGCGGAGTTGGCGACGGGTTTTTTCGCCGGTTTGCGGCGCGTAAATGAGCGCGAGAGCCGCTCCCGCGGCGACTCCAACACCAAAGGCTGCCCAGAATTTACCCATACTCATGTTGTTGCTCCTCACTCGTGTGTCGGTTGCACTCTTTCCAATGGGATACCACAGTTGGAGAGATGGTTGCGTAAAAAGCGAAAAGCCGCCGGGAAAGGCGGCTTTTCGGGGTTGCCGAAAAAGCTCTACTTTTTCTCGCTCAATTGGCGGGCCTGGAGGGTGACGAGCTCGCTGAGGTCCTGCTTTTCGAGGCCGTGGACGGTTTTGTTGAACTCGTCGACTTTAGTGGACCAGTTCATAGAGCAGAATTTGGGTCCGCACATGGAGCAGAAGGCCGCTTCCTTGTAGTAGTCGTCGGGGAGCGTCTCGTCGTGCATGGCGCGGGCGGTTTCGGGATCGAGGGAGAGAGCGAACTGCTTTTCCCAGTCGAAGGTATAGCGGGCGTAGCTGATGGCGTCGTCGCGATCGCGGGCGCCGGGACGGTGGCGAGCGATGTCGGCGGCGTGGGCGGCGATTTTGTAGGCAATCATGCCGTCCTTGACGTCCTTTTCGTTGGGCAAGCCGAGGTGCTCTTTGGGCGTGACGTAGCAAAGCATGGAGGCGCCGTGCCAGCCGATTAACGCTGCGCCGATGGCGCTGGTGATGTGGTCGTAGCCGGGCGCGATGTCGGTGACGAGCGGGCCGAGGGTGTAGAAGGGTGCGCCGAAGCAGTACTCGACTTCCTTGTCGACCTGCTCCTTGATTTTGTCGAGGGGGACGTGGCCGGGGCCTTCGATCATGACCTGGACGTCTTCTTCCCAGGCTTTGGCAGTGAGCTCGCCGAGGGTCTTCAGTTCGGAGAACTGCGCGTCGTCGGAGGCATCGGCAACCGAACCGGGACGGAGACCGTCGCCGAGGGAGAAGCTGACGTCGTATTTCGCCATGACTTTGACGATGCGGTCGAAGTGCTCGTAGAGGAAATTTTGCTTGTGGTGGTGAGTCATCCATTGGGCGAGGATGGCGCCGCCGCGGCTGACGATGCCGGTGATGCGTTTGGCGACCATGGGGACGTACTGGATGAGGACGCCGGCGTGGACGGTGAAGTAGTCGACGCCCTGCTGGGCCTGCTCTTCGATAACTTCGAGGTAGACGTCGATGTTGAGGTCTTCGAGCCGCTTGACGCGGGCGAGCGCTTCATAGATGGGGACGGTGCCGATGGGGACTGGCGAATGGCGAAGGATGGCGTCGCGAATTTCGGGGATGGAGCCGCCGGTGGAGAGATCCATGACAGTGTCGGCGCCGTGCTGGATGGCGGTATGGAGCTTGCGCAGCTCTTCCTGGACTTCGGAGGTGACGGCGGAGTTGCCGATGTTGGCGTTGACCTTGCAGCGGGTGGCGATGCCGATGCCCATGGGCTCGAGCTCAGGGTGGTTGATGTTGGCCGGGATGATGAGGCGTCCGGCAGCGACTTCGTCGCGAACCAGCTCGACGGGGATGCTTTCGCGCTGCGCGACGTAGGCCATTTCCTCGGTGAGAAGGCCTTTGCGGGCGAAGTGCATCTGCGACAGGTTGGTGTCGCCGGTACGGGCGGCTTCGGCTTTGCGGCGGACGATCCAGTCGGCGCGTGGCTTCAGGATTTCAAGGGTGGGATTCTGCGCTGCCATGGGAGACCTCTCTGTGTGGGTCAAGATTCTGCGCTTTGGAATTGGATGAAGGCGAAATAGGACTGGGTGGATTATAAAGCCCTGGGGGCAGCGGTGGAGCGGTCAGCGATAAGGCGGTCTGCGGTGGGACGGTCAGCGATGAAGCGGTCAGCGAGGACAGACACAGGCGTCAGGAGCGAAGGTAGGCGAGGACGGCGTGAACCGCTTCTTCTGTGGCGGCGCTGAGGGTAATGCCAGGTGGGCGGCGCAGGACGGCTCCGTGGCAGAGTGACTCGACCATGTGAGTGAGAACGAAGACGGTGAGGTCGAGATTGCGGGCCGGAGCCAGCTCGTGAAGATGGGCAGCGATGGCCAGGCGGAAGGCGCCGTGGAGGCGCAGGGCGAAGTCCTGAGTTCCGCCGGCGCGGTGAGGAACTTCCGCGGAGAGCAGTTCATAGAGGGCGGGGTCGTGCGCGTGGGCTTCGATCATGGCTTCGATGAGAGCGCGGACGAGAGCTTCGAGTGAGGAAGTAGCGTGCTGGATGAGGACTGCGCCGATGACGCGATCGATCTCGTCGATGTGGCGCTGGTGAAGGGCTGAAAAGATGGCGCGCTTGTCGGGAAAGTACTGGTAGACGGAACCGATGCTGACGCCCGCGGCTTCCGCGATGTGGTTGGTGGTGAGGCTGTCTGGATGGCCGCGGCGGAGGATGCGGAGGACTGCGCCGAGGATCGCCTCCACGGTTTGTTGGGCGCGGTGTTGGCGGGGGGCTCGGCGAGGCGTGGCTGCGCTGGTCATTGAAAGAAGTTTACTTCAAAACATGAGTAAACATGTAAATAAATATGAAACTCATTGTGCATGAATGGTCTTACTGTACTGGACAATGCGAGTAGACAAGTGCATTTCTTATCAATAATCTGAATCAATAAGTGAGCAAATATTCAGATAAATAAGCGAGGATGATTATGACGAAAAGGATTCTGATTACGGGCGCTACGGGGGATGTGGGGTCGAAAGTGGTGCGGCGGCTGGTGGAGCGAGGCGACCGGCCACGAATTTTTGTGCGAGATGGGGTGAAGGCGAGGGAGCGATTTGGCGCTGATGTGGATGTGTTTGTGGGCGATTTGGGGGATGAGAGGTCGCTGGGTTGGGCACTGGAGGGGGCGGACGCGCTTTTTCTGGTTAATTCGGGACCGAGAATTCCGGAACTGGACGCACTGGCGGCGAGGGCGGCTGTTTCGGCGGGTGTTGGACACCTGGTGAAGCTGTCGTCGCTGGACGTGGAGCAGAGTTTGGCGATTGGGGCGTGGCATGCGCGGGGCGAGGCGGCGGTGCTGGCGAGCGGGATTCGGTTCACATTTGTGCGCCCGACGGGATTTATGTCGAATCTCACAGCATGGGGGCACTCGATTCGGGAAGAGGGAGTGGTGCGCGCATCCACGGGAGAGGGGCGGCGCCCGTTCATTCACTCCGAAGACATTGCGGCGGTGGTGGTGGAGGCGCTGCTGAGCGAACGCTATGTGGGGGAGAGCTTGGCGATTACCGGTCCGGAAGCATTGTGTTTTGGCGAAGTGGCGGAGCGGATCGGCAGGGCGACGGGACGGGAGCTGCGCTTTGAGGCGATTTCCGATGAGGAGGCCGGCCGGCGGTTTGCTGCGACGGGCGCTTCGGCGGAAGAGGTTGTGGCGCATGTGGAACTGTGGCGGGCAATCCGCGAGAATCGGCTTGGGGCGGTGACGGACGGGGTGCAGCGGGTTCGGGGGCGGGAGCCGTTGGGCCTGGATTCGTGGCTAAGGGAGAATGCTGGGGCGTTGGGCGGAGTGGGGACGGCCGTTTCGACAGGGTGATATTTGTCACATGCGCGGGGGAGCGGGGACTGCTTACAATAGGTACATTATGAAGCTGGCATATCAAAAGACGCGGATCGTGGTGGCGGTGGCGGTGGTGCTGGGTGCGATTCTGTACCTGGCGGTGACGGCCACGGAAGCGAACAAGAGCTATTACGTCACGATTCAGGAACTGCAGAGCATGGGCTCCAAGGTCTACACGCGCAATTTGCGGGTGGCGGGCAGCGTGCAGCCGGGGACGATTGCGCGCGAAGGATCGCACGCCAACTTTGTGCTGGTGGAGAACGACCGCAAGCTGACGGTGGCGTATACGGGCGAAGAGCCGCCTCCGGACACATTTAAGGACAATAGCCAGGCGCTGGCGATTGGGACGTACGGGCGCGATGGGGTGTTCCACGCGACGGGATTGCAGGCGAAGTGCGCGTCGAAGTATGCACCGGCACCGGGGAAGACGGGTGCTCCGGCGACGCAGACTACGGCGATGGCGACGGGGAGCTAGCGGGTAGCGGGTAGCGTGCAGGGCCCAGGGCGGTTGCGGAAAGCAGCGGCGAGAGGCGATCCAAACAGGGTATAGGGTGTAGGGATTAGGGTGTAGGGCAGGTGGGTTAGCCGCTTTCTTATGCCGTAGCGGACGTGTGTTCAGATGTGGGCCTGCTCAGGGACGGACGATGACTAACGTGATTGCCGAATTCGAGCAGGTGTCCAAGCTGTATGGGACGTTCGCGGCATTGCGCAAGGTTGCGGTCCAGTTCGAGCGCGGGCGCTGCTACCTGGTGCTGGGAGAAAACGGCGCGGGCAAGTCGACGCTGCTGCGTACGCTGGCTGGGCTGCTGCAGCCGAGCTATGGCAAGGTGCGGATTTTTACGGCTGCGGGGAAGGCGGAGACTCCGTCGGAGGCGCGGGAGCGGATTGGCTACATGAGCCACGCGACCATGCTGTACGACGAGTTTTCGGGGGTTGAGAATCTGCGATTTTTCGCGAGCCTGTATCGGGATCGCGATTGCGTGGCGCCGGAGGAGGCGCTGCGGAGCGTGGGGCTGGATCCGAAGCTGACGCGGCCGGTGGGGCAATATTCGCAGGGAATGAAGCAGCGGGCGTCGCTGGCGAGGGTGCTGGTGACGCGGCCGGAGCTGCTACTGCTGGATGAGCCGTTTTCGAACATGGATATTGGGAGCGCGCACCAGATGCTGCGGCTGTTGGAGACGTTCAGGAGCGAGCAGCGGACGATTTTGCTGACGACGCATCAGCGGGAGCTGGCCGAGCCGCTGGCGGATTTTGTGCTGACGCTGAAGGCGGGCGCGGTGGAATCGCTGGTGGAGGGTCCGTATACGAAGGCCGGGGAGCTGCGGCTGGCGGGCGTGGCGATTGGGAGCGGGTCGCGATGAAAACGCACTCCAAAACGAATGCGGCGCGGATTTTGGATGGTTTGGGGATTTCGTATGAGATTCGCGAGTACGAGGTGAGTCTCGAGGAATTTTCGGCGCTGGTGGTGGCGGAGAAGATTGAGTTGCCGCCGGAGCAGGTGTTCAAGACGCTGCTGTGCGTGACGTCGGATCGCGAGCATGTGTTTGCGGTGGTGCCCGGGGATGCGGAGCTGGATTTTAAGAAACTGGCGGCTGCGGCCGGGACGCGCAAGGCGGAAATGGTCGCGGTGAAAGATGTGCAGCCGCTGACCGGGTATGTGCGCGGCGGCGTGACGGTGTTTGGGGCGAAGAAGGATTTTCGCGTGTTCGTGGACGAGACGCTGGAGCTGTTCGATGTGGTGAGCGTGTCGGCGGGAACGCGGGGCGTGCAGGTGTTGCTGACGCCAGCGGATTATTTGCGGGGGGCGTTGGGGACGGTGGCGGATTTGACGAAAGTGAAACTGGAATAGCACGAGCAGGAACAAAAGCAAGAGCAAAAACTAACAGCAGGTCCCTCCGCTCCGCGCTGCGCGCTCCGGTCGGGATGACAACAAGAAAAGCAAAAACAAAAGGAAAAACAACGACAACAGCAACGGCAGCAGCAACAGCAAGGGCAACGGCAACAGCAACTGCGACGCGGGGATGACGAGGAAGATCAGATGTATTTTCTGACGCACCTGAAAAAAGATTTGCGGCTGGAGTGGCGGTCGAAGGACGCGATCAACTCGATGCTGTTTTTCGCGCTGCTGGTGGTGGTGGTGTTCAGCATGGCGTTCGACCCGACGCGCGCGGTGAGCCGGCAGATTGCGGGCGGGATTTTGTGCGTGGCGACGATGTTTGCGGCGGTGAGCGCGCTGAATCAGGCGTGGGCGCGGGAACTGCGCAACCAGGTGCTGGATGCGTTGCGCATGACGCCGGTGCCGGGGGCGGCACTGTTCCTGGGAAAGACGCTGGCGAATTTTCTGTTTGTGATGGTGGTGGAGATGGTGCTGGCGCCGGTGTTTGTGGTGTTTTACAACCTGCATGCGCTGGGCAATTCGTGGCTGCTGCTGCTGGTGCTGCCGCTGGGGACGTGGGCGCTGATTGTGAATGGCGTGTTCTTTGCGGCGCTGTCGATTCGGACGCGGGTGCGGGAATTGCTGCTGCCGCTGCTGTTGTTTCCGATTTTTATCCCGGCGCTGGTGTGGATGGTGATGGCGACTTCATCGATATTGACCGGGGAAGGGGACGCGGTGACTTCCATTAAAAGTCTCGCGGCCTATGACGTGATTTTTACTACGGCTTGTTTGATGTTGTTCGAGGTGATTTTGCACGCGGAATAGGAAACAGCAGGTCCCTCCGCTGCGCGCTTCGCGCTCCGGTCGGGATGACAGGGTTGGTGGGGTTTACCAGCGGCCGACGTGATGGTGGAGGTAGTGGGCGGCGGAGAAAGCGACGACCCAGAGCCCGGCGACGAGGGAGCCTACAGTGAGGATCCATTTACGGACGGGTCGGTCGTGGGCGGCGAGGGTGGAGGATTTGCGGGTGCCGAAGATTTGGCCACCAAGTCCAATGGCCATGAGCAGAGCGCCGAGCGTGAGGGTGAACCAAGCCATGGATAACCTTTTTACCCTGGATTAGGTGGATGCGGAAAGAGGGAATTGCGTTTTGCGAGCGGCGAGTGGTGGAATGAAGCCCGGTCGGAGGAGATTGCGGATGAAGACGATGCGCGGGGCATTGATTTTGCTGGGGTTGGCGGTTTTGTAAGGAAGAGGCCGAATTTTCGGCGTGAGGCAGGATTTATGAAATTGTGGCGATGGTTGTGGCTGGCGGTGACGCTGGCGGTATTGGCGGAGGGGTTCCGGGTAGCGCTGTTTCAGGTGCCGATGGATGCGGCGCAAGGCGATGTGCAGCGGATTTTCTACTATCACATTCCTTCGTGGGTGGGGATGGGGATCTTCTTCGCGATCAACCTGGGGTGCTCGCTGGTGTATCTGGCGGTGCGGAACGGGAAGCCGGTGCTGGCGCTGAAAGCGGATGCGCTGGCGGTGGCGTCGGCGGAGATTGGGGTGGTGTACTGTCTGATCGGCCTGGTGACGGGATCGCTGTGGGGACGCGCGGTGTGGGGCATCTGGTGGACATGGGACGCGCGGCTGACCTCGACGCTGGTGCTGTGGCTGATCTATGTGGCGTACCTGCTGCTGCGGCGATTTGGCGCGGGTCCGCAGATGCGGACGCTGGCGGCGGTGATGGCGATCTTTGGGTATCTGGATGTGCCGCTGGTTTATTTTTCGACGCGGTGGTGGCGGACGCAGCATCCGGCGCCGGTGTTTGGCGGCGCGCCGGGATCGGGGATCGACCCGAGCATGATGCCGGCGGTGTGGTGGAATTTGGCGGGCTGGGTGATGTGGGGAATTTTTGTAGCGAGTATGCGCTACGTGGCGGAGTACCGGACGCAGAAGGCCGAGCAGGATGAGGCGCTGCGGTTGTTGGATGCGGAACAGGAACTGTCCGGCGTGTCCGGCGGAGCGGGGAGATAGCTATGGATATGGGACATCGGCATCTGGTGCTGGCGTACGCGGCGACGATTTTGATTCATGTGGTGTATGTAACGTTTGTGGCGGTGAAGTGGCGGGCTTCAAAGCGGGCGGTTGTTTAGCTAACCGCAGTGACCGCTCACCGGGAGCATTCGTACTTCGTCTATCTGATGGCGAACCGGAGCCGTACGCTTTACTGCGGCGTCACCTCTTCGATTCGAACACGTGCATGGGAGCCCAAGAACGGGGAGTTTCAGGGATTCACGTCTCAGTACAAATGCGACCGGCTCGTTTGGTTTGAGCCCTTTCAATACGTGGATCGGGCGATTGCGCGGGAAAAACAGATCAAGCGGTGGCGACGCGAGAAGAAGGTTGCGCTGATCACCGAGAAAAGCCCGACCTGGGAAGATTTGAGCGCCGATTGGTTTTGAGGGAAGAGCGAACAGCGGGTTCCTCCGCTCCGCGCTGCGCGCTCCGGTCGGGATGACAACAATCAAAACAAAGACAAGAACAACGGCAACGACAAGAGCAACAGCGCACAGCAGGTCCCTCCACTCCGCGCTGCGCGCTCCGGTCGGGATGACAAATCGTTGTTGGGACACATACATTAGAAAAATGCGTGGATTTCGGAAAATTGCCGTATTGAGCGTGGTTGGATTGATGGGGTTGGGTGCGTTTGCCCAGCAGGCGAAGCTTTTGCAGCCGAAAGATACTTCGGCGCTGCATCCGCCGGCGGGTGCGAAGGTGGCAATTGTGGAGTTCGCCGACCTGGAGTGCCCGATGTGCGCGATGGAGAATCCAGTGATTCTGCAGGCGGTGGACCACTACCACGTGGCGTGGGTGCGGCATGACTTCCCGCTGCCCATGCATAACTGGAGCTTCCAGGCCGCGGTGAACGCTCGCTGGTTCGACACCAGATCAAAGAAGCTGGGCGACGATTATCGCAACGCGATTTTTGCCAACCAGCGGAGCATTGAGACGAAGGCGGACTTGCAGGACTTCACGCAGAAGTTTGCGCAGCAGCATGGGACGGCGATGCCTTTCGTGATGGATCCGCAGGGAACGCTGAAGGCGGAAGTGCAGGCGGACGTGGACCTGGGGAACCGGATGGGCATTGGGGAGACGCCGACTGCGTTTGTGGTGACGGCCAAGGGGTACAAGCAGGTGATGGACTGGAACAAGCTGTACTCGATGCTGGACCAGGCGCAGTAGAGCAGGGGATAGGGTGTAGGGGGTAGGGTGTAGCTGGCGGTTGTCAGTTGTCAGTTCTCCATCCCCAGTTCTCAGTCCTCAGTCCCCAGGTTTCGCTGCTATCCATTGCGATGGCGATCTCCCCTTTAAAATCAAACTATGAGTATTGAGAGCGTTGTTGTGGCGCCGGTGGCGGCGCGTCGGCATACGGAACGGACTCTGCACGGGCACACGCTGGTGGATGATTACGCGTGGTTGCGGGAGAAAGAGAATCCCGAGGTCATTGCGTATCTGGAAGCGGAGAACGCTTATTGCGCGGCGAATTTTTCCGGGACGGAAGAGTTGCAGAAGCAGCTGTACGAGGAGATGCTGAGCCACATCAAGGAGACGGATGTTTCCGTGCCGTTTCGCGATGGGGAGTGGTGGTACTACTCGCGCACCGAGCAGGGCAAGCAGTACGAGATTTATTGCCGCAAGCGCGGGTCGGCGGACGGGCCGGTGGGCGAGGAAGAAGTTCTGCTGGATGTGAACGCGCTGGCGGAGCATGAGAGCTTTCTGGCGCTGGGGACGATGGTGGTTTCCGATGACGGAAATCTGCTGGCGTATTCGTGCGACAACAAGGGGTTCAGGCAATACACGCTGTATGTGAAGGATCTGCGGACCGGCGAAGTGCTGCCGGAGCGGGCGCAGCGGGTGGGGTCGGTGGTGTGGGCGACGGATAACCGGACGCTGTTCTTCACGGTGGAAGATGAGGAGCAGAAGCGGCAGTTCCAGCTGTATCGCCATGTGCTGGGGACGCCGCACGCGGAAGACGAGCTGGTGTATGAGGAGGCGGACGAGCGCTTCAACATTGGCGCGGGGCGGACGCGCGACGATGAGTACATTTTGCTGGAGTGCTCCAGCCACACGACGACGGAGGAGCGGTTTCTGCGGGCGGACGATCCGCGGGGCGCGTGGACGCTGATTGAGCCGCGGCGCGAGGAGATTGAATACTACGCGGACCATCGCTACGGGCAGCTCTACATCAAGGTGAACGATACGGGGCGGAATTTTCGTCTGGTGACGACGCCGGTGGAGACGCCGGGGCGGGAGCACTGGACGGAGCTGATTCCGCATCGCGCGGAAACGATGCTGGAAGAGGTTGATCTGTTTGCCGGGCACGCGGTGGTGTGGGAGCGGACGAAGGCTTTGCAGCATGTGGTGGTGCGGCCGTTTGTCCACCCCACTGCGCCAACACCGGGCGCATCGGGGACCCCGGTTGCCGGACGCGGGGCGGAGATGGCGGCGGGGCGGGAGATTGCGTTTCCGGAGCCGGTGTACAGCGTCGGTCCTGGCACGAACCGCATCTTTGAGGCGACCACGTACCGGTATGCGTACCAATCGCTGGTGACGCCGAACTCGGTGTTTGAGTACGACGTGGCGACGGGCGAATCGAAGCTGCTGAAGCAGCAGGAAGTGCCGGGGGGATTTGACCGGACGCTGTATGAGTCTGAACGGATTTTTGTTCCGGCTCCGGATGGCGTGGGAATTCCGGTGTCGCTGGTTTGGCGGAAGGATAAGCGCGAAGCAGGGAAGAATCCGATGTGGCTATACGGGTATGGGTCGTATGGGTACTCGCTGCCGATGGGGTTCAACAGCAACCGGCTGAGCCTGCTGGATCGCGGGATGGTGCTGGCGTACGCGCATGTGCGGGGCGGCGGCGATATGGGCAAGCCGTGGCACGATGACGGGCGGCTGATGAAGAAGAAGAACACGTTCACCGATTTTGTGGCGGTGACGGAGGCCCTGGTGGCGCGAGGGACTTGCGCGGCGGATCGCGTGGCGGCCGAGGGGCGCAGTGCGGGTGGGCTGCTGATGGGCGCTATCGTGAATCTGCGGCCTGATTTGTATCGGGCGATTGTGACCGGAGTTCCGTTCGTGGACGTGATGAACACGATGCTGGATCCGACGCTGCCGCTGACGGTGCCGGAGTATGAGGAGTGGGGCGATCCGAACGGGAAGGCCGCGTTTGAATACATGCTGAGTTATTCGCCTTATGACAATCTCTCACCCCATCACGCCAAAACCGGGCGTGCCGGGGACCCCGAGTCCCCAAACGCGGCAGGAGAATATCCGGCGATTTTGGTGAAGACGTCGCTGCACGACAGCCAGGTGATGTATTGGGAGCCGGCGAAATATGTGGCGAAGCTGCGGACGTTGATGACCGGTGTGCGGCCGGTGGTGCTCCATACGAATTTGACCGCGGGGCATGGCGGGGCTTCGGGGCGGTATGACTATTTGAAAGAAATTGCGCTGGACTATGCGTTTTTGCTGCGGGAGCTGGGACTAGCCGTCCAGGCGGACGCGCTTCGCGCCGGATCCGCGAGGCGCGGTTAGTCAAGCGGTACGCAATATTCCCTCAGGGGCTACGGCCCAGCCTATTTTCATGCGTATTACGGCACGGCTGAAGCCGTGCCCTGACACGAGACTCTGGTTTCGCGGCGCAGGAGATTTGCCAGGACGGCGTAGCTGAAGAGGGCTAAGGCGGCGTCGGTGAGCAGGCTGGCGGCGGCGGCTCCGCGCCAGGACCAGTGGGGAATCAACAGAAAATCAAGAGCGACATTGAGGGCGGCTGCGGATAGCTGCGTGGCGGTGCGGTTCCACTGCGAGGCGGAGCCGGTGATGGCCGATCCCCAGGCGTAGTGGAGTGCGCGCAGGATGGGCAGGAGGCAGAGCCAGCGGAGCGCGTTGACCGATTCGTGGAACGACGGGCCGAAGGCGAGCGGCAGCAGAGGCGCGGCTAAAAACATGGCAACGGCGGCGAGGATCGAGTAGGGCAGCGTGCGCTTAAGCGTTTTGCGGGCGAAAGCGGCAGCGGGTTGCACGCCTTCGGCGCCGTGGCGGAAGAAGCGCGGCGCGGCTGCAGCGTAGACGCTGTAAATGGGCATGGTGGCGGCGTCGATGACGCGATAGGCGGCGGAGTAGATTCCGGCGGCGCCGGTTTGTCCGAGGCTGACGAGGAAGGTCTTGTCGACGTCGTTGTAGACGGAAATGGAAGAGCTGGAGAGGGAGAAGCTGAAGCCTTCGCTGAGGTCGCGTGCGCGGAGGCGGCGGAAACGCGGACCTCCTAAACGTTTGGTGACGAGAACGGCGGCGATGAGGGCGACGGTGAGGGTGGAGAGCCAGTAGATTTTCGCCCAGAGATGCGCGGTGGGATGGACGCCGTGGGAGCGGGCCCAGGCCCAGACGATGGCGGCGGTGGCGGTGCGGCAGAGATTCGTGAGCGCGGAGAGGCGGGCGGTGATGGAGAGTTGGCCTGCTCCCTGGAAGGCGCGGCTGGCGAGTTGAACGAATTTGCCGAGCAATCCGTCAGAGAGGGCGATCCAGGGGACGAGGGTGCGGAGGTCGGGGCGCAGCGCGAAGTGGGCGAAGAGCATGGCAGCGGCGAGGAGCAGGAAGAATCCGCCGGTGAGGATGACGAGCGACTGGCCCCAGGTGGCGGCAAAGGACGCGCGATCGCGGCTGATGTTGCGGACGAGGAGCATTTCCATGCCGAAGGAGGAGAACTGGCTGAGCGCGGTGACGAGGGCGACGACGCCGATGAACGCGCCGTATTCGCGGCTGCCGAGGGTGCGTCCGATGAGGACGAAGTAGAGAGCCTGCGCGACGACGGAGACGCTCTGGCCGGAGATCATCCAGAGCGAGCTACGGCGCAGAGATTCTTCCGGCATTTCAGGATTTCAACACAGGCATGAGGACTTCGTCGTAGGTGTTTTCGAGCAGCGCGGTTTGCGTGGCGAGGGAGAAGTGTTGCTGGGCGCGGCGGCGTCCGGCTGCGCCGAGGCGCGCGGCGAGATTGGGATCGGCGAGGATGGCGCAGATGTTTTCTGCGAGATCGGCATGGTCGGCGTAGGGGGAGAGCAGCGCGGTTTCGTGATCGACGACAGCTTCCGAGATGCCGGGGCCGTTGAAGGCGGCGATGGGCAGGGCCATAGCCTGCGCTTCGCAGAGGACGATGGGCAGTCCTTCGGTGTCGCCGTTGGCGGCGACGATGCTGGGCGCGGCGAGAACGGTAGCGCGATGCATGAGGTCGCGGACGACGGAGGGCGGTTGGGGTCCGAGGAAGGTGCAGTGGCGCAGAGTGGCGCTGGCCTGGGCGCGGAGGGGATCGAGGAGGGGTCCGTCACCAACGATGAGGAGCTTGGCAGTGGGATGACGCTCGGCAACGATCGACATGGCGCGGAGCAGGTGGGAGCAGCCCTTTTTCTCGACGAGGCGGCCGACAAAAAGAACGATGGGATCGCGGGAACGTGAGTAGCAGGGATCGGGCGCGAAGAGATCGAGGTCGACCCCGATGGGAAGGGTGCGGAGTTTGGCAGCGGGGAATCCGCGAGCGAGGGCCTGGGTGCGGATGTGTTCGGAGACACAGACGAAGAGGCTGGCGCGGGCGAAGAGCTCGTCGCGGCGGCGAAGGAAGACGCGGCCAGCGGGGGTGTGGTGGAGGGATTCGTCGGTGGAGGTGGCGTCGTAGCCGTGGAGCGTGACGATGAAGGGGAGGCCGAAATGTTTTTGGATGGGGAGGGCGGCGGCGGCATCGACGGCGAAGTGGGCGTGGAGGAGCTGGGGATGGCAGCGCGCGAGCTTGCGGAGGAATTGCGGGACGGGGCTGGAGTGGAGGAAGAAGCGGCGGCGGAGCTTGTCAGAGAGGGAGTCGCTGTGGGTGAGGGTGACGGTCTCTTCGGAGTCGAGTTCAAGGCCGGTGGGGATGCGGCGGAGTCCGGTGAAGACCGGGACGTGGCGGCGGAGGGCGTGGGCCTGGGCGGCGATGAAGGTTTCAGAGGGCGGAAGAAGGTCGGCGCGAAAGATGAGGACGGTGGGAATCATGAGACTTCCTCGAGGGCGGGACGGTCGTGGACTTGCGCGGACATGATGTCACGCGGAGCGGTTGGTTGGGTGTGATGGCGGTCACGAGCGGTGGTATCGATGGTGGCGAGGGCGGCGACATAGAGGGGCCAGAAGAGGCCGTTGTAGATGAGGAAGGTGTTCTCGTCGATATCGTAAACCGCGATGAGGACGAGGATGGCGAGGGGGAAGGCTATGCGGGGGATTTCGCCTCTGTGCCACGAGGGCCAGAGTTGGTGCGCGGCGCGGAGCCAGCTGATGAGAAAAAGTGCAAGGCCGGTGAATCCGAGATCGAGGCAGATTTCGAGGAAGCCGTTGTGGGCGTGTTCGACGATGAAGTGGACGGCGGCATCGATCTGCAGGGATGGGCCCTGCATGCCGCGCCAGAAGGCGTCGTATCCATAACCGAAGCAGGGGCGTTGAGCGATGAAGTGGGCGACCTGGGCCCAGATGGCGGTGCGTCCGGAGAGCGTGGCGTCGCGGCCGAGGAAGCGCATGAGTGGCGGGAAGAACAGCGTGGCAGCGGCTGCGATGAGGGCGAGGACGATGGGCGCGGCGATGGCGAGGATGAGACGGATGCGGGAGCTGGCGCGGCGCGCGACAAAGAGCGTGAGCCAGAGGAGGAGGATGGCGGCTTCGATCATCCACGCGCCGCGGGATCCGCTCATGACGAGGACGAAGAGGAAGAGGAGCAGCGCGGCGGCGCGGGCGGTTGTGATGCGCGAGCCAAAGAGGATGACGGCGGAGGCCAGGACCATGATGCGTCCGCAGGCGTTTTTCTGAGTGAACACGCCTTGCCAGTCGGCGCTGTGGCCGGGGGTGTGATCGAGTCCGATGGACGGGGCGAAGATGACGATGGCGATGGTGGCGATGGCGACGGCGACCATGGCGAGGCGGAGGATGGCGAACTGGCGGGGCGCGGGGAAGCGGGCGGCGAAGTAGAGTCCGAAGAGTCCGGCGAGAGCGAAGGGGATGGAGCGGCGCAAGGTGAGGGAGGGATCGAGCGACCACGCGGTGGAGGCGATGGCGAGCACGGCGAGCAGCGCGACCCAGGGGATTTTGGGGATCGAGTGGAGCAGGAGGCGCGGGCGGCGCAGGATGAGGAAGACGATGAGAAGGTTCGCGAGGGCCTGGGAGATGATGCCGCCGATGGTGTTGAGGCTGGAGGGCGCGGAGGCGGTCATTTCGAGGGCGGCGCTGGGAGCGATGCCCGGAATGGAGCCCTGCATGGAGAAAAAGGCGAAGAGCGCGGCGCAGGCCAGGTCTTCGAGCGGGAGCAGCGGAATGCGGTGGGGGTGGGGCGGGCGGCGCGGCGTCATTTAGTGGGTTGCGTAGATGAGCGCCGAGCTGGCGGCGGCGGTAATGTTGGCGAGGCCCATGGAGAGATTGCGGACCATGCTGAAGGGGACGTAGAGGATGTCGCCGGCCTGGAGAGGGACGTCGGGCTCGCGGCCGCGTTCCATGTCGCGCAGAGGGAGGTCGAGGGAGTTGGTGATGCCGTCCACATTGCGGACGAGGCGCACGCGCTTTTCGCTGGCGGTTTTGGAGGCTCCGGCGGCGAGGGCGATGGCCTGGAGGACGGTGAGCTGGGAATCGTTCTGCATGACGTAGCCGCCGGGGTGCGCGACGTCGCCGAGGACGTAGACGATGCC
>DATHQV010000006.1:0-77296 GCA_035482355.1 Acidobacteriaceae bacterium | reverse complement strand
GCCTGTTCTGGCGTACAGGTCGTGTCCGACCATAAATTTCCTGCGGCTGCGGCCGCCGAGTAGCAGCCGCCGATGCCATCGACGAATTTGTACATCGCGGCAAAATAGACCGGCCCATCGATGAGCCGATACTTCACAGCGTCATCCCAGCGCGAGTTCTCGGTGTCGCCGCCGCCGGCCATCGTGCCGTTGTATCCAATGTACGAAAAGGCATAGCCGCCGGCGACCGGATCGTAGAGGAGCATCGTATCGGTGCCGAGAGATCGCTGACGGCCGAAGGTGAGCGTACCGTAATGGTCGGACGAAACGCCGCCATAGTATTCGTCGTTGAGGGGCTGTCCCGCGCGCGCGCCGTCGATCGCTTCCGAGTAGTCGCTTCTGGGCAGGCCGTTGTCGTCTATGTCGGTTCGCGATGCGTTGGCGAGCTGACCGGACTGCGGATTAATGCCGGTCGAGGCGTTGAATACAACGAACCAGCCAGGCGAAAACTGTTCCTTGCCCCTCACGCCCAAGCCTGACTGCTGCAGGTTGTTCGGCTCGACGAGGAACCGGGAGTGGTTGGCGTTCCGGTTCACCAGGGATGAGCCTTCATAGTTATACGGGCTCTGCGCCAGGCCGTGGCTGACCCAGCCGAGGCCGACGTCATACGCACCGTACAGAGTGATGCCGTGCCAGGTCAGCGTGTCGGAGATGGATGCAGCGGCGGGAGCCGGAGCCGATTCCTGGGACTGGGCCTGGTAGAGACCAGGCGTCGCGGTGACGTTGAAAGTGACTGGCTCGATGCCAGCAGTCTCGTATTCGTTCGCAGTCAGCCAGTTCGAGAAATATCCATTCTGTCCGAACGCCAGCGACGATGAGAAGAAGAGGGTCACCGCCGCAAAAACTAGCTTCGCCTTTTTCACATTTCCTCCAAAATGAAAACGAATCGTCATGTGGGCAGCAAGATCACCCGACATCCTCGAAAACGCGAGATGGCTCTGGTCTCAAATCCCAAAAGACGATCTGCCTGGGAAATCCCAAAAGGTCCCTGAGGAATATACGGATTTGGACGAATCAAAACGCTGTTCGTCGATCATAAACGATGAATTGGAATTTATCGGCACCGGTCACAGAACGCGCTCACGCCACTTTGCGTCATGACCACAGGCGTCCGTCCGCCGATTCTTCCTCGCAAAACGTTCAGCGCGCCACGCTAGTGCGTGGACCACCCAACATTCCGCCAGCCCACCATCGCCAGCAGGAACATCCCCAGCAGCACGGCCTCGGTCAGCGATACGCAGGCCGGCCAGTGTCCCAGACGCCACATGTAGCTCGGCGCCACGCCCGCGATGGTTCCGCCGAGGTAGTAGGAAGACAAATACAGTCCCGCCGCTGACACGCGCCCGCCGGCCGGCGCCGCCATCCGTAGAAAACTCGTCGACGTCGACTGCGCGATGAATACCCCGGAACACACCAACCCCAGCCCCGGCAGCACCACCACCCACAGCGTGTGGCTCAGCGTGAGCGCTTCGCCCGCCGCGGAGAGGGCGATCGCCACCGCAATGCCGCGACGCATCCCAATCCGCGTCACCAGGAATCCCCCAAATGGCGTCACCACCAGCCCCACCAGATAAATTGCAAACAGATAGCTCAGCGCCAGCGTCGACAAATAAAACGGCGCGTCCGCGAGGTAGAACGTGCTGTAGGTGAATGTCGCCACCAGCGTGAAGAGCGTCCCAAACCCCACGCCAAACGTCGCCAGCAGGCGCGGATTTCTAAAGTGCCGCAGCGCAATCCAAACCGCCCTCAGCCCCGTCGCTTCCTCCGCCGCTTCGTCGTGTTCAAACCGCGGCCGTTTGCGCCCACGCGGCAGCCATCGCGCAATCAGCACGGCGCCCAGCAGCGTGAGGCCGCCTAGCAACACAAAGCTCCAGCGCCAGTTCAGCTTGTCGGCCACCAGCCCGGACAGCAATCGCCCCAGAAATCCGCCCAGCGCCGTCGCGCTGACGTACAGGCTCATCACCAGCGCCACGGAGTGCCTCTCCCACTCCTCGCCGATATACGTAATTACTGTCGCGAAAATACCCGGCAGCGCCAGGCCCTGCAGGAATCGCCAAAAAATGAGCGAGTGCAACCCTGGCGAAGTCGCTGCCAATATTGTTGGAACCGCGACGGCCACTGCGGAAATCACAATCACGCGCTTGCGGCTCATCCGCTCGGTCAGCGCCCCGAAAATCGGCGCTGCCAGAGCTACGCCCAGCGTCGACGCGCTCACCGTGAGCCCCACCGCTGCTTTCGAGGCATGAAACACCAGCGTGAGCATGGGCAGCAACGGCTGTGTGGAATAGAGCGTGAGGAAGGCGAACACCCCGCATAGCGCCACCGCCGCCGTCGCACGCAGGGGACGCAGCCCCTGATGCAATTCCTGCCCAGCTATGATCGGCGCACTCACGCCGGGTACCGCGGGATTCGCTGCAGCTACAGTTGCTGACGGAAGAGGAAGGTCCACACTTCAGAATAGCGGTTGACGGTAGTTGCAAGACGTGACGGTCACCACGCAGGTGGATGTGCGTCGATTTTCGGTTCCGGGCGGGCGCGCTGGCTCATCTCTCCGGTATCCTCTATAAACAAATCAGGCATGGCCCAGCCCGCAGCCGCATTCCTCTCCCGCGACTTTCTCCGGTATCAGTTCGCACGCGTCGGCGTCATCATCGGCGCAGAAGCCCAGGCGCTTGCCGTTGCATGGCAGGTTTACCAGATCACGCACAAGGCCATCGACCTTGGCTACACCGGCCTGGTTCTCTTTTTGCCGGGATTCATCTTCATTCTGCCCGCCGGCCACGTCGCGGACCGCTTTGACCGCCGGCACGTCATCCTCATCTGCTATGCCCTGCAGGCCATCTGCTCGCTTGCTCTTTTCCGCCTCGCGTGGACGGGCATCCACCACGTCGCGCCGATCTTTTGCCTGCTCTTCATCATCGGGACCGGCCGCGCCTTCTCCGGACCCGCCAGTTCGGCTCTCATTCCCCACCTCGTGCCAACGCAGCACTTCGTCAACGCCATCACGTGGGGCGCCACCATCTTCCAGTTCGCCAACGTCGTCGGCCCCGCACTCGGCGGCGTGCTCTTCACTCTGCCGCTGCACTCGCGCCTCCACGGCGCCGCCCTCGTTTATCTCTTCTCCTTCTTCACCGTCGTGTGGTTTCTGGTGCTGGTCGGCTCGCTCAGCGTCCGCCCGGGCCGCATGGAGCACCGGGCCATCTCAAAAGAAGTCATCCTCGCGGGCTTCCGCTATGTTGCGAGTACTCAGGTCCTGCTCGGCTCGATTTCGCTCGACCTCTTCGCTGTGCTGCTGGGCGGAGCCGTTGCGCTGCTTCCCATTTTTGCTCAGGACATTCTCCACGCCGGGCCGCGCGGCCTTGGCATGCTCCGCGCTGCGCCGGCGGTAGGCGCGCTCACGGTCTCGCTGTTTCTTATGCTGCGACCCATCCGCCACCGAGCCGGCGTGAAAATGCTCATCTGCGTCGCGATCTTCGGAGCCGGCACGATCGTTTTCGGTCTTTCGCGCAGTCTCCCGCTTTCGCTCCTCGCGCTGTTCATGGTCGGCGCGTCGGATATGGTCTCGGTCGTCATCCGCTCGTCCATCCTGCAACTCGCCACGCCGGCGGAAATGCGCGGCCGCGTGAGCGCGGTCAATTCCCTCTTCGTCGGAGCCTCCAACGAGCTGGGCGAATTTGAGAGTGGCCTCACCGCCCAGTGGTGGGGCGCGGTCCGCGCGGTCATTTACGGCGGCATTGGCTCGCTCGCCGTCACCGGTTTGTGGAGCGTCTTTTTCCCCAGCCTCCGCCGCGCGGACGCTCTTACGCCTGAAGCCCTGCTGAACGCCGAATACGCCACGTCCAGCCAGGACGTGAAGACGCTATGAGCGCGAACCGGGCAATCGCGGGCCCCGCCGATCCATCCGACGAACGCATCCCATGGCACATAGTCTGGATCGCTCTTTTGATCCGCATCGCCTACATGACCCTCGCGCATACCTGGCATATGCGCCCCTACGAGGACCATTTCGCCTTCGGGTATGAAATGGGCCGCATCGCCCGCGCGCTCGCCACCGGCTATGGCTTCGCCGATCCTTTCCGTGGACACACCGGGCCCACCGCCTGGGTTCCCCCGCTCTATCCGTGGATTCTCGCGGGCGTCTTCCGCATCACCGGCGTCTACACCGCGCTCTCCGCCTGGGTCATCCTCGCCTTCGATTGCGTCCTCAACTCGCTCATGATCCCGTTCATTGGGCAGATCGCCCGCCGCTGCTTCAACCGCCGCGTCGCGCTGTGGTCCGTGTGGATATGGGCGCTCTACCCAGCTGCCATGCAGTACGCCGTCCGCTGGGTGTGGGAGATGACGCTCACCGCGTTCCTGTTTACGTGGGTGCTGGCACTCGCGCTGCGCATGACACGGGTTGGCGACGGACTCCAGTCATCGTCGGAGCCGACTTTCAAATCCTGGGCGCTCTTCGGATTCCTCTGGGGATTGATCGCCCTCAGCGATCCTTCGTTGTGCCTTTTCCTGCCGGTGTGCGGACTCTGGATCCTGTTTGGCAGGAAATCAGAAGAGGCAGGATCGGCTCAGGTTCCCATGTCCGCAAGAGTGATGGGCGCGACCCTTGCCGGACTTATCTTCCTCGCCTGTCTCACTCCGTGGACACTCCGCAACGAGCGTGTGTTTCACAAGCTCGTCCCGCTGCGGGCCAACTTTGGCGTCGAACTCTATCTCGGCAACGGACCGGGCGCAACCGGACTCCTGATGGAATATGACCACCCCTTCCAGGCCCCCGACCAGCTGCGCCTCTACCAGCAAATGGGCGAGATCGCCTACAGCCAGTGGCGCGGGAAGCTCGCCAAGCAAGTCATCGCCGCTGACCCGGCGCACTTCGCGGTTCTCTCGCTAAAACGCGCGTATTATTTTTGGTTTTCTGTGCCTCATCCCGGTGACGAAGGGTTTCTCAACGAGTACGGGCGCAATTTCAACTACCAGTTCACTAGTTTGTGCGGACTCTTTGGCCTCGCTCTTGCCCTGCGGCGTCGCATCCCGGCCGCGGGATTATTCGCGTGGGCGTTTCTGCTACTCCCGCTCACGTACTATTTCGTGACCGTCCACGCGCGCTTCCGGCACCCGCTCGAACCGCTCATCACCATCCTCGCGGTTTACCTCTTCCAATCGGCGGAGAAGAGCTGGCAGGTGCGCTGGTTTCGCAAAGCGAATCCACAAAACGCCTCTTAGCTTTTAGCTCCTGGCTTCTAACCCGGTTCGCGCTCGTACCGCACGTACCGCGGCTCCCAGACGTTCGCCGCCACCGCGCTCTCGACCTCTGCATCCTGCAACGACGACAGCCCCTCCGCAATCGCCGTGCGCGCCACGGCTGCCGCGATCACCCGGCTCAGGCGCCGCGCCTCCGCCATCGGCGGCAGCAGACTTCCGTGCGGATCATTTTCCACCGGCGACAGCTTTGCCAGGGTCTGCGCCGCCGTCATAATCATCGCGTCACTCACGCGCCGTGCACGCGATGCGACAATCCCCAGGGCCAGCCCTGGAAATACATACGAATTATTGGTCTGGTCGATGCAGACTGTGCGGCCCTCTACCGTGACCGGCGCAAACGGACTTCCCGTTCCGATCAGTGCCTTGCCGTTGGTCCACTTCAACAAGTCCTCGGGCTTCGCTTCACTCTTCGACGTGGGATTCGACAGCGGAAAGATAATCGGCCGATCGGCATTCCTCGCCATCGAGCGCACGGCGTCCTCGGTAAACATCCCAGCCCTGGCGGCTACACCAATCAGCACCGTGATCTTCGCGTTGCGGACGACCTCTTCGAGGCCAATTTTTTTCGCATCCTTCACATCCCAGCCGGCGACATCGTGCGCGGCTCGCACATACTCCTTCTGCTCGTCGTGGATGCCATCCGCACCCTCGACCAGCAAACCGGGGCGGCCCATCGCATAAATCCGGCCGCGCGCTTCGGCCTCGGTCAGGCCTTCGTCCACCAGCGCCTTCACAATCAGGTTGGCGATGCCGATGCCCGCTGAGCCAAATCCCAGAATCCCGATCTTCTGCTCGCGGAATCCGACGCCCGACGCTTTGACCGCGGCGAGCAAAGTCGCCAGTACCACCGCGGCCGTTCCCTGAATGTCGTCGTTAAAGGTACACAGCTGGTCGCGATACCGCGTCAGCAGCCGCGCCGCATTCGTTCCCGCAAAGTCTTCCCACTGCAACAGCACATGCGGCCAGCGCTTCTCCACCGCCCGCACGAACGTCTCGATGAACGCGTCGTACTCCGCGCCGCGCACGCGCCGATTCCGCCAGCCCACATAGATTGGATCCGCCAGCCGCTCCTCGTTGTCCGTCCCCACATCCAGCAGCACCGGGAGGCAATGCGCGTGGTGGATGCCGCCGAGCGCCGTGTAGAGCGCCATCTTCCCAATCGGAATCCCCATGCCGCCGGCGCCCTGATCGCCCAGCCCGAGGATGCGCTCGCCGTCGCTGACCACAATGCAGCGCACCTGGTCGTAGCGCGGATGCGACAGAATCTTCTCAATGCGATCCTTGTTCGGGTAGCTCAGAAACAGTCCACGCGGCCGCCGCCACACTTCGCTGAACCGCTGGCAGCCCTCACCCACGATCGGCGTGTAGACCACCGGCATCATTTCCCGAATGTACGAGGTGATGAGCGCGTAAAACAGCGTCTCGTTGATGTCCTGCAGATCGCGCATAAAGCTGTAATGCGCAAAGCCGCTGCCCAGGCCGTCGAAGACGCGCTTGCGCCGGGCAATCTGCTCGTCGAGCGTGCCCACATGCGGAGGCAGCAGCCCATGCAGGTCGAATGCGTCGCGCTCTTCTTCATTAAACGCCGTGCCTTTGTTGAGGCGGGGATGATTCAGGAGGGTAAAACCAAACAGCTTGGTCCGGATCACAGGCTCGGTGGCCGGACCGGTCAGCGCGTCCACACCGGTTTCAATGGTCGCTTGCGTTGGAGCTTGCGTTAGGGATTGCGTCATAGGGGGTGCCTCGTCTGCAGCAGATGCGTGCCGAACACCCCATAGCTTCAGGCCGGCGGGGAAATTCCGGCTAACCTGAAAATTCTAGTCCTCCGCGTCCGCAATCCACGCAAACATCGCGCGATCCGCTGTTACGGAAGTCTCCCCACGCTGTTACAGCGGTCTTTCGGCCCGCAGCGCGCGGCGCTTGATTTTCCGCCAATACAGCCAGCCAGCGATCAATCCGAACCCACACTCCATTGGCAGGGCGACTGCCACATACCAGAAGAGCCAGACTCCATGAAGCTCACCTGGATGCTGGAAATATTCGACGGCCGTCATGCAAAAAAACATCAGCACGCCCGAAATGAGGCCGATGGGCAGGATGAGTCGCCACTTGCCGCGGCGGTAGATCTTCTCCGCCGCGATGTTCATTTCCAGATCGAAGTTCTGCTTCATGCGGATTCGGCCGGCGCTTCAAACGTCTACTACTCGACGTCCAGCATAACTCCGGCCCTTATTCCTCGTCCGCAACAATCCCGGCGAACATCCCCGCATCGTCCGTTACGGAAGTCTCTCCGCGGCGCGCCGCCAGCAGATACCGCTCCTCGCTCATCGCCTTCTGCAGGTTCGGGCCCACGCGCCGCAGAACGCCGTGCTGCGAAGTATGTTTCTGGAACGCCTCCAGCTTCCGCTCGCCCAAATCGCCGAGGTCGAGGGTCAGCGTCCAGGGCGTGGTCGCAGCGGTCGCCGTCAGTTCCGGCCGGTCGCGCACGCTCACAAACGGCGTGCTCACGTAATACAGCTTCTGCGCCGCATGCGGACGCTCGCCGGTATCGATGTGGTCCGGATACATCTCCGCGCGCGCGGCCCAGTGAAACGCCATAGTCGTGACTGCGGAGATCACGGTGTGATCCTTGTGGAGGTTCACGCCACCCTCGCCGCCAAAGGTCAGCACCACCTGCGGCCGCCAGCGGCGAATGTGCTCCACTGCAATGCCCACCAGCTCCTGAATATTCTCGCTCGCCAGCGCGCCATCGGGAAAATGCAGCACTTCAAACTGCGACACACCGAGCACCGCGCAGGCCGCGGCGAGTTCTGCGCGCCGCACCGCGCCCAGGTTCGCATCCTTCGCCACATCGCCGCGAAAATGCGCCGCCTGCCCCTCGGTGAAGCACAGCACAAACGTTTCCGCGCCCGCTGCCTGGGCCTGCATCAGCGCGCCGCCAAATGCTCCGCTTTCGTCGTCAGGATGGGCCGTTACAACGAGGAGTCGATAGGGCAAGCCGGGGTATCCTCAGGAGCAATTTCGTCCAGTTCCTCCCAGGGCAGCTCGCACTGGCCCACGGGAGCAAAACTCTTTCGATGCAGAATCGTGGGTCCGAGGATGCGGAGAGCCTCGCGATGTTCCGGCGTCGCGTACCCCTTATGCGACGCGAGGCCGTAGCCAGGGTACGCAGCGTCGAGCTCGCGCATGCGCTCATCGCGATAAACCTTGGCCACCACCGATGCCGCCGCAATTGAGATGCTCAGCGAATCCCCATAGATGATGGACGTCTGCGCATGAGCCAGATCCAGCCGCATGGCGTCGATCAGCAAATGATCCGGCTGCGGATCGAGCCGCAGGACCGCAGCCGTCATCGCCATCCGCGAGGCCTGGTAGATATTCACGCGATCGATGGTCGCGGCGTCGACTTCCTCAATGGCCACCGCCAGCGCTCGTGCACGGACGATCTCGGCCAGCCGCTCGCGATCTTCCTGAAGCAATTGTTTCGAGTCACGCAGTCCGCGAATCCGCGTATCGGGCGGCAGAATGACGGCGGCGGCCACCACCGGCCCGAACAGGGAGCCGCGTCCCACTTCATCCACGCCGGCAATCAGGGTCGCGCCCTGGGCCCGCGCCAATTTTTCAAACTTGTTCCCGCACTGGAGCGAGCGCAGCATCCGCAGCTTCCGGGTCGCCGCGGAAACTTCCTCCGCATCCCGTTTGCGGCGGGTTTGCGGAAGCAGCGAGCCGGTGTTCTCAGGGCCCATCCCCATGCCCGCAGTCTACCGCCCCGCAGCTTGCGGACGGCGGTGGAAAACAAGCTACAAACGCACCAACGCCCCAGCCATGAGCCGGGGCGTCGATTGCCTTTGCTTTTCCTAAACCCTACACCCTACCCGCGACACCCTGTACTTAGGTGCGCTCGACTTCCTTCAACCGGGCGGCCTTGCCGCGCAGTCCGCGCAGGTAGAACAGCCGGGCGCGACGGACTTTCGCCGACCGCACCTTCTCGACCTTGTCGATCACTTTGCTGTTGAACGGGAAAATACGCTCGACCCCCTGGCCGAAGCTCATCTTGCGTACGGTAAAGCTGCCCTGCGCGCCGTTCTTGCGCGCAATCACCACGCCCTCAAAAGCCTGCAGACGTTCCTTGTCGCCTTCCTTGATCCTAACCTGCACGCGGATGGTGTCGCCCGGCCCAAAGGGGGGCAGGTCGGTGCGGTTCAGTTTCTCCTGAAGACGTTGCATTACTGGATGGATTGACATAACTCTCTCGTTCCTAAAGGGAAAATTGCAGAAATCCCAGTTTACAGGAAAATCGGCGTTCCCGCCCACTTCGGAGGCTAGAAATGCTGCGTTTAGCGGCCGAGGGCTCACGAAGTATAGACTCGGACCCAACCCTTCCCCGCCTGGAGATTCCTGTGCTAAAAAGCTGCGCTCTCACTTTCTGCGTCCTATTGACGGGTTGTGCCTTCGCCGCCTCCGCGCAGTGCCCTGCTCCCGCGAATCCGGGACCTGCAAAAAGAATCAACGTTTCTCACGAGGTTCTTGCGCTCGGTCTGCAGAAGGAAAACCTGCCCTCCTATCCCGACGCGGCGCTTCAACAGAAGGTCCATGGGGCGATCGTCCTCAGCGTCCTGGTCGACGAAACCGGCCACGTGCTGGAAGCGAAGGCTCCGAGGGGCGACCCCGTCCTCGCCCGGGCGGCTCTCGATGCCGTTTGCGACTATCAGTTCCGACCCTACCTGATCAATGGCCTTCCGGTGGCTGTCGGCAGCCAGATGATCTTCGACTTCACAATCAAGGGGCACGGCGCAAAAGCGACTGGGCACGTGAAGTACGAGAAATGAACAGGGCGGCGAGTTGAGAAGAGCAGAGGACTTGATGAGAACGGTGGACCGTTGAAAAAAAGCAGAAAAGCGGGGCTCTGCGAATCACAGTGCGTCGCGTTCGCTGATGCAGCATTTCGACGCCCAATGTTAAGAGAGATGACTCAAAAAGGTGTTGCCTGCAAAATGGATGCCTATCGAAGTTAGCCGACAGGACGCAAACTCTCCCTGGCTGGCTTCTCGTGTCGACGACGTCAAAAGATTCTCATCAGCGGGGCTGGATCGTAATTCAGCGTCGATCACTTTGGGCTACACTGCTTTTCTCCGGCAAAATCAGATTGCCGGAAACACGAGCTTTCCATTCGGGGGAAGGATCTGCTGGAGGTCGTTGAACTGTCCTCGTCCCAGGGGTTACTTTTTGTGGGCCGTGCATTGAGATGGTTCGGACCGGCCCTGCGGTCAACACGAACGACCATCCCGCAAATTGAAGTAGCGAAAACCGGCGCGTGAGAAGCAGGAACGCCGCGCCGGCCATTACCCCCAAAACATCTTTGCGTTAGTGACGCAAGCTAAAGAACGTTCAACCGCAACGCACGATCAGACCGGGTCTCCGACCGAACGGACTGCGGCGTTTTGACGTTGTGCTCCGCACAGGGCGGGGGCTCACCAGAAGGAGACCCAATGTTCTTCCATCGCAAAGAGCTCATCGTTCCGGTTGAGGTGAGAAACCCCGATCCAGCCTACGCTCAGTTCCTGCTTCAGCAGTTCGGCGGCGCCACCGGCGAACTCACAGCGGCTCTGCAGTACTGGGTCCAGTCCATGCACTGCGACAATGCCGGCATTCGCGACATGTTACAGGATATCGCTCTCGAAGAGTTCAGCCATCTGGAAGTGGTTGGCAAGCTCATCGAGCAGCACACTCGCAGCGTTAACAAGCTTGAATCCGATGCCCACAACAGCCCGCTCTTCGCGCTGCGCGGCCGGGGCCCTCACTTTGTGGATGACTCCGGCATCAGCTGGACTGCGGCTTATATTAACGAGGGTGGCGATTTGGTCCGCGACCTTCGCGCAGATATTGCGGCTGAAGGCGGCGCGAGAGAGACTTACGAGGCACTGCTGAAGCACGCAGAAGATGCGGGGACAAAGAAGGCGCTGCATCATCTTCTAACCCGTGAAATCTCTCACACGAATATGTTCATGAAGGCGCTCGATTCGCTCGGCAAACTCACGGAACCAGCTTTCGGGAGTGTCAAGCCGGACGATACCGTCAACATTTACTATCACCTGTCCTCAAACGGATCGCCGCAGCGCGGCCCCTGGAACCAGGAGCCGGAATTTACCTTCGTGGCTGACCCGGTGAAGCAAATGACCCACGGCGAACCCACGGGAGCCGGCGCCAGAAGGTAGGCGTAATTGGAGTTGCAAGGCCGCTGCAGCGCCGCATCGCTTGCGAATATGCACCCGCAGGGGTTGTGGCGCTGCTGTGCGGACGCTCACCGCATCGGATTGGTCTGCTGGATTGTCGGTCGATTGGCTATGGTGGGAATACCCATCCGCACAGGAGAATGGGCTCCGGGGTGGGTCAATGGTCGATCGCAGCTTGACGTCGAATCTCGGCAGGTACGTCTACGGGGGCGCCGCGATTCTGCTGGGCCTCATTGGCTTTGTGTGGAAAGATTTCGCAACTACCTGGCAACGAGTCGCACCGACGATTCCCCATCACACGGCTCTGGCCTGCACTGCCGCCTTCTTTGAGGTTGCCGGAGGAGCTGTGATTCTGCTGCGCCGGAGTGCCCGCACCGGCGCTGCAATCCTGACGATTCTCTATTCGATCTTTGCTCTCCTGTGGGTTCCCATGATTTTCGAAGGCGCGGGGGTCTATGGAAACTGGGGCAATTTCTTCGAAGAGTTTTCGATGGTCGTCGCGGGGTTGGTCCTGTATGCGGCCTTCTCCCCAGTCGATTCAGCTTGGGCGCGCAAACAGGCTCTGATCAGCCGATTGTTTGGGATCTGCGCGATCTCCTTCGCGCTGGTGCACATTGTCTATTTTTCGGGACTACCCGCGTGGATTCCCAAATGGATCCCACCCGGACAGAAGTTTTGGGCGGTAACCACCACCGTTTGTTTCCTCCTCGCGGCCGCTGCCATCCTTTCCGGCATCCTTGCACCGCTCGCCGCACGATTGCTTGCGGCGGAGATCGTCGGCTTTGAGCTTCTGGTGTGGGCGCCGAAGCTTTTCACCGCACCCCACGATCATTTCTCGTGGGCCGGCAACGGCATTTGCATGGTCATCGCGGGATCTGCGTGGGTGGTTGCGGATTCCATTGGCGCTACGTCAAAACGCTCCTTGAAGGACACTCCTGTCTATTCAACCGCCGGCACTGCAGTGTGAAGATTGACTGGCTACCGTTGCGCCCACGCCATCGCTAATTCGAAGCTGGGGTGATGCCGCTGAGTTCAGCGTGGTCGCTGAGCGCGCCGTCCTTCATCACCACCGCAACCCAGGGAGTGGATGAGTCCACGACGCGGGCATGCCACGTCACCACCCGCTTGCCCTGCGTTCCCAGGTCCACCGGGACCGTGACTGGATCCGAGACGTTGAGGTTGTCGATGCGCACGGAAAGAATATGCTTGCCTGTTCCCTGGGTAACTGCGCGGAGAATGATCCTTCCAGGGCCGTCGGGCACGGAGGTAACTGCAAATGCGGCGGCATGTTCGCGGCGCAGATCCAATTCATACACGCCACCGGCAAGAGCCGTGAGCGCTGTGCGCGCGGGGCCGCGCCTCACCTGGTATCGCCCCTGCGGGACGGCTGCGCGGAAGGCTCCATCCGCGGCGATGGGCGCTGATACGACAGCGTGGGTTTCTTCATTCAGGAATTCGACCGCACTTCCCGGATCGGCGACGCCGCGCACGACGGCGGGACCGCTCAGGTCGCGCATGAGCCATATCCACTCACCCGCTGGCTGCGTCCACACTTCTTTATAGGTCCAGCAAACTTCGTTGGGCCAGTATGGCTTGTCAGCGATCCCTCGAGTCTCGATCCCTACAGGAAGCGCCCCAACCATCTGCCCCGAACGGACGCTATACAGCGGGCCCCAGTCATAGCCCTCGCCGTACATGATGCTGGCCGAGAAGGGATTTCTGCCAATCAGCCACTGGGCCTGCTGCTGAGCGAGATCTTCATCGGCAATATCTCCGCGCAACTGCGCGGCTGTCGAGAGCGCTTTTGCCTCGGAGAGCAGAACGCTTGAGTTGCCTCGGAACTGGAACCAGACCGGATAGCGCCGCAGGTAGTACTCCCCGCCGAGGTGCAGGCCCTCTTTTACCTCCGCCTCATACATCGGGCGGCTTGCCGTTTCGAGCGCTCTCCATTTGGCAGCCTCGGGAACAGCGGTTACGTCGCTGATGCGGTAGACACCGGCAGGAAGCACGTTGTAGGGCGCATCCAGTTGCGCCGTTGCCTCCTGGTAATACTTCGTGTGCAGCACAATCGCGGAATACCACTTCATCCAGTTGGGGTCGTCGGGCAATGCCTCGCACAGCCGCGCCAAAGCGACGATGGGCTGCTCCTCTTCGCCCATGTGAAAGCGGTGAAAGAGATACTTTCGATTCGGACCCGTGTAGAAGTACCCGGTGAGAGGCACACTCCACGGCTGCAGCGTCCGTTCCTGAGAAGCGAGGATCTGATTCCCCAGATCGACGCCCTCCTGAGCGTAGGCCGAATCGCCAGTGGCCTTGTACAACTCAATGGAGGCAATCACGCCAAAAGAAACCCGCTCGAGGTTGTCGGCCTGCCCGTAAACCTCCGGCACGGGCGGCGCATTCTTCAATCCGTCAACGGCAAACTTCCAGTCCTCTTTGGCTGTGGCCAGGCTACGACGCGCCAGGTCGGGATCGCTGCTCAAGAGAACCTGACTGGCCAGGCCTTCCAGCGCGGCCACTCGAAAATTCCATTGTGGATTGTTGACCGCCTGGCCGGAGCGGTCATCGGCATCGCCCATGATGCCGTCTGTCCAGTAGCTGATGTTCTGCCCGGTGCTGCGATACCCGTCCCCAAACCGCGTTTTCAGCACCCAGTTCAATCCCCAGCGGGCTTCCTCGATGACGCGGCTGAGGAGCTGGGGATCGTCGTTCTCCTGCTGCAGCCGCTCAGCCAGAGTTAAAAGAGCATAGGCCATCCCAGGAGTATTTCCGGTCGCGCTCAAATCGCCTGCGTCGTGATAGCCGCCGTTCACAACGATGCGCTGGTCTCCGTGCACGGTGTAGGCGTCCTGATGGCAGATGCCGTGGATGCCAGGAATGACCGTGCCGCACCGCTCGCTGTACATGAAGTTGATGACCTTCCGGGTGCTGTCGCGCCATGCATCCGTGCCGATACGAAAAGAGCGAGTCTCCCGATCGCCCGCGCGGAGAAAGTAGGTTCCCGGCCGCTGCACCGATGAAAAATCCAGCACCTGGAATGCCCCCAGATCGGTGTTTCGGCTTTCAACAGGTCCGGTAAAAATCGCCTTCCCCGTGGTTTCTTCGATCACCGAAAACTGGTGTGCAGAAAGTCCGCTGGCGATTGCGGTCTTCGTCGTCCCGGGCGCATACCCGGCGTGGCTGAAGGCGATCTTGCCGGGAGCAACGTCCCACCCTTCGTCATGATCGGGAACAACGGTCTGCAACTCCAGTTGGTTGAGATACAAGACCGTCTGGTCGCCGGGGTCAGGAAACATTTTGGGAAGGGCGTAGCCGAAGCTGAGTCCTGTGACCTTGTCGCGATCGAGCGACGGAATCTCCCAGACCACATGGTTCCACTCGCGATTGCGAAGCGGAATGGAGTCGTCGCGGCCCTCATTCTGATCGTCGGGCAGCAGGTGCGCGCCTTCGTTGTGCAGCGTGAGATTCAGCGAAATGGCCGGCGCGCCGTGAATGTCCGGATACACCCAGACGGAGATGCGGTTGTACTGGCTCCAGTCTTCGGAGGGGAAATTGCGCGTAGCGACAATATCCTGCCAGTCTCCGCTGCCGTTGACACGGCCGATGTTGTCCGTCGATGCGACTTTCAGCGAGGTTCGCCCCCCTTTGACCTGGTCCGACGAAAGCGTCATCGAGCCCGCGCCGGCGAGCGACCAGTGCGAGATGTCCTCCATGCCGTCGAGCAGGCGCGAGCTCAGAACCTTTTTCTGAAGGAGACGGTATGCGGCGCCATCCTTCTGCACGGGCTGCATGGGCATCGCCGGAAAGGTCTGCTGTGCGAACGCCAGCCCATGAAGGGTGGCCAGCATGGCAGCGACTTTGGCAACGAAGCGTATCGCTTGTGCAGAAGAAAAAGACGAGCCCTTCATCTGAATCATCAGAATTTCGTCTCCGGTTCCTGAACGTAAAGCCGTTTCAAAGCTGCATCCGCAGCCGGGCTCGAGTGGCGGCATGGGAAAGCAGCAACATGGCGACAGTGAACGCCAGAGCGCGGACGATTCCGGGCCAGCCGTGGTTCCAGTGTTCCAGGAGCCACGCCGTTCCGGTGAGTCCGGCCAGGAAGTAATAGACATCGGGAATGAGGTAGGTGAGCAGCGTGTTAGAACCAGCGGTCTTGACCAGCCATGCCCAGCGGGTCTGCTTCTTCACGTCGCAAAGCCAGTAGAGGGCGGTGAAGAGCACACAGCAGGCGGCGACGGTCCACAGAGCCCAGGTGGGGGTGGCGCGAATCTTGGAAATGCCCAGCGGTTTGAGAAACCAGCCGGCAGCAAAGGAAACGACGCCCATGACGATACCGAGCATCATTTTCCGCGCGGGGGACGTCGTGTGCTCCCCATCGAGAAAGATCAGCGAGGCGACAATACCGGCCATCACCAGGCTCGCCAGCGCCCCGTTTCCGAACGGCCATACATAGAGCGTGACGTGCCGCAGAGATACCCAGTGAGCGCAGCAGGCCGCGTTGTAAGCGACGAGGATCACGAGCCATACCACCGGGGCGAGCCGCCACCGGCGGGTTGGAATGTAAAGCAGGCAGACGGCGAAGTAGGTAACGCCGATGAGGCCGAGGATTTCGGGGTAGGAGAACTCTAACCACGCCTCGCCGCCCGGCGTGGCGCGGCGAAAGATCGCGAAATCAAAGGCGATGAGAGCCGCGCCCGTCCAGCGCAGAGCGGCAACCAGCCTGCGTCTGCGATCCGGGTAGACGTTCCACAACAGGATGCCGCCAGCGAGCCCGACCAACGCCCAGAAATTGGGAGAGAGGTGCATCCGCTGCGGATCACCGTGATCGGCGTTGGCAAGGATCAGTCCAAGAATCAGCAACGCCAGAGAACGCAGCGCAATATGCAGCCACAGTTTCCCCACGGAGGGATTGCGCCGGAGGCGTGCACGCACCGCCAGCGGCAGAGACATGCCGACGATGAAGAGAAACGAAGGGAACACCATGTCGACATAGGTCATGGCATCGACGCGGGCCGGCATGTGATAGGTCCACTTCGTCAGACCGTGGACGCTGTCCAGATCGTTGACGAAGATCATCACGGCCATGGTGATGCCGCGAAATATGTCGATGGAGACGACACGGCTGGATGTCGTCTGCCCCGCGACGCCGGTCGCCGGTGAAACCGCAACATTTGAACTCATTGGCCACCCTCGTTCATCCCTTTGCTGCCGTAAAACGCGTGATGGATCGTATCCAGCAGAGCACCCGACGCGTCGCCGCCGTACTCCCAAAACATGATGCCGCCCAAACGGTGACGCTGCACGTACGCGCACTTGAGGGCAAGCGATTCGGGATCCTCATAGGAGACAAACTGCGACTTCTCCGCGCTGTAGAGATACGGCACGGAGGCAAATGTGTCCCAGTAGCGCGTGTATCCGTGGCCGAGCATGTTGGCCACGATGTTGCGATAGGGAGCAAAGGCATTCGGGACTGGCGAACCGGGCTGGAAGAGGCCGTTGTTAGTGGAAGCAACCTGTCCCCAGACGTGGCCATAGAAAGGGACACCAAGAACGATCTTGCGCGCCGGGACTCCGGCATCCTCGAATTCGCGGATCGATGCGTCCGCTGACAAGTGTTCCGGATCGTTAGGGTCCGAGTAAAGCGGGGCGTGATTGCCCGTGATCTTCTCGCTGCCTGGCTCGTAATAGTCGTAAGACATCAGATTGACGGTGTCGACCGCGTGCGCCACGCGGCTCATTTCCGTGTGGTCGAGGAAGGACTGCGAGGCCCCGGCGGCAACGGAGAGTAGAAGGGGCCGTCCGAGTTTGCGCTGCTCGTGGTTGAATCGCTGCCGCAACTCCGCGAGCAGCAGAGTGTAATTGCGCTTGTCCTCTGGGCGGAACTTGTTCCCTGCACCGGCCTGGGCCGGATACTCCCAGTCGATATCCAGGCCATCCAGGCGGTACTGCGACAGAAATGCGATCACGCTGTCGATGAACTGCGCGCGGCTCTCCCGGCTCACTACCATGTCGGAGAAATTGCCGGAGCCGAGCCATCCCCCGACCGAGATCAGCACCTGCAGAGAGGGATTCGCCTGATGGAGAGCCGCGAGGGCGGTGAGATTCGGCGCATCCACCGGGCTCTCCGTCACGATGCGGCCGTCGTGGATGAGAGCAAAAGCATAGTTGATGCGGGTGAGCTTGTCCGCAGTAATTTCCCCAGGCTCGATGAGGCGATCACGCGGGAAGACGTACGCGATGATCTGCGGCCCGGAAGACGGGTGGGGGTGATGCATCAACGGAAAGGCAGAGGCCGGGTTGGCGACCGCGAGAATGCTCGACAGGAGAACGAGACCCCGGAAAACACAGACGCGCGGATGCTGAATTCTTATCAACTCGCTTCCCTCAGGACCATCGAAGACACCATCATGTCACAACGACGAGGTCCCGCACCCGAGCGGAGGCGGCTTACGGGCATCAAAAGGGGGTTGCACCTGCGGAAGCAGACGTCAACAAAAAGACCGCAGGGCGACCTTACTGCTGGTTCGAACCGGGAAACCGGATCCGTTCAGCGCAAGACCGCCCTGCTGATGGAGAGAAAGGTCAGCAGCGGGTCAGAACTCCAGACGCGCCCCAAATTGCAGGGTGCGCATATAGGGCAGCCCCGTGCCTGTCACGGCAGGATCAGCCCCGGTGATCTGACCCGGAACCCCCGTCGTGCAATCGATGCAGCGTGCATTGCTGGAATTCGGAACGCCCAGCGGAACGTGGTTGAACACGTTGAACGCCTGGAACTGCGCCTGGGCTTTGACCTTCTCCGTCACCCGGAAATCCTTGAACAGAGACGCATCGGCAAAGTATTCCGACGGACCGCGCAACCAGTTGCGCCCCACGTTGCCGATGGTTCCGAATGCCGGACGTGCAAATGGCCCAGACACGGCGCCGTAATTCGACAGCGGTGCTACGGGAACGAAATAGGTACGCGAGTGGGTGATCGGGTTGAGAGCGCCAATGCTTTCAGGGAAGTCGTTCGATACCTTGTTCGGACGGCAGTCGCTCGACGTACCCGGGCTTCCGTAATTGGTGTCGATGTCCTGATCGTCGCCGCACTCGAAGTAGGTCGGCGTAAACGGCAGGCCGCTTTCCCAGGTCGTGTCGCCTGACAGTTGCCACCCACCGATTACTTCGTCGACCATGCGGTTGTCATTCGCAAGGAACATCTTATTGCGGCCTACAGGAAGCTGCCAGGCGCCGCTTAAGGTCAATACATTGGTTCGATTCGTGTCATCCGGACCGTATTCCACTTTGGGGTTCTGTGCGAAGTACTCGGCGTTATAGTTCAGCGCCCGCGACCAGGTGTAGTTGGCAAGGAGATTGAAACCGTGCGCGAACCGCTGCTCGAGGGTAGTCTGCAGCGCGTTGTAATAGGCGCGCCCCGATGGGAACAGCGACGTGACGTCCTGATTGCAGCAGTAGACGGTCATCCCGTTATACGAATTGGTGAACCGGTCGTAGTACGGGCGCCGCCCGTTGCGGCTGCAGGGCGCGCCTGCAACGCAGGTTCCCGGCGCGGTGGGATCTGTCGCCGTCAGATCCGCGGGTGTGGATGGCAGGCGTGGCTCATTCGCGCTGAATCCGTATGTCTCACCGGGATAAATGTGTACCGCCACGTTGCCCACGTACGCGAGCGTGAACGTCATCTGGTTGCTCAGTGCCTGCTGCAAGGCCACATTCCACTGGTCCACCTTTGGCAACTCCAGTTTCTGCGGACGCCATTGTGAGTTGTACCCATTCTGCAGCGGGATATCGCCGTTCGACGGAATGAAGGGCGATGGCGGCCGTGCTGGCAGCGTTGCGTAAGAATACTGGTATTTGCCCGAGGCATTTCCCGTAGTCGCGTCTTCGTCGATATACACGGGCAGATTATGCGTCATCGCGCTGCCGAAGATGGTTCCAAAGAACCCTTCGTCGTCGAAGATCTGCGCGCCCGCGGCACGCACCACGGTGTTGGGTCTCACCTGCCATGCGAAGCCCAGCCGTCCGCCAAAGTTGGAGAGATCCACCGTCGCTCCGCCATTCGTTCCCCACGGTCCAACGCCGGCCACACGGATCACGCCCGCCGCCAGATCGGTGAAGCCGCCCTGGGCGGGGGCATTCACAGTCTCTGGATAGACAATGTCCCAGCGCACGCCGTAATTCAGGGTAAATGTCGGCCGCAGGCGCCAACTGTCTTCACCGTAAAACGCGGCGCGTTTCTGATGATTGGACGCATTCTGGTCGTACACGTCGTACCGCTGGAAGGTGTCCACATACCCCAGCAGAACCGAAGCCAGCCCCGAACCGGTTCCTGCAGCGCCAGCGACCGCGGTGCTCCCGTTGCCGAAGCCCAATTCGCCGGAGCGTGTGTAGTCGCTCGAATTGCGCAGGTTCAGCGCGTAGCGCAGATCGGCCCCAAACCGGATCGTGTGATTGCCGTGCAGCACCGTCCAGTTGTCATTCAGCTGATACACCTGCTCGCTCTCGAGCAGCGGGCAGTTGCATCCCTGCGTGCCGAAACTGCTGATGCTCCCGTCTTCCACGTTGAACGTCGGCAGTCCTGAAGTGTCGAGGGTTCCCTGGTTCAGGTTGGGGAGCCCGATGGCTGACGCCGGATTCGTTCCGTAGCCCAGCATGTTTTCCACGACGTGATAATCGAGGAAGCCGAACCGGAAATCCGTCAGGAGATTCGGGCGTAACGCCCAGTCGAATCCGACCGCTGCGCTCTGGTTCTGCACCTCATCCGTTCCGGTTGTGTTGCCCACGCCGAAGCCGGTGCCACCGGCCGCGCCAAACACCGCCGCTCCGTCCAGCCGATAGAGGGCGTAGTCATATCGCCCAAAGGCGTGCATCGACGACAAGACCTGTCCATCGACCCGAACGTCCGCCTGATCACCGTCATTATTGCCATTCCCTGTCGCGACATAGTTGTTCGCCGTGACGCCTGCTGCCCCGGCGTTGGGGGCAGGCAGGGCGCTGATGAGCGCGATGCCCTGGGGCGTCAGCGCCGTCCCTGGAACCGCGTTCGCGGGATAGGTCACTCCCGTCCCGGGATCATAGATGCTGGTCGCATACTGGCTCAGGTTGCAGGTACTTGTCGCGCTCAGGCAGGTGCTCCGCACCAGCGCGGTCGGTACGTTTTGCTGCAGGGTCTGCCCCACCCGCTGCCTGGTTCCCTGATAGTCAAGAAAGAAGAATTCCTTGTCCTTGCGCACCGGTCCGCTCACCGATCCGCCGAACTGGTTGTAGAGCTGGCCGGGAAACGGGATGCCCGGAAACTGCGTGAACGGATCGCGGGCCATAAATTCGCCGCTGCGCCGAAAATCAAAAGCATCGCCGTGCAGGTTGTTGCCGCCCGACTTCGTGTCTGCGATCACGAACCCGCCCACCGCGCCGCCAAACTCCGCGGGATAATCCTCGGTCATCACGCGCATCTGGCTGAGCGAATCGATGGTCGGATTCACCACGATGATGCCCAGGACCGGCTCACGATTGTCCGTCCCATCCAGCTCCCAACCCAGCGTTCCGTAATTGCTTCCGTTGGCCTCGACAGCCTGGGTGCCCTCCGGATTCTGCGTGGGGGCAATGCTGAAACTCGAGCGCTGCATGCCGGGGCTCAGCAGTTCGAGCTGGCTGGCGTTCCGGTTGATGTTGGGGATCGTCTGCAGTTGTTGCGTGCCCAGCGTCTGCGCGACTTCAGCGCTGCTGGTCTGGAGAGGCGGCGCAGCGGCGGTGACCGTTACCGTCTGCGCGGCCGCGCCGGCCTGCAATTTCAAATCGACTTCCTGCGTCTGGCTCGCGTCGAGCGTCACATTGGAAGACTGCGCTGGCGTAAACCCGCTGGCCGTCGCCTTCACTACATACGTGTCGGGAATCAGCCTCGACACCGTGAAATTGCCGCTGGCGTTCGTTGTAGCGGTCTGGGAAATTCCCTTATTCACATCGGTTACCGTGATGGTGGCATTTGGAATCACGGCTCCGGTTGGATCCGCTACCGTGCCGACAATCGAGCCGAACACTGCCTGCCCGTGTGCGTTGTAGCATGTAAATCCGGAAAGAAAGAGGGCGACGATCAGGATGAAAGAGCGAGGAAAAGCTGATGCTGCCCCAGTTCCCGCGAGGGGGCTGGGACGCTGAGAAGAGTGCGACTTCATTAGAAATCCCTCCAGATGAATGAGACTGCGGACCCGTGGCCGGGCACGAAATCATAGGATCGTGGTGTATTGTCTAGTTGATTACATCAATGAGAGCCGAGAGTTCACCGTCGTGGGGCGAACATTTCACGCATTTAAAAGCTTCGATGCAGGAACATCCTGTAAGGACGCAGACATCAGCGATTCGAAAGTCATATGACGGTCATCAGATGGGTTAACTGCGTGATTATCTCGACGGGGTTGCAATTCTCTCGCCACTCGAGATCACTGGCACCGGAAGCTGCCGGTTCTCGCGCAATAAGGAGATCCGCATGCTGAACCGTGCCCCGCTGCTGGGGGCTCTCGCAATCCTGTTGAGCAGCGCCGTGCAACTACCTGCTCAATCATCCATTCCCGCGTTCCCGGCGGTTCCGGAATTTCCGTTTCAGTCCACGAACCCGATCGAAATCTCGCGGGAAGTCGATCCGGCGCACCCCTTCTCGGTAATCGGCCCGCACGGTGCACTCATCGGCCAGCAGGACGGAACGATGGAGGCCTGGATTTTTCCCTGGAAGGTCTTCAACCAACTGCACATCACTGCCCAGATGGAAAACTACGACGTGCCCATCGACGTCAACCAGTACGCCTCCACCATCGACGTGATGCCGAATGCGACGGTGCTGACGTGGTCGCACGCCAACTTCACCATCCGCCAGATCATGTTCGCGCCCGGACGCGCCCCTGAGGGAACGGGCACCGTCGTCTTCTATCAGATTGAGGCGATCCGGCCCATGACGCTCACCTTCAGCTTCACGCCGATCATGCAAAGGATGTGGCCTGCTGCATCCGATCCCGATCCGTCGCCCGAGTGGGTTCCAACCGCGAGCGCGCAGGGCAGCAGCTCCGGCTTCTACATTCTTCATGACAGCTTTCCCGATCACGCCGCCGCACTCGCCATGCCTGGCGCCGAGCCAGGAATTCTTGCGCCCTATCAGGAGCGCGCTCATTCCTGGCCGCTGCAGTTCGTCCTTCACTACGATCCGGCTCGCAATGCCGGACAACTATTTCCTTTTCTGACTGCAGTTGGAAACACGCAGCAATCCGCCTCCCGCGACGCGCTGGCGCACACCCTGGCTTCGCTGGACGCAGACCTTCCGCGCCTCTACACAGACCAGGCTGCGTACGAAACGAGCTTTCTCGGCAGCCACACTTCCATCGAAACTCCGGATAAAGGCCTGGATGCGGCTTTTTCATGGGCGACCGTCGCCATCGATCAGCTCCGCGTTGAAACGCCGGAGCGCCATGGCGAAGCTTTCACGGCTGGCTTTGGTCCCTCGGGTGATGCGGCGCGTCCCGGCTTCGGCTGGTTCTTCGGCCGCGACGCGCTGTGGAGCCTCTATGCCGTCGACAGCTACGGCGACTTCTCGGCAAGCCGCGAGGAATTTGAGTTCCTCCTGCGTCACCAGCGCAGCGACGGCAAGATCATGCATGAGTACGCGCAAACCTCGCCTCTGGTCGACTGGGCTTCCCTGCCCTACGAATACGCAGCGGCGGACTCGACGCCGCTTCTGCTAATGGCCGCAAACGACTATCTGCGCGTCAGCGGCGACGCCGGTTTCATCCGCGCCCAGTGGGATGGCCTGGTGCGCGCCTGGAATTTTGAGACCTCGCATGTCTCCGCCGACGGGATTTACAACAACTCGCAGGGCACCGGATGGGTGGAGTCGTGGGTGCCAAAAATGCCCGCTCAGGAAATCTATCTGGCAGCGCTCGATGAGCAGGCCAGCCTCGCGTTCGCGGATCTGGCTCGGAGCACGGGCCACCAGGATATGGCCCAGGCCGCGACCGACCGCTCGGGCCGCATCCGCCAGGCGATCGAGCGCGAATACTACCTGTCTGGCGATAATCTCTACGCGTTTAGCCGCAACCCCGATGGCACCGCAGACGCCACACCGACCATTTTTCCTTCCGTAGCCTGGTGGGATGGCGACACGTCGCTCGAGAAGGCCGGCCCTATGATGCGACGCTGGGCCTCCGATGAATTCTCGACCGACTGGGGCACCCGCATTCTCAGCAACCACGTCAGTTTCTACGATCCCATCAGCTATCACCAGGGCTCCATGTGGCCGTTGTTTACCGGCTGGGTTTCGGTCGCCGAATATCGCGCCCGGCGCCCGCTCGCCGGCTACACACACCTGATGCAAAACGCCGGCCTCACCGATTTTCAGGATCTCGGCTTCGCGACCGAACTGCTTTCCGGCCAGTTTTTCCAGGTGCTCGGACGCAGCACGCCCCATCAGCTCTGGTCGTCGGCAATGGTCATTTCGCCGGTGCTGCGCGGTCTCTTTGGCCTGGAATGGGACGCTGCTGTGCACACGCTGACGGTCTCGCCCCAGCTTCCCGCGCAATGGAACACAGCTGTCGTACGCCGCATCCCGCTGGGCAGGTCGACGCTTGACCTTGCCTTCGTGCGGCAGGGCGCCTCGCTCATCGTCACTCCCACTGGCGCAGCTGGCGTGCGTCTTACGTCGCGGCTCCCCGGAGCCCGCATGGTGGGCGACTCGCTGCGTATCCCGCTGCCCGCCGTGGAAGTGGCGATCGACCCCACGCTTCCGCCGACAGGCTCAGATACCCGGCAGATGAAGATCCTCGACGAGGACTACGGCCCGCGCACGCTCACGCTCGCTCTCGAGGGCCAGGGAGGATCGCAGGCGACTCTGCAACTTCGCGAGAATGCCCCAGGGCTCCACGTTCGCGCTCAAAACGCAACGATCGGATCTGAGCCGAATGGTCCCGCGCAGAACGGCCTCCGCCCCATCACGTTTCGCTTTCCCGCCGGCGCGGGATACGTGACGCAGACTGTGACCTTCTCCTGGTGAACGCTTAGGGTTGAATCTCAGGGGATTGGGAAAAGCTGAGCAAGTTCGCAACAGCAAGTTGCACAAAATCAACCGCTTGATGCAACATCCTTGAACCACTGCGGGCGTCTGTTCGGCTAAACCCTGGGCTGGAGATCTCTATGCCCTGCTTTTCAGCTTCGCCAACACCGCGCGATCCTCTACGCTCAGCTCCGCGCCTTCGAGCAGATCAGGCCGGTTTCGCCATGTCTTGGCCAGCGCCTGCTCGCGACGCCAGCGACGGATGGCAGCGTGGTCGCCTTGAGACAGGACTTGAGGCACGGCCATCCCGCGAAACTCCGCGGGGCGCGTGTAGTGCGGATAGTCGAGCAGGCCGCCGGCTCCGTACGTCGAGCGGGGCGGGGCGTCGCAGGTCGCCGGTCCCGCATCGGCTACGCCGAAACTCTCAAACTCGCTGGACGCCTCGTTGCCTAACACACCCGGCAGCAGCCGCGCGGTCGCGTCCACGATGACCGCCGCGCCCAGTTCGCCGCCGGAAAGGACGTAGTCGCCAATCGACAGTTCGCGGTCGCACAGAAGCTCGTTCACGCGCTCGTCGACCCCTTCGTAGCGGCCGCAGAGCAGGACAACGCGCTCGAGGGCTGCCAACTCGCGCGCCACGGCCTGGGTAAACCGGGCTCCCTGGGCTGACAGCAGGATGACCTGTGCCCGGCGCGGGTCGCGCTCGGATTTGGGGGCCATACCCAGCGATTCCACGGCTTCCGCCAGCGGTTCCGGCTTCAGGACCATGCCCTCGCCGCCGCCAAACGGCCGGTCGTCGACGGTGCGGTGCCGATCGTGGGCAAACCCGCGCAGGTCGTGGACCTCGACCACGACCAGGCCGCCGGCCAGCGCCCGCCGCAGCACCCCATGGCCGAGGAGGCTCGCGAAAAATTCCGGGAAGATGGTGATCAGGTCGAATCGCATCGTGGTGCAGCGCCGCATTCCATTGTGGCATGCGACGGTTGGCAAGCAAATGCGTCCGCTTGCTATAATCCGCCCCGCAGAGTTTTGCTGAAATTCTGGCATACTCATACAGCGGTGCAAACTGACTCGGAGCCCGGAGGGCATATTCGATGCAGGACGATTTGAAACTTTACGCAAGTGCTGATGGTGAATTTGAAGCCGAAGCCGATGACGATCTTGAAGAGCTCGAAGACGGATTCGGTGAAGACGAAGAGGAAGAAGAAGTCTCCACGGCTGTCTCCTCTGACGATGACGACATCGCCGATGAACCAGAGTCCGCGCCCGTAATCGAGGCGCCCAAACCCAAGCCGCCAGCTCCGCCGAAGGCGGCGAAGAAAGCTGCTCCTCCTCCGCCGGTCCCGAAGCCAGCTGCTAAAAAGCCGGCAGCGAAAAAAGCAGCGAAGAAGGCGCCCTCGAAGAAATCTGCGAAAAAAGCGGTGAAGAAGGCCGCAAAGAAAGCGCCTGCGAAAAAGGCCGCAAAGAAAGCCGCGAAGAAAGCCGCGAAGAAAGCGACGAAGAAGGCTGCGAAAAAAGCGCCCGCCAAAAAAGCCGCAAAGAAGACAGTGAAGAAAGCGGCGAAAAAGGCGGCGAAAAAAGCGCCTGCCAGGAAAGCTGCAAAGAAGTCGTCGAAGAAGGCCGCGAAGAAGAAGTCGCGCCGCTAATCGAAATACCAAGGGCCGCTGGCGCTTCGTGCGTCAGCGGCCCTTGGTGTCTTTGCTGGATGATTCGCCGCGGCTTTCGCGCTTCTCTTCTTCGGTCAGCGGAGCGTTGATGGCGAGAAGGCCATCCGGCAAGCGCATCTCAATCCGCCGTTCCTCAAGCGCCACGCGCACCAGATAATCCTGGGCGAAGGGAATCAGAGCATCCGCCTGTGCGCCGCGAGCTCCGGGAATTCGCACCACCAGCAGGTCGGTGCTCGATGTGCCGCGGTCGACGTCCACAATCTCGCCAACTTCGGCGCCGGAGCGGTTGAGATCGTAGACCTTGCAGCCCACCAGATCGCTGGTGTAAACCGAGCCATCTTCGAGCGGCGCACGCTGGGCAGCCGGAATGGCGACATCGAAATTGCGCAGGCACTCGGCGTCGTTGATGGAATCGATCCCCTGGAACTTGAGGACGATGCGGCTGCGCAGAAACCAGAAATTCTCGAGGTTTATTTCGCGAACGGGCGTGCCGATGCGTTCCGGAGGAATGAGAAACAGCCGGTTGCGCTCATGAAATCGCTCGGGAAAATCGGTAAGGAGGTCGGCGATCATCTCGCCGCGCCGCCCATGGGGCCGGGACAGCCGCGCAACCAGTACCCAGGCCAGCGAGGAGGCTGCTGCGACCGAGGGTTCTCCCTCAGCAGCATGGGCGCTGGAATCGCGAGAGATGTCTGGACGGGGGGAATCCATTCCTGCTGCTCTCGCTAATCCTCGCTGAGTACGGCTCCCTGGTGATCCTCTTCGAGTATGTCCAGCGTGTAGCGGTGATGGTGCTTCATGCTGACAGCGCCGAGAATCGTTCTCACCGAGCGCGCCGTGCGTCCCTGCTTCCCGATCACTTTTCCCACATCTGTGGGCGCAACCCGGAGCCGGAGCACTGTGCTCTCGTCTCGTTCCACCGCTTCGACAACGACTGCCTCGGGAGCATCAACCAGCGCGCGTGCAATCTGAGTCACTAACTCCTGCATGTCATCGGGTCTGTCTGTCGTCTGTTTCATCCTGGGCCCCCCAAAGGGAAGAGACATATCGTTCATCTTCCGGGGCTACCGCGGATACTACCGTAAGGCCGCGACGGACAAAAGAAGAATCCGCAGACTTTCGCACACCGGAGAGGGCAAAAAGTAACCTTTTGGGAGGTATCTGGAGCAGGGGAACGGGCGACCCCTCCGCATTTTTAGGTGAAATTGGTGATCAGGCCGCTTCTGCAGCGCCCTTCTCTCCGGCCGGACCGCCAGTGGGGGCCGGGGGCTGACCAGCGGCAGGATAGGCCGCCAGCAGCTTCGCGACGCGGTCGGACAGCTGAGCTCCCTTTCCCGTCCAGTAGTCAATGCGTTCACGCTTCAGGTTGACGGAAGCGGGGCTGGTGCGGGGATTGTAGGTACCCACCACCTCCACCGAGCGTCCGTTCCGGGCACGGTCTTTTTCAATCACGACCACGCGATAATACGGTTGTTTGGGCGCGCCAACACGCGCCAGGCGGATCATTAACACAATGCGACTTTCCTTTCCGTCTCTGGATATTTCAATTTCGATCTGGGAGAGCATCGCCGGCCCAAACAGGCCCGCACTCGCTCCAGCTTCCTAATATATCAGGGATTTAGGCTGCGGCCTATTGGGTGATCGCAGCCTGATTGGCGGCATCCGCGGACTCCGTTCTCTTTCCATGCTACTGCCGGGGCGCGCTGCCGACGCCTGAATCAGGTTCATCTGAGCATTCTCTTGTTTTCAGCAATTTGCAGTCCAGCCACACGGCTGGTTGTGCGCCGCGGTTGGCTGCGCCCTGGCAATTCCCGCCCGTAGCCAGGTAGTAAACTGACGATAACCCACGCCGCGAATGCGCGGATTCATACGAGCCATCGAGGCAACCGCCCATGATAATTGACCGCATGAAGCTGAGAATCGGGCAAACACAATATTCGTTGTGCATTGGGCTGGCACTGATGCTCCTGGCAGGCGTCAGCTGGACCTATGGGTCTTCCTCGTCCGCTCCCAAAGACAATTCTCCTGGCCCTGCACCCATTCCACGTGTGGTGTATGCCCACTACATGCACTGCTTTGTTCTTGGGTATATCGTGCCGGAGTATACCTACCTCATCCCATCGTCGAAAGGGGATGACGATCTGGAGCGCTGGCCGCAGAAGGATACGATGTACTCCAACTTCTGGCCGGAGAACCTAGCCTCCTCGTGCCAAAACGGAGATGCCGCACTCCAGAAAGACTTCGATCTCGGCCGAAGTGCGGGGCTCGATGCCTTTGGTCTGCTGACCGGTCCAGGGAAGCTCACCAGCAAGTACGGCCCCGGCGAAGTTGCCATGTTCCGATTGGCGGCAAAGAATGCCGTCAAAATCTTGCCCGAAGTATTTCAAAATCCTCACCCCAACCTGTCCTCCGAAGAGATGCAGCAACAGTTCGCAACCTTCGGCACCGAACTGAAGAAGGTCATGGACGAGTATCCCGATGGTGTCTTACGCATAGATGGCAAGCCCGCACTGCTGCTCGCGCGCCTCGATCTCGACAACTGCCGCTCCCTTAAGCCCTTCTTTGACGTCTTTGGCGGCGCTCAGAATTTTTTCCTCATTGGGTATATCCCCATCAACCATTATGCGAAGAGTCAGTTTCTGGCATCACCGGATGATTCGTATCTGCCGCACATCGAAGGCTGTCCTATGTCCGCAGTATCCGCGTGGGCGGCTACCGACGGTTATGCGGATCCGCTGAATTCTGCGCTTCCCAGAGTGGCCAAATCCACGCACGAGTTGTTGGACTGGCCGGTCAACCTGCCCTTTTACAACGTGGTTCTCTATCCGCGGCCGCCCGGACCTGTGTGGATTAGCGAATCGCTCGGCGCCGCGCGATTTATCGATCAATGGCTGTACGCGATTTCGCAGCGCGCCGCGATGGTGGATTTGCAGACGTGGAATGACTTTACTGAAACCACTCTGACCGACACCAATCATCAGGGAACCAGTTTTATCGAACTAAATCACTATTTCTCGAACTGGTACCACAATGGGTCGCCCGAGACTCCCACCAAAGACCAGTTGTGGCTCTTCTATCACCATCAACTGGTGGATGCGGAGGTGGGCGGCCGTCGAGCGAACGATCCGGGAGTCCGCAATGAAACTCCGGTGACCGATTACGTGGAGGTGGTGTCGCTGCTCAAAGAGCCGGGAACCCTGGAGTTCGAGACTGGCGGCGCACATTATTCGATCCAGGCGCAGGCCGGACTTCATGACTGGCTTCTGATCGCCGGGGCATCGATGGACCGGGCTATGAAGGTGACGGTCACGCGTGCCAACAGACAGGCGATGCCCCTGTCGAATTCTTACCCGCGCAGCAGTTCCTGGCGAACGGTTCAGTCGATCCGGGGGCTAAATCCTGGGCTGCCGGTCGTCACGCTCACGCGCGGAGGCAAGCCGGCGCTGACCCTCCCCGGCCGCACATCGATCCTGGGACGCGCGCCGCTCGAAGATCTAGGAGTGGTCGGGTCGACAGCCACCGCGCCTTAATATTTCAAGGATTTACGCTGCTACCTTCTAGGGTGTTTTCAGCGGCGCGCTGCAGCCGACCGCTGATCTTGTCGCTTCACGGATGCGGGGGCATTTGCGACGGCGAGATTTCGAGGCGCATTACGCAGCAGCAGAAGCCGGGGACGGGCAGAGTTTTTGAGGAAGAATGGGATCGTTCAGCCAGCCGCTCAGGCGCGGAAGAGAAGTTTGCGGCGGCGCGGAGGGAAGCGCCAATAGGGTGTCGTTATGGTAATCTCTCTATCTCACGACCCCGTTTTGACCACGAGCCGCCACTGAACTCAAGCCCCGCACCTTCGCGAATCTCCGCCCTCACCGGCGTCCGCTTTTTCGCGGCAATTGCTGTGGTCTTGTATCACTACTGGGAAGACCTGATGCCCGGAATACCGACGCGTCGGATTTTCGAAAGCGGCTTCATGGGTGTCAGCTTCTTCTATGTCCTTTCAGGTTACATTCTGGCATATGTGTATTTGCGGACCGACACACCGAAGACCGACTGGAAAAAGTTCTACGTTGCCCGGTTTGCGAGGGTCTACCCCTCCTACGCGCTGTCGCTCGTCGTACAGTTCCCGCTGATCGGATGGCTCTTGCTACATTACCGAAGTCCGATAAAGTACACGCTGATCGCGCTGGGAACTTTGGGTGTGCATATCCTGTTGCTGCAGGCATGGTGGCCCGTACTGGACTGGCGATGGAACCCGCCATCCTGGTCGATCAGCGCCGAAGCATTCTTTTATCTCCTCTTCCCGGTCCTCGGAATTTGGAGCCTTCGTCTGCGTAATCCAATCCGGCTCGCCATCCTGATCGGCCTGAGCTATCTCCTGATGCTCGCCCCGGCTGCAGGATTGCTGTTGCACGGCGTTGGCTGGAGTGACCAGCCGCGTCCGGAGTCCTTTCTATTCGTCGTCTTCGCGCCCATCTTCAGGATCCCTGAATTCATGATGGGGGTATTTCTTTCCATACTTCATAGGAGAATCGCTTCTGCCTGGGCACCGGCACGGGTGGCGCGAATTGGTCAGATCGCCACGTATTCAGGCCTGGTTGCCAGCGCTGTCGTAATCTTCAATGGTCGAAGGATCCCGTTTGTGATCCGCTACAACGGGATAACAGACCTCGCATTCGCCGCAATCATATTCGGATTGGCTGCTGCTCCTACCCTGCTCAGGCGTGTGTTATCCCACCCATTTCTGGTTCTTCTGGGTGAAGCGAGTTACTCCGTCTACATCCTGCAGGCGCCCATCGTGGATTATTTCCGCCCGATGGTCACGCGCTTCCACGGTCCCACTTTGTTCGCGGCATATCTCGTAACCCTGATCGCCGCGAGTATTCTCTCCTTCCTTTATGTTGAGTCCCCATTGCGGGAAGGGATCAAACGCTGGTATGCCCGATTAGCATCCCGTAACTCAATGCCCAAAAACTCTGTTGTGACTTAGCTGTAAATTTGGTCGAGGGCAATGAGGGACCGAGGCGGCACATGTGCGCCGGTCGCAACATGCCGGCGATTTAATTGAATCCGTTGATTGCGCAATTGCCGGGAGTTGGTTCTGGATTGCGGAATCCGCGAGACCTCTAATTCGTTCCAACTACAGCTGCAGTGCCGGGCTTCGTCATCACCCTGAGTATCCGCTCACCACGAGTGGGGACCGTTCTGATCAGGAAGCTTAACACATAGGAGAAGGCCAGAAGGTAAAGAGGAGTCCGTACCATCAGGCTGAAAAAGCGTCCCAGCATCATCTCGCCGAAAGGAAGGAAGTACAGGCCGAACGCTACAATACCCCACGGACGCGATATATCGTACATGCTCTCGATCTGCACAAACAATGCAGGCACCAGAACGAGCGGAACGACAATCACACCCAGCCAGCCAAAAGCCCCATAGCTGTCGGAAACGAGAGAAATGGCGGGATACGTCACGCCAGGCGAGTCACCCGACATTCCCGAAATCCTTCCGATGTAATCCTGGCCACTCTCCTCACGCGGCTTGTCTTTGTAGAGGAAGCTGGGAATGGCTATTTTGAAATCGATAATTACGGCTGCGAGGCCGTAATGCAAACCGCCGGCGCAAGCGTAAACCACCGTGCTGTCCGGGCCGATCAGAGAGAAGCGATTGAGGATCGAGACGCCGGAGCCGGTAAAGTAATTTGAGAAGTTGGGGTTCCCCTTCTCGGTCAATTTCCCCTCGATGTTTAAGAGCATATCCGGATTATGAATCACTTCACTGATGACACTCGTCGACTGATAGATACGGCCGCTCCATGTCAGCCCTTCCGTGAAGTTTCGAGCGTACACCGCTATCGGGGACAGTAAGAAAATAAAGCCCAGTGCCCCGATGGCGCCTGCAGCGTAATGTCGTTTGCGAAAACGATATCCTCGGAATACGCAGGTAGCGAAATAGACGACAGTGGCGGACAGCATTGTCACGCGCACCGTGTCACCGAAACCGACGAAAGTCTCGATCACCCAGGGTACGATGACCAGAAGATCGACGCTGTGGCGTCCGTTGGATCGCCGCAGCCGCATATCGATCGCCAGGACTACAGAGAAGAGCAGCAGCGGGCTCAGGGCAATTCCTGCACTGTGCCAGGCGTTGTAGATTGTCTTCCCCTGCTCCCCATATCCGCCGCCGTTTAACTCGTATAGAACCGTACCGAATACGCCTCCGCAAAGCGCAAAAGCGTACAGAAGCCCGTAATGCTTCTGGGTTTCGGGTTCAGCGGGCTTGGGAAGCTTCACCCTGAAGCCAGCGAAAAGAAAAATCCCGATGAAAGCGCAGACGTAGAACAGGGCGTAAACGGAAATGGTGAGAATCGGGTTCTGCAAATGCTTGTGGGCGGGTTCGAACAGCAGAACCTTGGCGACCTGCGAGATGACAATAGTGCGCAGCGCGAAGACTGTAAAGAGGATTCCGCTGAACGTACTCACGCCTCCGAGCTGGTTGTAAGCCATTCCAATGCAGAACGTCGTCAGCATCATCAGGGCGACAAAAAGGATGTCCGTCCCAGCCGCGATCTCTCCCACGCCAAGAAACATGACGGCGCCGCAGAGGAGCAAGGGCGGAATCTTAAAGGCGCGGTTCATTCAGGAATTCATCTCCCGGCGGTTTTTGGGTTCCGCCCGGCCATTCTTGCTCATTTCGCAACAAACCCGATGCCGTAGATCGAGGAGGCAGCAACGCTTGCGCCGCCGGCCGCTAAACTCGCCTTGAATCCCTGCGTTGGCACCAGCAGCACGTCGTCGGATAGGAGGGCCATGTCTTTCTCTTTGCCCTTCATAATTTTGGCCAAATCCATGGTGATCTCTACGTGGTGATTGTCGGGGGTGGTTCGAATAATGGTCACCTTCGAGAGTGCAGCCCCATAGTTGACACCGCCACTGATGGAGATGGCCCGCATTACGGTGATGGGCAAGTTGCTGGAGAGCGGAATCGCTTCGGGGTTTCTCACCTGACCCACGACAAAAACATTGCCGACTTTGGGAACGATGACCGTATCACCAGCCATCAGCGGAATGTTCGCCTCGTCGTTGCTTTGAGGATCGGTTCCCATGATAACGGTGATGGGCTGAGGATCGCCGCGACGCCGCACCGTGAGTGTATGACTAGCCAGCGGCGTAAATCCTCCGCAAGCCGCAATCACATCGAGCAAACGCAGTTGGCCGAAGGCCGGCACTGGCTGCGGACGCGTTACTTCGCCGACCACCGAAACGACGCGCGTGGGAGAATCCACGAGCTCAACCGTAACCTGTGGATCGACCAGAAACCCTCCGTCCTTGAGAGCCTTGTCCAGGTAAGCCGAGGCTTCCGGAGGCGTCATACCGGCGATCTTCACCACACCAAGAAATGGGAGAACGATCTCGCCCTGCGCGCCAACCGTAGTACCCTGCACCGCAGTGTTGCTGACCGATCCCGGCGTGTTTACGCTGGTAACCGCCAAGGTGCTCAGTTCCGGAGCACCATAGGTTGCGATGGCAACGATGTCTCCGGGCATGATGATCACATTGCCGTACTTCGCGCTCATGGCCGAAGGCGTTGCGCTGCCAGCCGGCGACTGTGTAGAAACAGCAGGACCAGCGAATTGCCCCAGCGCCGCGCCGGCGCTCAGCGCCAGACTGCCAATCACCGCTACCGCGCGCAATCTCAAGCTCGATCGAATCTGCATAGCACTCCTCACAGCCTTTGTCCTCACCCGCCGGGACGCATTACTTCCCGTATTCATAGGTGTAATAGCCCAGATATCCGTAATACTCGGGCAGCGAAGCATCCACGCCGTTAAATACGAACCCGTAAACCTTGACATCGAGGTCATGCAGGACTTCAGCTGCGCGAGCCAGCATGCGGCGCGTGCAATAGCCCTGTCGAATCACCAGCACCATGCCATCGGCCTGGGCCGCAACGATGGCCGGATCCGTGACGGAAAGCACGGGCGGCGTATCGAAAATGACATAGTCGTAGCGTTCGCGCAGTTGACGGACTACTTCTGACATTTGATCGGAGGCCAGCAGATCGGCGGGCAGTGGGGGAACAGTTCCCGACGGAATGACGTCCAGGGTGGTCAGAGTCTCGTGGGTCTGCGTGACCTCATCGAGCGTGTAGTAGCCAGTCAGGACTTCGGATAATCCCTTGCCACCTTCCATGCGCAGGCGCTTGTAGACCGAGGGGCGCCGCATGTCAGTATCGACAAGGACCACTTTCTTCCCGCCCTGAGCGAAGGCTGCGGCCATGTTGACCGAAACCGTCGACTTACCCTCGGCAGGCTGGCAACTGGTGACTGCAATCACTTTGGATTGCCTCGACGTGCTGGACAATCTCATGGAGGTCCGCAATGCGCGGAATGATTCAGAGAAGGGCGAGCGCGGGTCGCGCAGCAATTCCGGGCCTGCTACCCATTCAACGTCGGACTCCTTACCCTTCCAGTGGCTCTGCGGAATAATCGCCAGAGACGGCAGGCCGAGCATTTCCTGAATCTCATGCGCATCCCGCAGCCGCGTGTCCATCTTCTCGAGGAACAGGGCCAGCGTCATTCCCCCAAACGCTCCAAAAACGAATCCAATCAATGCCAGCAGTGCAGGATGCAGACTGGAGGGCTCGACCGGCAGAGTCGCGGTATCTACAACGCTGAGATCAGCAGAATCCAAACCCGCGTCAACCGATGCCTCATGGAGCCGCGAAAGAATGCTCTCATACATCGTGCGATTGGATTCGTATTCTTCGCTCAACAGCATGTATTGCAGGATGTCGTCCCGCTGCGCATACAACGTTTGCTCTTTATCGCCGAGCATGCCTTTTGCCTGGTTCTCGGCGCTCTGCGCCACACCGTAGGCATCCTTGGCCTGATTGACGACGCGCGCCGTTTCCCCCTGAATCTCGTCATCCAGAGATGCGATTTGAGCATTCAACTGCTTCACCTGGGGGTAATTGGGGCCGTATACGGGTTGCAGGTGCGCCAGAGATGCAGCCGCCACGGCGCGCTCGCCGCGCAGCGTAGCCAATAAAGATTGCGCACCGTCGGAACCCAGAGGGGTAGGACTGGCCTGTACCTGATCCGGAGGCAGCGACTGCAAAATGCGATACCGCGCTTCGCTCAGGACACGCTGTTCCGTCGCATCGGCCACGCCTTTTTCGAGGTTCGCGATTTCTGCTATAGGGAGACTGTGCGAGGGGTCGAGAGCGTAGATGCCCAGCTTTTCCTGGAGGGCGATCATCTTATCCTGCGAGGTTTGCACGATTTTCCGCAGATCGTCGATCTGTCCTTCGAGGAAGTTACTCACCCCCTTGGTTGTGTTGTAATGCGAGGAATAGTTTTGGAACATGTATTCTGTCTCGAGCGTATTGACAATCTCTTCGGACAGTTCGGGAGATTTGCTCTGATACTCGATCGCAATCAGGTTGGTGCGCGGAACGCGCTCCACCGTAAGGTGTTTCATGAAGATCTTGACGACGGCGATCTGCACCCATGGATTGTTGATGTCGCCATGGAGCAGCCGGACTTTTTGACCGCCAATCAAGGCCGTCCTGACGTACTCTTTGCCGCCCAGAAAATCTGCACTGTTCTGCAGTTGGAGCTTCGTAGCAACTTTCAGGATCAGCGTCGGACTCTGGAGTATGGCCGTGTCGCTTTCCATGATGTCGTCCAGGGAACTAACACCCGAGGTGAGCATGGAGGAGATCGAGGACTTCAAGTCGGCAGCCGAACCAGGCTGGACCTGAATTTGGCCCGTCGCAGTGTATCGTTTTCCGCGAATCATTCCGGCGGTGGCCGCGACCAATGCCAGTCCAACCGCAATACACAGCAGCAGAACCCGCCGTTTACGGACAACTACCCACAGGTCGGAGAGTGAAAGATCTTTCGCCTCAGGCCCTGCAGAGACAATTTTGCTGCGAATCGCTTGTTGCACTGAACCTCTCAGACTTCAGGATTCCTGGCAGGGTTCCAAATTGAGGACCTTGACCGTGCTTTGCTGCCACGCAATGACCAGCGCGGGCGGGCGTACGAGACCAGAAGCGCTACCAGAAGGGCTTACATGAACATCGAACCGCAGATATAGAGTCAGCAGATGCGCGACCGACCTCGCGCGCTTCTTCATTCCACGCTGCTGCAAAAGTGACTTAAGTGTACCGTCCTGTTTCAGTCGCGGTCAATACGTTCTCCGTTTCGGGTGAGTGAATCCGAAACATGAGGGATTCGTCAGAGCGATGCCGGGATATGGCTGATCGCGATATCGCCCGGGAACGGGCGGGTGGAAGCTCAAAAAACTAGGCGGGAGTGGGTGAAACCGGTACGGCGGAAGCCGCAAGGGCCCACAATTCCGAAGTCCTGCTGGAGCGGATCAGGGCCGGGATGCCTTCCGCTGGCTGCGGGCGAGCAAACAGATACCCCTGCATGACGTCGCAGCCCATGCGAATCAGCGCTTCCATCTGTTCTCGATTTTCAACGCCCTCGGCAACCACCTGCAAACCGAGGTCGTGCGCCAGCGAGAGTATGGCCTGCACCAGGGCGCTGGTGCCATTCGGTTCGCACACCCGCTCGACAAAGGACCGGTCGATCTTGAGAGTCTGGATGGGCAGCTGATGCAGGTGCCGCAGGGAGGAGTAGCCAGTTCCAAAATCGTCGACAGAAAACTGGACGCCGATCTCGGACAGATCGCGCATCTGGCGGGCGACCTCTTCCAGATTGCGCATGACCGTTGTTTCGGTCATCTCGATTTCTAGGCACGCGGGGTTGACATCGAGTTCCGCAATCACCTCTCGCACCTGGCGGGAAAAATCCATACGCATGAACTGCAACGGAGAGACGTTGATCGCGATCCGGTCGACGGCGAGGCCGCGCTGCCGCCACTCCTGACCCTGGCGGCAGACCTCGCGCAGGACCCAGTTCCCGACCGGCACGATCAGGCCGCTCTCTTCGGCAATAGGGATGAATCGGTCTGGGCTCACGAGGCCATATTTGGGATGGTGCAGCCGAAGGAGAGCTTCGAGGCCCCGGAAGGTGCCATCGGCCCCGTACTCTGGCTGGTAATACATTTCGAAGCCGCCCTCTTTGAGAGCGCGGCGCATAAAGATTTCCAGTTCGTTCGCTTCGGTGGTCGAGGTGCTGATCTCGTGGGAAACCAGCACATATTGATTACCGCCGGAGCGCTTGACGCGATACATGGCGGCATCGGAATTCCTCCACAAAGTGGCGGCGTCAGCGCCATGGTCCGGATAAATGGCGATACCGAAACTGGCGGTCAGGTCGATCGGATACTGGTCAGCGATGAGGGGCTTGCGCAGAGCCAGCAGCAGATCCTCGGTAATTCTTTCGGCATCGGCGACCGATGCCAGATCGCCCGCAACGATGGTGAACTCTTCGCCGCCGGAGCGCGCGATGGTGTCCGCGGATCGCAGCCGGCTTCTAAGGCGGTCTGCGACCTGCTTCAGGCAGATGTCGCCGATGTTGTGCCCATACGTGTCATTGATCTGTTTAAAGCGGTCGAGATCGATGCAGATGAGTGCGACCTTCCGGCCGCGACGGGCTGCGGACGCGAGAGCTTGTTCCATGCGATCCAGCAGAAGCATCCGATTCGGCAGGCCCGTCAGCATGTCGTGATGGGCCTGATGCAACAACTGGTGATGCAGTTGTTGGCGCTCCGTAACGTCCTGCACCAGCGAAAACCTGGCAAGCTTACCTTCGAAGAGGATGCCATGGGAGGCGACCTCGACCTGAATCCGCCGGCCGTCGTGAAGGATATGCGTCCACGGTCCCGAAATCATCACCGCTTCGTTGGCGCGGGAATTGACAATCGCCTGTTCGAGCGCCTCGATCTCTTCAGGAGGGCGAATGTCGCGGAGGCTCATCCCGCGAAATTCCTCATCCGTGTATCCATAGCGCGAAATCGCCGCGTCGTTGACCTTGAGAAATCGCAGAGTCTCGATATCGAAGATCCACATTGGGTGCGGATTACTGTCGAAAAGGACCCGATATTCTTCGCTGCGCGCGTCGGACTCGCTCTTCTCCGCTTCCAGCAGGGTGAGAATCATGCCGAAGGCGACGAAATACTTAGGGACGTTCCATAATTCGCCGGGAACATTCAAGGCCGGCAGGAAGTGCAGGATCAACAGCGCACACGGAAAGACCACGCCCCAGGCAACCAGTCCGATGACACTGACCATGACGCCGGATGATGTGCGGCGGAAGTCCTCCCAATACAGCACTCCATTGATGAGGTACATCTCGGTCGGGATGAAGTAGACGCTGTCGTCAGGATGGTGGCGCAGAATCTCGGCGATCATCCAGATCGCGCCCGCAGCGAGAATGACAAGGTTCCAGCGCCGGGCGATGTTCGCTCGGGCGCCCGAACAGGCAGCCAGGGGTCCGCGACCCAGGCGAAGAAACACGGCCGCAAAGCCGGCATGGACCGCGATGCCCAACGCCAACAGAACGGGCACCGACACGGCGGTCATCGAGCTCACCATCACATAGGTAATCGGAGGAACCGCCAGGAGCGCGGCCGGGACCATCGATTTCCAGCCGGCTTCCCATACCAGGCTGGATGAGAGAGCGAAGGCTACGGCGCACAACACCAGCGCGGATTCCGCGGCCGCGGTTACCAAATTCGATTCCCAGGTGATGGCGGGATTCAGCAGCAAAAGTCCGAAATGCAGGAGAACGAAATACCATCCCAGCAGCCAGAAACGGAGGCGAACTGTAGCGCGCTTCCGGTAGAACGACCCGAAGAGAAGCACGAGCAGGCCGAGGATGAGGATGTCCAGAAGGATGTTCTGCATGGAGAACGAGCGATCCCTCCCAGAACATGGGGTAGCTTGGGGAGAACCGAACAGTAACCAAGTTCCGCATGAGAGTACCGCGGAAAACCATCGAAATCAAGGAACTCTGGTACCGGCAGGTTAACACTTTCGTAGCAGTTCGGACGCCGACAGCGGCGGACTTAGCTCATTATGCTCATCTGTGTCGTCGAAAAATATGGCGTAGCTGGCCCGCATTCCGCAGCGCGATGGTCTATTCCTGCACCACGGCTTTGACCAGATTGCGCGGCGCGTCGACATTGACGCCTCGCTGCACGGCCATGAAGTAAGCGAGCATCTGCAGCGGCACCACTTCAAGCATGGGCAGGAGAAACTCGTCGACCCGGGGAACGGCCAGCGTAAAGGTGCTGAGGTTCGAAACTTCCTCGTCGCCTTCCGAGCAAATGCAAACGATGCGAGCGCCCTGTTTCCACATATCGCGCATCAGTTGCAGGGTCTTCTCGTAGCGCAGCATGGAATCCGGGTCAGTGAGATCGCGGGTAGCCAGGATGACGAGCGGCGCCTCCGGGCTGACCAGCGCATTAGGTCCGTGCTTGAGTTCTCCGGCGGGCAAACCTTCCGCCTGGACGTACGCGGATTCCTTCAGCTTGAGCGCGCCTTCGCGGGCGATGGAGAAATGGATGGCGCGGCCCAGATAAAGGAACGTACGGGCATCGCGCAGGCCGCCGGCAATAGTTTCGACCTGATGCTCCCAGGCTTCGAGGTTGTTCTCCAGCAACTGAGGCAGGCGTCCCATCTGTTCGCAGTGAGCCGCAACGGCATGCGTGGTCATGCGGCCGCCGAGTCGCGACAGGAACAGCGACAGCATATAGAGAACGCTGAGCTGGGTGGTGAAACTCTTGGTTGCCGGAATGGCCACTTCCCTGCCGGCCACAGTGGGCAGCGAGGCATCCGCTTCGCGCGCCATCGAGGATTCAGGGTTGTTGGTAATGGCGACGGTGGCAAGTCCACGTGCCTTCGCTTCGCGCAGCGCGGCCAGGGTATCCGCCGTTTCGCCGGACTGCGAAATGACCACGACGCCGGGATCGTGCAGCGTGTGGGTGGAGCGGTACATGTACTCGCTGGAATATTCGACATCGACAGCGAGGCCGGCGTAGTCCTCCAGCATGATTTCGCCAGCGAGACCGGCGTGCCGGCTGGATCCGCTTGCGGCGATCACCACGCGCTGTCGGCCGCGGAGGGCCTCAGCGACAGCGGCAAAGGCGTTGGCGTCGAGCACTCCACCAGGAGCGTAGCGGGCCATCGTGGCAGCCAGTGCTTCGGGCTGCTCGTAGATCTCGCGCAACATGGCGTGAGGGAAAGTTCGCGTCGTGGACATGGACAAGTTTGAGTTTACCGGATGCGCCCCTTTCCGTGACGAAGGGCATTCGACGCCTCACGTCCGTTTCCGGCCCGCGGCCTGTTCCGTGATACGTTGCGGCTCATGCGTTCGTTACGGAAACGGAAGTTATTGGGGATGTTGCTGCTGGTAGGATTCGTGGCCTCGCTGGTGACAACTGCGGGCCTGGTAACGCTCCATGACGAGATTCTGAAGGCATCGTTTGAGCAGCGGGACATCGCCATCCAGACCTGGGTGCATGGATTTGCGGAACCGGTGCTGACGAAGCTCATGGAGGGGCTAAGCTGGATTGGATCGCCCCTGGTCGTGACCCCAACCGTGACGCTGGCTGTGGCATGGATGGGTTGGCGGCGGCGCCGGGACGATGCACTACTGGTGGCTGCGGCGGCGCTGGGTGGAGTGGCTCTCGACACGGTGATGAAGCTGCATTTCAGGCGATCGCGGCCTGATGTGCCGTGGGCCTTTGTGCATGAGCACAGTTTTTCATTTCCGAGCGGTCACTCGGTGATGGCCATGGTGATGTACGGAATCATCGTCTACAAAACCGAGGACAAGCTGCAGAGCAAGCGGGCCAGGGCGGCGTTGATGGTGGGGGCGTTCCTGATGGTGGCTGGGATCGGGGTGAGCCGGGTGTACCTTGGGGCGCATTATCCGAGTGATGTGGCGGGAGGGTACTTTGTCGGGGCGGTCTGGCTTGCGGCGGTGATTGGTTCAGACTTGTGGGTCGATGCCAAGAGGACATGACTCGCCCGGTTGTGCTTCAAACGCCGAACTGTCTCAGATGATGATCGATGTGCTTGTACATCAAAATCGCCCACTGCTGCGGTTTGAGCGGGCCAAAGAAAGGATGTGGGTGCCGGGAACAGCACGCTGCGCCTTCATGGACGAAGCGATCGATTGCCAAAAGGAGATTGCCGCGCTCTCGCTCGAAGTCGCACGTGGCGGGGTCCGCGGAAAAGAGCTCCGGCGACGAAGGTGAATTGCGGCGCATGGGCTTGTCGTTCCCGAAGACCAGCGGTTTAATCAGCAGGCCCAGGACGGTGGCAGGGAACGGCGCACGTTTGGGGTTGATCACACCCATCGCCATCTCTAAGCCGGAAGTGCAGTGCACAAAGGTCTGGGCAACGGTCATTTGACCCCACTGCCGCTGACTGTCATGACGGAGCTTCAGAATTCGCTGCTTTGTAGCTCCCGCGAGACTGGAGTCAAAGAGGTTCTTAACGGTAGCCGTCTTTGCGACGTGACTGTTGTGGGTCATTCCGCCAATTTTCTATCACGCGGGTTTGCGATAGCGCAGGATGGGTTTCCTTGCGGCGGTCGTTTCGTCGAGGCGCGAAACGCGCGTGGAATGGGGCGCGTCCAGCACGAGCTGCGGGTTCTCCTCGACTTCGCGCGCGATTTGCCGCATGGCGGCCACGAAGAGATCCAGTTCTTCGCGCGATTCGCTCTCCGTGGGCTCGATCATCAGCGCGCCATGCACGATGAGCGGGAATGAAACCGTGTAGGGATGGAAGCCATAATCGATGAGGCGCTTGGCGATGTCTCCAGTCCTGACGCCATTCTTCAACTGGCGGCGATCGCTAAAGACAACCTCGTGCATGGACGGAGTGTTGTAGGGCAAGTCGTAGACGTCTTCAAGCTTTTTGCGGATGTAGTTCGCGTTGAGCACCGCATCTTCGGTGGTTTGGCGCAGGCCGTCAGGCCCATTGGCAAGGATGTATGCGAGCGCGCGCACGAACATGCCGAAGTTGCCAAAGAATGCCCGGACGCGGCCGACGGATTGCGGGCGGTCGTAGTTCCAGTGCTTGTCGCCGTTTTCGTCCTTGACGAGCACCGGGATGGGCAGGAAGGGCTCGAGAAAGGCCTTGCAGGCAACGGGGCCGCACCCAGGACCACCGCCCCCGTGCGGCGTAGAGAATGTTTTGTGGAGGTTGAGGTGCATGACATCCACCCCGAAATCGCCGGGGCGAGTCTTGCCACAGAGGGCGTTCATGTTGGCGCCATCCATGTAGAGGAGCGCCCCATTCGCATGGAGAATCTCGGCAATTTTGTGGATCTGGCTTTCGAAGACGCCGATGGTGGAAGGGTTGGTGAGCATGAGCGCCGCGGTCTGATCGTTCACCTGGCGCGCAAGCGCTTCGAGGTCGATGCCGCCCTCCGCGTTCGACTTCAGATTCTCGACCGAGTATCCGCAGATGGCCGCCGTGGCTGGGTTGGTGCCGTGGGCGGAATCCGGAATGATGACGGTGCGGCGCGGGTCGCCCTGCGATTGGTGCCAGGCACGTGTCAGCAGGATGCCGGTGAACTCACCGTGGGCGCCGGCGGCTGGCTGCATCGTGATGGCGTCCATACCAGTGATTTCGATCAGGCACTTTTGCAGCAGGTCGACCACATCAAGCTGGCCCTGAGCGAGAAAATCGGGCCGGTAAGGGTGGGCTTCGGCGAGACCCTCGATGCGAGCCACCAGTTCGTTGACCCTCGGGTTGTACTTCATGGTGCAGGAGCCGAGCGGATACATGCCGAGATCGATGGCATAGTTCCAGGTGGAGAGGCGTGTGAAGTGCCGGATGATTTCGATCTCACTGAGTTCCGGCAGCTCGCCGGGCTCCCTGCGAACTGCATCGCCCAGGAGCGCGCCGGGATCGACGGCGGGAACATCGAGCTGCGCAAGACGGTACGCTTTTTTGCCGGGCGACGATTTCTCAAAAACGAGGGCTTCGTTCTGCGTCTGGTGCGGGCGAACCTTGCCCAGAGTGCGGGTGTCGCCCGCTGGTGCGGTGCCGGAAGCTTCAGGGGTCAGGACGTTGGACATGGGAATCAGGCCTCCACCGATACGGCAGCAAGTTGTTTGGCAGCGATGTCGATCTTCTCGCGCGGTACGATCTCGGTGGTGCACCAGAGGGTGGCGTGATCGAGCTCGGGATACCAGCGATTGAGTTCGAGACCGCCGACGATCTTCTCCTCGTGAAGCCTGTGGTGCCAGGCTGCCGGATCCTCGTCGGTGTGCAGGACAAACTCATGGAAGCGCGGAGCACCCGTGAAGCGAAGGCGCGCCCCGGGCCCTGCGGCGAGAACCTGCGCAGTATAAGCGGACTTGGCAAGGTTGTGTTCGGCGAGCTCGCGGATTCCCTCTTTGCCATAGACGGTAAGAAAAATAGTGGCCATGAGAGCAACGAGCGCCTGATTGGTGCAGATGTTACTGGTCGCCTTTTCGCGGCGGATGTGTTGCTCGCGCGTGGAGAGGGTGAGCACGAATCCGCGGTAGCCATTGCGGTCGGTGGTCTGGCCAACGAGACGGCCAGGCATCTGGCGGACGTATTTTTCTTTGGCCGCGATGACGCCGCAATAGGGGCCCCCGTAACAGAGCGCGACGCCGAAAGACTGCGCTTCCATGCTGACGATGTCGGCCTCGACTGGCGGCCGTACGATACCGAGAGAGATGGCCTCAGCAATGGATACGACGAGGAGCGCGCCCTTCTTATGGGCGATGTCGGCGATGGCGGGGATGTCTTCGATGATGCCGAAGAAATTCGGCGACTGGACCAGGACGCAGGCAGTCTGATCGGTGACGGCGGCCTCCAGTGCTGCGAGGTCGATGCGGCCCGAATCCGGATCGTAGCCGACTTCGCGCATGACGTCGCCGGTCTCCGCCTCGCGATGCTGCGCGTAGGTATGCATCACCTCGCGATATTCGGGGTGAACCGTGCGGGCGACGAGCACACCGTCTCGGCCGGTGACACGCACGGCCATCATGACGGCTTCCGCAGCACCGGTCGAGCCGTCGTACATGCTGGCGTTGGCTACATCCATCCCGGTGAGCTCGGCAATCATCGTCTGAAATTCGAAGATCGCCTGCAGGGTACCCTGCGTGATCTCCGCCTGATAGGGTGTATAGCTGGTGAGGAATTCGCCGCGCTGCACCAGTGAGTCGATAATGCACGGGCGGTAGTGGCGATATACGCCGGCGCCGAGAAAGCTGGTGTGCCGGACGGTGTACTTGGCGGCCGCGGAGCGAAACCACTCGACGATCTCCGACTCACCCATCTGGCGTGGGATATCGAGATCGCGGGCGAGGCGATATTCCTCGGGAATGACGGCGAAGAGATCGTCAATGGATGACGCGCCAATTTCGCGCAGCATGGCGGCGCGTTCAGCGTCGGATTTTGGCAAATATCGCATGGAGTTTCCAGGTTCCTAAAAAAATCACAAGATCCTTCGCTGCGCACGCGCGCTCCGCTCAGGATGACAATCGGAAATTAGTGGCCGGTTTCTTCTTTGACGTAGGCTTCGTAGTCGGAGGCGGAGAGCAGGCCCGCGACTTCCGACGGATCGCTCAGCTCAATCTTCATGATCCAGGCAGCGTGAGCGTCGGCATTGATTTTCTCAGGCGCGGTAGTCAGCTCCTCATTCACCGCGGTCACGGTGCCGGAAGCCGGTGCGAAGAGATCGGAGACAGCCTTGACCGACTCGACGCTTCCGAATACTTTGCCCTTTTCAACTTTGGCGCCCACTTTGGGCAGCTCCACAAAAACGATGTCTCCGAGGGAGTCCTGGGCGTGGTCGGTGATGCCAACGGTGCCGGCGTTGCCGCTGGCCTCGATCCATTCATGCTCGCGGGTGTAGCGATAGTTTGCAGGGTATGCCATTGCAGTCGTGTTCTCCCTTTTATTGTAAGGGTGGTTATGAAGATGCGGCCTGCTTCTTCGGCTTCTTGTAGAACGGCAGCGGAACGACCCGCGCTTTGACAGGAGCGTTCCGGATTTCAACAGCCACTTCACTGCCCACTTCCGCGTGGGCGCGAGGCACATAGGCCAGAGCGATGTTCTTTTTGAGGAACGGCGCGGGCGAACCGCTGGTGACGGAGCCGATAGGCTGGCCCGCCAGATCGAGAACGCGATAGCCGTCGCGGGCAATGCCGCGCTCGATCATTTCCAGACCGACCAGCTTACGCTCCGGACCTCCGGCGGCGATCACAGCCTGTAGAGCGTCGGAGCCAAGGAACCGACCTTTTTCGAGTTTGCAGAAGCGGTCAAGGCCAGCCTCGAAGACGTTGATGGAGTCAGAAATTTCGTGGCCGTAAAGAGACAGCGCGCCTTCGAGACGAAGCGTGTTGCGCGCACCCAGGCCGCAAGGGAGAATGTCAAATTCCCTACCCGCTTCGAGGACTTCGCTCCACACGCGTTCGCTGGTGGCGACGTCAGAGGGAACGTAAATTTCAAAGCCATCCTCCGCGGTGTAGCCGGTGCGCGCAATAAGCGTGTTGGGCAGGCCGCACACCGTGCCCCAGGTGAACCAGTAAAACTTCACATTCGAAAGATCGGCGTTGGTAAGCTTTTGCAGCGTTTGCTCGGCGCGCGGACCCTGGATCGCGAGCTGCGTGTAGTAGTCGCTGTAGTCGTTCACATGGCAGTCGAAGCGCGCGGCCTGGCTGCGCACCCAGTTGTAATCCTTCTCGCGGGTTCCGGCGTTGATTACCAGCAGGTAGTCGTTGTCGCTGAATTTGTGGACGATCACGTCGTCGACGAACGTGGCCTGCGGGTACAGCAGCGCGGAATATTGCGCCTGTCCGGTTTGCAGACGCGACGCGTCGTTCATGGAGATATGCTGGACGGCCTGGAGCGACCCTGGTCCGCGCAATTGAATGTCGCCCATGTGGCTGACGTCGAACAAACCGACGCCGGTGCGGACGGCCAGGTGTTCGGCGATGAGGCCGGAGTATTCAACAGGCATATCCCAGCCGCCGAAGTCGACCATCTTGGCGCCAAGGCGGCGGTGCATGTCATTCAGGGCAGTTTTGCGAAGGGTGATGGCGGGCGCAGACAAGCAGATCCTCAAATCCGTCGGGAAATTGGGAGAACTGGAACTTCTAACGTTACAACCCGCCTGGTTGCGGGTCAATTGTGGGGCGCCCGGCGCGTGTAAAAGCAGTCGTACGATAGAGATGTGGAACTGACGTTTCCTCTGGTTCCAGCGGTGGTTGCGCTGGTTCTCGCATTGACGCCGCTGTTTGCCTTTGCGTTTGCCGGGGACTGGTGCGTGCGGCGGGCACAGAGCTTCCCGGTGGCCGGGCGCCTGGCGCTGCCGGCAGTGCTGGCGCTGCCTTATACCGTGATGGCGCTTGGGACCGAGTCGCTGAAGGCGGGTTGGCTGGCGGTGTATCTGCTGTCGCCCGTGGCTGTGGCGGCGCTGTTGGGTCTGGCGGCGAAGGCCGATCCCGAGCAACATGGCCACATTCTTGATTTCCTGGTGTTGCTGCCGCTGGGACTCGCCGTGGATCTTCGCTGGCTGGAGCCGGCGTGGCCGCCGCATCTTTCGTTAATCGGCAAGCTGACGCTGCTCGATGCGGGACTGTACGGGTTCCTCGCGGTGCGGCAATTGACTGGCGTTGGATTCGACCTGCGGCTGCGCGCGCGAGATTGGAAGATTGGCCTGCGCGAATTTTTGTTCTACCTGCCGATCGCCGTGCCACTGGGACTGGCGCTCAGATTTCTCCACCTGCATCACGCATGGACGCGTCCGCTGTTGGTGGCGCCGATTTGGATCTTCACGTTCGTGGGCGTGGCGCTGCCGGAGGAGATTTTCTTTCGCGGATGGATGCAGAATTTGCTGGAGCGGCGCCTGGGGCGCACGACGGCGTTGATCGTGACCGCTTGTTTGTTTGGGCTTTCACACTTCAACAAGCGTGCGATGCATTTCAACTGGCGGTATGTAGTTTTGGCGGCCATTGCGGGCATCTTTTATGGCCGCGCCTGGAGAAGCGACCGCCGAATTGGGGCTTCTGCCATTACCCACGCGACGGTGGATACGGTGTGGGGAGCGCTGCTGCGCTGATCGGGGATGCGCTCCGCGACCCGCGTAAAATAGAGGCTATGTAGGCGCAGATTTCCCCGGCTTTCAGCGGCCCCACATTCGATTCCGGACTCCGATCCGGCTATTTCCCAGGACTCCTATTTCTGATGACTCCAAAATCTCAAATCTCGACCGAACTTTCGTCTTTGCGTGAACAGACATTCAATGCATTTCGGCGCTGGGGCTACCTGCAGGCGCAACTGGATCCTCTGGGGCAATATCTTGCGCCGCTGGCGGTTCCGGAACTGGATGTCGAGAACGAATTCGTTGCCGCAGCAAGGCGCGTGTATTGCGGCAGCATCGGCGCGGAGTTCATGCACATCACCTCGCGAGAGCGCCGCGAATGGCTGGCCGAGCGGCTGGAGGCCAATGCCCCGAACATCGATCAGCAGCACATTCTGCGGCAACTGGCGCGCGCGGATATTTTCGAGCAGGTCATCCAGTCGCGTTATCTGGGAACGAAGCGGTTCTCGCTTGAGGGCGTGACGGCGCTGATTCCCTTCCTCGACGAGACGCTGCATCGCGCAGCCGAGCTGGGCGCGCAGCGGGCGATGATGGGCATGAGCCATCGCGGACGTCTGAGCGTGATGGTGAACACGCTGGGCAAATCGCCGGTGGACATCTTTACGAAATTTGAAGACGTGGATCCGCGCAGCATTCTGGGCGGCGGCGATGTGAAGTACCACGTGGGCGCGACGGGCGACTTCGCGGCCCGCAACGGCAGTACGCTGGCGCTGCACCTCGCGTCGAACCCCAGCCATCTGGAGGCAGTCGATCCGGTCGCGATGGGACGCGCGCGGGCGCGTCAGGACCGCGTGGGGGCTGATGGCATCGAGCGCGTGTTGCCGGTGGTGATCCACGGCGACGCGGCCTTCGCCGGCCAGGGGATTTGGGCGGAGACGATGAATCTTGCCGGCATCGACGGCTACTCCGTGGGTGGTGGGATTCATATCGTCGTGAACAATTTGATTGGGTTTACGGCTGAACCCGCGGAAACCAACTCGACGCGCTTCTCGACGGATCTGGCACGGCGCCTGGCGATTCCAATTTTCCATGTGAATGCGGAAGACCCTGCAGCGGTGGTTCGCGTGGCGGCTCTGGCGGTGGAGTACCGCTACCAGTTCCACACCGACGTGGTCGTCGATCTGATTGGATATCGCCGACACGGGCACAGCGAAGTGGACGACCCCACCGTGACCCAGCCGCTGCGCTACGCGCGGATCAAAGAGCACCCGCCGCTCTATGAGCTTTACGCGAAGACCCTTGGCGTGGACCCTGCGCCGCTGGTCGACGAACTGAAGCAGGAGTTTGCAGAGGCGCAGAAGAAGGCGAAGTCTGCGCAGAAAAAGCCGGTGCTGGTGCAGATGCCGGAGTATTGGGCGCCGTATCAGGGCGGCCGGCACAAGCCGGATCTGGAAGTGGACACCGGGATCACTGCGGAGCAGGTGCAGCATATCGCCGAAAAGCTGACGGCGTATCCAGCGGAATTCCACATCCACCCGAAGATCAAGAAGCTGCTGGAGCAACGCGCGGCGATGGGGCGCGGGCAACAGGCGTTCGATTACGGCATGGCCGAGGCTGTGGCCTTTGGATCGCTGCTGCTCAATGATATTCCAGTCCGATTGAGCGGGCAGGACAGCCAGCGCGGCACCTTCAACCAGCGGCACAGCGTGCTGATCGACATTGAGAACGAGCAGCGATGCATTCCGCTGAATCACATCGACGTGAACCAGGCGGCATTCAGTGTTTACAACTCGATTCTGTCCGAGGCCGGCGTGCTGGGATTCGAGTACGGGTACAGCCGCGACTATCCCGAAACACTGGTGCTGTGGGAAGCGCAGTTCGGCGATTTCGCCAACGGCGCGCAGATCGTGATCGATCAGTTCATTGCGGCAGCGGAAGACAAGTGGGGATTACTGAGCGGTGTAACCATGCTGCTGCCGCATGGCTACGAGGGCCAGGGGCCGGAGCATTCAAGCGCGCGTATCGAACGGTACTTGCAATTGGCCGCGCACCACAACATCCAGATTTGCCAGCCCTCGAACGCAGCGCAGTATTTTCATATGCTGCGGAGGCAGGCGCTGCGGAAGTGGCGCAAGCCACTGGTGGTCTTTACACCGAAAAGCATGCTGCGGCATCCTGACGCACTGTCGCCGATTGCGGATTTGTCGCGGCCGCGCTTTTTACCCGTGATTCCCGAGACGGAGGTTGAAAATGCGCATCGGCTCCTGATTGCCACGGGCAAGATTGGCCACGAACTGCGCGTGGAACGCGCGAAGCGCAAGGACACGGCGACGGGAATCATTTTTGTCGACCAACTGTATCCGTGGCCCGAGGACGAATTAAAGGCGGCGGTTGCTGCGCATCCGAACGCACATGAGATTGTGTGGGTGCAGGAAGAGCCCTCGAACATGGGCGCGCTGTGGTTTGTGCTGCCACGCCTCAAGCGCATGTTCACCGACCGTCAGGTGCTGACGGTGAAGCGATCCGCGGCCGCCAGCCCAGCGACCGGATCGGCGAAGGCGCACGAGATGGAGCAGCGAACGCTGATTGACCTCGCGCTGGGCAGCATCGGCTAATCCGCAGAACTCTTACCCCTCCCGGTGTAGAAGCGCGATATCTCTGCGCCTGTGCGCCTGAAAAATGAGATCGCCGAACGGTAAAGGAGCGTGGTAACGTAGCGTCTGAAAAGCGGTGGGACCGCTAGATCAGCGAGCCGGCATGGGCCGGTTCGGAGACGGTTGATGCAGGAATTAAGAGATTATTACGGAGCCCGGCTAAAAGCCTGGATTGGCGTGATCGTTGCTCTTGCCATTCTGTATCAAACGTCTGCCGTGCCGAAACTGAACAATTTGACGAAGGGCATGGTGTCCGCTGGTTCTCCGACCCACCACGTTCTTGCGGTCATTCTTCGTTTTCTCGTTAAGAACGGGAGTTCTCTGATCGTCGGTGGGCTGTACTTCTTCGGTGAGTCGTTTATCCGCAAGATGCTCTGGAAGCTGGAGAGGCCGCATCTGAATTTCTCCGGACGCTGGCGAGCGGAAACTACCTATACCACGGTGGAGAAGGAAACGACATCCGTGACCGCGAAGGGGTTCCAGTCCTTCGCAAGCAGTCACGACGTGAGGATCGCGCAGGATTGCCTCTCAATTTCCATTGAGCCGACGGCGAAAGCCTTCGCCAGTTGGCAGTCGATTGCGATGACCATTCTGGAGAAAGGGGGCATCGGATACGCATACCGGGTCAGCTACGACAACTCCCAGGATCCCGATTTTCCCCCTGATGCGATCGGTTATGAGGAATTATCGGTGATTGACAGTCGCCGGCTGAAATTTCCTTTTTGGCGAGAAGCTCCGCACGAGTTGTCGGGAACCTTCGCTCATTGCGCCCGTGGCGCAGCACCCATTTTTCGGGGCACGGTAAAATTCTGGCGCAAACCATGATGGAAACAGGGGGCGAGAGATCACAGTGACGGACCGCAGGCAGTTCGTGATCACCGGCGCAAGTTCCGCAATCGGGCGCGTTCTGGCCGAGCATCTGGATACGGCGACCGACGCCGGTATGGTGCTGGTATCGCGAGGGCTGAATGCGTCACAGTTCAAGCGGGATCACCTCGTCCTGACAGGGATCGATCTGACGAACGAGCAGCACCTCGAAGTTTTGCGGCAGCGGGTCGGGCAGCGACTGGAGGGGCCGTTTACTGTCTTCCACTGCGTCGGCGACTTCTGGATTCATAAGCCGCTGGTCCGTACCGCGTTCGAAGAAGTGGCGCGGATGATCAACAGCCATTACCTGACATTTTGCGGAGCGGCGTGGTCGCTGCTGCCGCTGATGGTTGCGCGGAATGGCGGGAGGCTCGTCGGCTTTAGCTGCAACTCCGTTGCTTACAACTACCCTGACATGGCGCCGTTTACCTCGGCCAAGGCCGCGTTGGAATGCTTCGTGCGTTGCGTCGCAAATGAATACTCCCAATACAACGTTATTGCCAACGCGATATCCCTGCCTACGATTCGCACCGATCAGGTCATGGAACTGAAACCCAACGGTGACCACGATCACTATATAACGCCAGAGGAACTCGCAATCTTCCTCAGCGATATCACCGCTTCGGCTCCGACCATGCTGAACGGAAATGTCCTGAAGATTTTTCGCCACAGCAAAACGTTTTTCCACCAGAGTTACTTCGATCGGAACCCGCGGGAACTTGAGATCGATTGGAAGGTTGCCGGGACGGATGAGCGGCCGAAGCCGGCCTGAACCGCACAAGACCACAGGAAAAGACAAAAGCCGCCGATTGCTCGGCGGCTTTTTACTCCCTACACGCTAAACCTGCACTCTGTTCTACCTCTCATGCCAGTACATTTCCCATCCCAGATACCGGATGGCCGCTTCATAGACAGGGCTCGCGACGTTGGAGAAATTCGCCGCGACGTGATGCTCGAAGCCTTCTTCGCAGATTTTGTGGAGCAGCTTCTGCATCTGCGGGATCTTCGCTACGCCCGCGCCGCCGAAGGTCTCCAGCGGATCGTTGGTGAATTCGCCTTCGCCGACGTAGCCGCGTATCTTGCCCTTGTAGTCGTCGGTGGAGAAGCGCACGTAGCTCATCGCTCCGGCCTTCACGCGGCCTACGCAGGTGCCGAAGGTGTTTTCCTTGCCGACGGTGCCGGCGATGATGGCCTGAAAATCCATGATGACGTCAGCGAAAAAGTGCTTGGGCAAATTGGAGCAGTGGAAGCAGACGCACTTGTTTTCGTCGTCGCCGTAGTTGTTGTTCCAGTCGAGCAGAGCGCTCGGGGTCTGGCTGGCCAGGGCTAACGCGTGCATGGAGACCGTCCCCATCACGTCCGTCTCGCACGCGGCAGGAATCAGGTTGTCGCTCATCATGCTCATGATGGTGCAGGGCACGACGCCGAAGTTCTCTTCAAGCGACGTCCAGCACTGAATGGCGCTGACGGTGCAATGCGCGTCCTTCATAAACCGCTCGACAGCGACGCCTAGCTTCGCCATCTTCAACAGCGCCGGCGCGGGCACGTTGTCCGTCGAAACATAAGCCTGAATCGCGGCCAACTTGGCGGCAACGTCTGAATCGCTGTCCTTCATGCGGCCGATGACGCCGAAGATGTCGGAAAGATCCTGCGTGACCACGGAGATTCCGTAGCGTTCCAGCAGCTTCTCGCTGTAGCGAACGGTGTTGAAGGCCTGCGGCCGCGCGCCGATCGCGCCGATGCGCAGCTTTCTGAGTCCGTTCGTCACGCGACAGACCTTGCTGAACCAGTCGAGGTCTTTGCGAAATTCGTCGGAGTTCGGCTGCACCGTATGGCGCGCGGTAATGGAGTACGGGATGCCGTACTGCATCAGGTTATTGCAGGCCGACATCTTGCCGCAGAAGCTGTCGCGGCGGTCGGAGATCTTCATATCGTTGCGGCGATCCGGCGTGGCCTGCACCAGGATCGGAACACTGAGCCTGGAGTAGCGAATGGAGTCGGCGATGCCGCGCTCGTCGCCAAAATTGGGCAGCGTAACGATGATGCCGTCGATTTCGTCGCGATGCTTGCGGAAGAGATCGCCGCAGCGGATTGCGTCGTCGTGAGTTTCGACGGAGCCGAACTTTGACTCCTCAGGTGTGAGAGTAATGGCACGAATACCGGCCTTCTCAAACACGGCAAGCATTTCGTCGCGGCCCTCTTTGGCCAGGTGATCGGGGAAAAATCCACGGTTCCCCACAATGAGTCCGAATGTCAGTTTCTTGGTCATGATGCGTTCCTTTTACAAATCAATGCGTTAAAAGTGCTTGCGAAAGCGAAGGGTGTAGAAGAGTCCGGCGGCGGTCATGATGCCTCCCCACCAGATGGGGGCGTGCAACTGCCAGAGCACCGGTTCCAGAGCGGGCGGGTGGGACAGTTCCCAGATGCCCGTACCCATAATCAGAATCCCGTAGGCGAGCAGCAGGATCCCGGAGAAAAACCAAATCGATGTGTGACCGTGCATAGCGCGTCTCCGCTCCTACCAAAAGATGATGTTGAGCCCGAGGAAAATGACGGCAATGGCGCATGCCCAAACAATGGGCTTCTGATACCAGTGGTCATCGTGTTCCTCAGGCAGTTTGGTTGCGCCGTAGACCAGGCCGTCCAGCTCCGCGACCGGCCTGGGCTGCGTGCAGAGGCTCACGACGATCGTGACGGCCAGGCAAACCAGCCACGACCAGAGCGCGCGATACATATCCGCCGCCATGGCTTTGGCATCCGCAGAGAGCGCGACGTAGCGAAGCGCGGAAGGATCGTGCTCCACCCACGCCCACAGGCTGATCGCCGTAACGGTGCCGGAGAGCAGTCCCCAGAAGCCGCCGGCCTTCGTGGCGCGCTTCCACAGCATGCCCAGAATGACCGTGCCGAAGAGCGGCGCAATGAAGAAGCTGAAGAGCGCCTGCACGTAGTCCATGATGCTGGCGGCATGGCGGACGAGGTACGCGGTGAGAATGGAAATGACTACGCCGCCGAAGGTGCACCAGCGGCCCATCCTGACATAGTGGCTGTCGCTGGCTTTCTTGTTGATAAAGGCGCCATAGATGTCATAAGTCCAGACGGTAGCGAAGGCGCTGACGTTGCCGGCCATGCCGGACATGAATCCGGCGATGAGGGCGGTGACGCCAAGGCCCAGCAGTCCAGGACCGCAGTAGCGCACCAGCATCAGCGGCAGCACTTCGTTGTAGCTGTGCTGACCGGTCAGGGCGGCCTGCGATTCGCCGACCAGGTGATAAGGCAGGACGGAGAGCGCCAGCAACCCGGGCAGGATGACGATAAACGGAACCATCATCTTGAATCCTGCGCCGATGATCGGAGCCATGCGGGCGGCGCGCAGGTTATGCGCAGAGAGCACGCGCTGGACGACCAGGAAATCCGTGGTCCAGTAGCCGAAGCTGATCACGATGCCGAGGCCGAAGACCAGCCCCGTCCAGTGGATGCCCATGGGATTGTCTTTGAAGTGGGCGGTGGTGCTCCACAGGTGCGTGTAGTTGGTGGTCGCCATGCGCGCGGCAATCTGGTGCTTCAGGGGCGTCCAGCCGCCGGCTTCAATCAGGCCGAGAATGGGGATGAGCAGCGCGCCGAGCCAGATGAGCAGGAACTGCAGTACCTCGTTGTAAATGGCGGATCGCAGGCCGCCAAGAGCCACGTAAATCGCCACGGTGATGGAGGAGACCCAGATGGAGAAGTTGAGGTCCCAGCCCAGCACCACCTTCATGACCACGGCCATGGCGTACATATTCACGCCGCTCATCAGCACCGTCATGAGCGCGAAGCAGACGGCGGAGAGTGCGCGCGTGCCGTCGCCATAGCGCAGGTGCAGGTAGCCCGGGACGGAGTGCGTTCGCGAGATGTAATAGAACGGCATCATGATGATGCCGAGGAAGAGCATCGCGGGGATGGCGCCGACCCAGTACCAGTGCGTAGCGAGGATGCCGTACTGGTAGGCGGACCCGGCCCAGCCCATCAGTTCGAGCGAGCCGAGGTTCGCGGAAACGAAGCTGAGGCCGGCGATCCACGCAGTCATTTCGCGGCCGGCCATGAAGAATTCCTCGCTGGTGTTCGAGGAGCCCTTCAGGTAGAAGCCGATGTAGATGACGATGCCGAAGTAGATCGCGATGACCGCGATGTCGATGCCCGCCAGGTGCACGAGCGACGTTTGAGCCGGCGCGGCTATCCATGCTGCGAGCGCACCGGCGGATTGAAGGGCGAAGGTCATGCCTGGTCGAGCCTCGATGGTTCTTCAACGTGCGGGAACGGGAGCGGGGCGACTCGGGTTCCGGGTTTAACCGCCTTGCCCGTAAGTGGCCTTCGCGCCATGCTTACGGAAATAATGCCGATCGAGCAGTGCCTGCGAAACGCCACGGCACTCGGGATTCAACGTGGCTGTATAGAAAGCCATGCGCGCTACGGCCTCCAGCACCACCGCATGATACGCGGCCTGCATCGCATCTTTCCCCCAGGTAAAAGGTGCGTGCCCAGCAACAATCACGCCTGGCACCGCATCAGGATCGAGGGACTTAAATCGCCGCAGGATGGCCTTGCCGGTATTCAACACATAGTCCCCGCCGATCTCTTCGGCGCTCAGTTCCTCAGTAACCGGGACCGGACCGTAGAAATAGTCAGCATGAGTGGTGCCGTAGGCGGGGATTTCGCGGCCGGCCTGGGCCCAGGCGGTCGCGAATTCAGAATGCGTGTGGACGACGCCGCCGATGGACGGGAACGCTTTGTAAAGTTCCAGATGCGTGGCGAGGTCGGAAGAGGGTTTCAAATTGCCTTCGACAATCTTGCCGTCGAGGTCGCTCACCACCATGTGCTCGGCGGTCATGCCTTCATACGGGACACCGCTGGGCTTGATGGCGACGAGCCCGGTGGCGCGATCGATGCCGCTTGCGTTGCCGAACGTATAGAGGACAAGCCCGCGGCGCACCAGTTCGAGATTCGCTTCGAGAACGAGGGATTTAAGGGATTCGAGCATAACGTTTACTTGAAAGCACCGGTTAACACGAAATCCACACCAAATCGGGAGTCGCCGCAATTCTACTAAATCGATGTACTCCTGTCGCGGAGGCGGACTTTCCCGGGAATTAATGACGGTACAGTCCCGTACACTCACAGTCAAGGAGCGCATTTTGCTGGTTCTCGCTTCTGAAACATCAAGTGGCCCGACTGAGAGCCGCTAACGCAAACCAGCATCGTCCGTATTGAAGACAGCTACGCCCACCTGCACGCTGGTCTTCTTCTCCGTTCCCTGCCGAACCGGCCAGGCGCCATAGACGCGATTGTTGGAAGCGGCGAGGCCCAGGTAATCGCCTATAAAGACACCGTCGGGATTGAAGGGCGTGGTGGTCCATGCGTAATTCGAAAAGGTGTGGCCGCCGTCGGTGGAGCGGGCGAGCACGACGATCTGCGTTTTGTTCTTTGGGTCCTGACGCCGGTCATAGAAAACCACATTCACCGCTCCGGTGACCGGATCGACGGCGAGCCACTGGAAGAAGTGGTCAGCACCGTTGTGAACGGGATCGTCGTTGACCTTGATGGGTTCGCTCCATTTGCGGCCGTGGTCGGTGGAGACGCTGAGGAAGATATCCACCTCGCCGTTGCGGTAGTCGCTCCACGTGATGTACATCGAGCCGCCTTTGGGGCCGCCGCGGGGATCGATGGCAATCTGCGGAAAGCCGTTGGCGCGGTCCATGCCATCGATGGCGAACATGATGGGCTGGGTGGCGATAATGTCGCGGGCCTTCGAAAATGTCGCGCCGCCGTCGCTGGATTCGACCAGTTCGATCTGATTCCGCTCCGACCACACGCCGTACACCGTGCCGTCGGGGCCGACCACGCCGTCGAAGCCCTCCAGCGCGCCATTGTCGTCGCGAGGCAGGCCGCGGTCGCGCGCAATCTCGATGGGCTGCGACCACGTCACGCCATCGTCGGTGGAGCGCGAGAAGAGCATCTGCGAGTCCGCGAGGGTCCAGCGCGTCCAGCCGACGTAGAGATTGCCCGCATAGCGGCTCTTCGAAGTGTCGGCAACGAACCAGGGCTTGTCTTCGAAAGGAATGCCCGGAGCGGTGGGCTGCGCGACAACGGTGCGCAATTGCGGCTCCCAGGTCTTGCCGCCATCGAGCGAGCGCTTGAGAAAAATACCGTTCCTCGTGGCGTTGTGGGCCCAGTAATTGAAGGTCCCCAGCTTGTCGAAGGCGATGCAGCCCAGGATCGCATGCCCCTGGTTGTCGAAGGTGACGGAGACGTCGCCGGACATCTTATATTCTGGCGGCGTGACGCCCTCGGCGAGCTGCCAGGTGCGCCCGGCATCGTCAGAATAGCCAGCCTGAGCTGTGTACTGAAATACCGTGACTACCTGCTGCGGATTGAGCGGATTAACGGCGACGCCTGGCTCAGACCAGGTTCCAGGTTGTGCGGAGAGCGTGGTGATCTGCGCGCCTGGCGCAGGGGGAAGCTGCTGACCGGTTGCTGGGATCGCGAGTGCAGCGAGGGCCGGAACAAAGAGAGCGAACGGAAACTTTCCCATGCGAACCATTATCCATTTTGATTGCTGGAAGTGGCTTTATTGGGCGACGGTCAGTTGGATCGGCGTCGTCGCGTCGACGCGGAATCCCGCAGCGGGGCTTTGCGCGACGATCGTGCCGGAGGGCGCCGTCGGAGGCGCAGGCGTGCTGCCCGGCGCGTTCACCGTTGGGATGGGCCTGTCCTGCGTTTTGAGCGGAGCCAGGTGCAGGCCGGCATGCGTGAGCGTGAGCGCGGCGGAGGTGAACAGTTGACCTTGCAGTTCCGGCATAACGAAGCCAGCGGGCGGCGGAGCAACCGCCTGCGGATCGGCGATGAGGAGGTTGACGGAGGGGCTGGCGACGCCGGAAGCTCCGGGCTGTGGGCTTTGCGCGATGACCGAGCCGGGCTCTGCGCCGGGCTGCGACGAAAGCATGGGCAACGACGCTACGGTGCCGGTTTGCAGGTCGGCGCGGCGAATTTCAATGGCGGCGATGCGCTCATCTTTTCCGAGCGTGTCAGGAATCGCGATTTTCTGTTGGCCGATGCTTTCCGTGAGCCAGACGCGCCACCCGCGGCGCACCATCGCGCCGGGTACAGGCGACTGGTTGGCGATGCGGCCGGCGGGAATGTCAGTGGAGTAGAGCTTGTTCTCGACGTGCAGCGACAATCCGGCAGCGGCGGCGCGCTGTCCCGCATCCGCGACGGTCAGCCCTGTGAAGTTGGGAATCGCGACCTCAGCGCCGTGGATGGCGAAGTGCATCGTGACGATGGCCGACGTCATGGAGACGACGGTCAGCAACAGCACGACGAGGATGAAGCGGAAGAAGCCGATCATGATGCGTATTCGATGGAGTAATCGATCGCCGCGGATTTTTCCAGCATTTTCGAGACGGAACAGTACTTGTTTTTGGACAGCGCAACGGCGTCTTCGGCTGCTTTTTGCGAGACGCCGCCACGAATTTTATAGGTCAGATGAATGCGGGTGAAGATGCGTGGCGGCTCGGCGGACTGCTCAGCATCGGCAGTCACGATGAGTCCCGCCAACGGCTCACGCTTTTTCTGAAGGATGCTGACGACGTCCACCGAAGTGCAGCCGCAGAGGGCCGTGAGCACAGCTTCCATGGGGCTGAGCCCGGCTGCATGATCCGCACCTGTGTCAAAATGCACGACGTGCCCGCTCTGCGACTTCCCGTCGTACAGCGATCCCTGTTTCCATTCCGCGCTTGCGATCATGGTTGATTACTCCGCGCTCATTTTCTGGTCGATCTGCCGGCCTAACTCGTCTTCTTTTAGCCTACTCCGGCGACGCCCTGAGTTTCACGCGGGTTTGATGCCGCGCCACAGTCCGGCGATTCCGAAGCTGTACGGCGTCCACGAAACCTGGGTGAAGCCCGCCTGGCGCATCAAGTCGAGCATGGCCGGCGGCGACGGAAAATTGGCGACCGATTGCGGCAGATACGCGTAAGCGTCACCCTGTCCGGAGAGACGCGAGCCAATGGCGGGCAGGATGCGGCGAAAGTAAAACGCATAAAGCTTGCCCATCACGCCGCCGGGTTCGCTGAAGTCGAGGATGCCCACTTCGCCGCCGGGAGCCAGCGCGCGGAAAAACTCGGCGAGGCCATCCTGATAATTCGCGAGGTTGCGGAAGCCGAAGGCTGTGGTGATCAAGTCGAGCGAGGCACTTTCGATGGGAAGATGCAGGGCGTCCGCTTCGATGACCGTAGTCTGGCGCGCGGGAAGTTTCTTCCTGGCGCGCTCCAGCATCGCGGGAGAAAAATCCGCGGCGATCACCGGCACTCCCTGGCCGGAACGGCGGCGCAGCAGCGCGAGCGTCATGTCGCCGGTGCCGCAGCAAATGTCGAGGACGCGCGCCTCGGGCCGCGTCAGGATGTGGCGGAAACGGCGCGCCGTGCGCCACCACCAGATGCGATCCACGTTGCAGGAGAGCACGTGATTCAGCAGATCGTAGCGCGGCGCGATCGAGTCAAACATCTCGCGGACGGCGCGGGCCGAACTGGCTTCGTCCTGTGCGCCGGCAGGCCGCGATCCGGCAGAGTGGAGTGAGTCTCGCAAAGGCCAGCATATCGTGAAGGACGCTGTCGATGCAGAAGCCGAATCAATATCGGTCCGCATGGTATAACCGCTGGCGTTATGAAAAATATTTATTCTTTGCTCTCTGTTCTGCTGCTTGCTTCCCTTCTTCCTTTGCATACGGCGTTCGGCCAGGATCAACACTCGCTCGCGTTTGAGCGGGCTGGGCATTTGCAGCACGGCATCAACACCAGCATGTGGTTCGCGCAGGCCGACGACTACTCAACCCAGCGCCTGGAAACCTACACCACTCCCAAAGACATTGCATTGATCGCTGCAATGGGCTTCGATCACTGCCGGGTAAGCATTGACGCAAAACCGCTGCAGGACTGGCAGCGCGCAGGCGGGTCAACACCTTTTATGAACGAGCTGGACCAGGCGGTGCGCGCCATGCTCGACAACCATCTTTCCGTCATTATCGATATTCATCCCAGCAGTGAGTACAAGGCGACGTTGTTCCAGGGATCGGCGGGCGTGGGGAGCTTTGCAGGGCTATGGCGCGCGCTGGCGGCGCATTTTGCGCCCATGGATTCGGAGCATATTTTCTTCGAAATCATGAATGAACCGGAGCAGAACGATCCTTACCGCTGGCAGGGCATTCAGGCGACGGTGGCGGACGCGATCCGCCAGGCAGCGCCGCAGAACACGATCATTGCGGCGGGTGCGCACTGGTCAGGATTGGGCGATTTGCTCACGCTGGAGCCGCTCGCCGACGCCAACGTGATCTACACCTTTCACGACTACGAGCCGTTTCCCTTTACGCATCAGGGCGCCACCTGGACCAGCCCGGAAGTGCGTCCGGAGCGCGCTATTCCCTACCCTTCGACCCCGGAAAACATAGCGCCGAAGCTCGGGCAGGAGCCGACGCTGAACGGCCAGCTGTTTCTCGACACCTATGGCGAAGATCGCTGGGATGCGCAGCGTGTGGAGAACACCATTGCGTTTGCCGCACGGTGGTCGAGCCTGCATCATGTGCCGGTGTACTGCGGGGAATTTGGAGTGCTGCGCGACTACGCGCCGCCCGCCATGCGCGCACAATGGTTGCACGATATGCGCGTCGCCTTCGCGAACAACCACATTGGCTGGGCCATGTGGGATTACCAGGCAAACTTCGGAGTGGTGACCAAAGCTAACGGAGTAACCACGCCGGATGTGCCCATCCTGCAGGCGCTTGGCCTGCATGCACCGCAGCCGTAGTACCTCGGGAACTTTGGCGCGGCCCCTTGCGTAAAATGACCTGTGGCATTGCGACGTCCGGCGCTAACCCGTGCCGGGCGCTGCAATCCTGATCGGAGGCGGGTCGATGGTTAAGTTTCTTCTCTTTTGCATTCTTTTCGTTCTCTGTTGGCCGCTGGCGCTGTTGGCACTGGTCGCCTATCCCTTCGTCTGGCTGCTGATGATTCCCTTCCGCATCGTGGGCATCGCCGTGGGCGGCGCGCTGGAGTTGGTCAGCGCGGTTATTTTCCTGCCCGTGCGGGTGCTGCGCGCCATCTGACCCGGCGAATCCGTCACCGCCAGCCTTTACACTGGAACCATGGCGGGATTGGTCCTCGATGGCAAGGCTTACGCGAAAGAACTGGAAGCAGAACTAACGGCGCGGGTCGAGCGTCTGGCGCTGCAATCACCGCCTGTCCTCGCCACCATCCTCGTCGGCGACGATCCGGCGTCCGCCACGTACGTCCGTATGAAGGGCAATGCGTGCCGCCGCGTGGGCATGGAGTCGCTCAGCGTCACGATGCCGGGCACCACCACAACCGATGCGCTGCTGGCCGCCATCGACGAGCTGAATGCGAATCCGCGGGTGCTCGGCATTCTGCTGCAGCATCCCGTCCCCAAACAAATTGACGAGCGCGCCTGCTTCGACCGCATTGCGCTGGAAAAAGACGTCGATGGGGTGACCACGCAGGGCTTTGGGCGCATGGCCATGGACGAGCCGGCGTACGGGTCGGCCACTCCGGCAGGCATCATGCGCCTGCTGAAGCGCTTTGAGATTGCGGTGGTGGGCCGCGAAGCCGTCGTCGTGGGACGCAGCCCGATCCTGGGGCGGCCGATGGCCATGATGCTGCTCGCCGCCAACGCCACAGTGACGATCTGCCATTCACGCACGAAGAACCTGGCGGAAGTGGTGGGACGTGGGGAGATAGTGGTGGGCGCGGTGGGCAAGCCCGAGTTCATTCGCGGCTCCTGGATACGCGACGGAGCGGTCGTCGTCGATGCGGGCTACCATCCCGGCGGCGTGGGCGACATCGAGCTGGCCGGAGTGATCGACCGCTGTTCCGCCTATACGCCGGTGCCGGGTGGCGTGGGTCCTATGACCATCGCGACGCTCATTGCTCATACGGTGGAGGCAGCCGAGCGCGCAGCAGGATAAAATCCTCGCCACCACTCCTTTTCGTCGGAGGCCTGGCGTGCGCCTTTGGTTCGCAGCAAGCAGCGAAGTCCCTGTCTATCGGCAACTGGTGACGCAGGTGGCGCTGGCCATCCTTTCCGGCGAATTGCACCCCGGCGATCGCCTGCCCAGCACGCGCGAGCTGGCGCGCCGGTTCGGGCTGCATCCCAACACCATCAGCGCAGGCTATCGACAGCTGGAGCGCGAGGGCTGGACGGAGGCGCGGCACGGCAGCGGTGTTTACGTGCGCAAGCAGAAGAATACTGCGCCGACGAAGGAGCAGATTCTCGACCAGCGCATTACGCGATTCTTTCGCGACCTGCGGACGCTGGAGATTCCGCGCAGCGTGGTGCGACGGCGTCTTGAAGAGTGGATCGCGAGTCCGCCTCCGGACCGGCTGGTGCTGGTGGAACCGGATGCGGAGCTGCGCCAAATTTTGCTGGAAGAATTGCGAGCCCTGGGACCCTTGCCGGTGGCGGCCATTTCTGTTGAGGACTGCGCGCAGCGTGAGTCGCTGGCGTCGGCTATCTTTCTTTGCCGTCCCAGCAAAGACGTTGCGATTCGCGCGGCTTTGCCACCAGGCGCTGAGTTGATCACGCTGCCCATCCGGTCTGCGAACCACTGGCTGGCGCCGTGGCTGCCGGTTCCTTCCGGCCACCTGGTTGGAATCGTTTCGCGCTGGCCGGAATTTCTGGAGACGGCGCGCACCATGCTGATTGCCGCCGGATTGCCCGCCGAGGCGCTGGTTCTGCGGGATGCGCGCAAGCCGCAGTGGCGGCGCGGGTTGGAACAAGTGTCAGTAACCCTGTGCGACAAGGCCTCCGCATCGCTGCCCGGGATCGCGGGAAAGCCGCGCGTCGTCGTATTCCCGCTGCTCGCGGACTCGGCCCGCGAAACTATCGCTCATTCCTGCGATTTTGCCGGGCTGTGACACTCCCCAAAGTGTATGCAGGGGCCGCCAGCACGGGTTGGCCGCGGCCTACGCTGCTCTCATCGGGATCCCCGATAGGAGACGAACATGCATTTTTCGATACGCAGGCAGCAGATTCCGTGGGCGCTGGCTGGGGTGCGCGCAGCTCTGGGCCTCATTCTGATCGCCGGAGCGCAATGTAACTGGAGCGGCGTGGCACTGGCTGCGATGGTGCTGGGCGCGGCGGTGTCCGACATTTACGACGGCGTGCTGGCGCGGCGCTGGAAGTGCGATACCGCGGGCGTGCGCTTGTTCGATACCGTTGCGGACACCATCTTTTACTTCTGCGCGGGTATGGGGCTGTGGTTGGCCCGCCCCGAAATCTTCCGGAAGAATGCCGCTTTGCTGCTGGTGGTGCTGGCCATGGAAGCCTTTCACTTTGGCTTTGACTATTCAAAGTTCGGCAAGCCGGCCAGCTATCACTCGTGGCTCGCGAAAAGCTGGGGCATGGTGCTGGCCACATCGCTCGTGGTTGCGCTGGCGACGCCCTTTGGCAGCGGCATGATCACTCTTTCGCTCATTGTGGGCATCGCATGCAAAGCGGAAGGTTTGGCGATGTCGTTTCTGCTGAAGGAGTGGGAGCGCGATGTGCGAACGCTAGCGGCCGCATGGGCGTTGCGCTAGTTCGGGTGAAGGGCCTTGGTTTTGAGCGACAGCTGCACATAGGCCGCGCGATACATGCCGACTACGGGTTGGCTTGGATCACCGGTTCCCCACTCATCGTGCACATGCTGAAACAGGTTCTGCCCGACGACTTCAAAGGAAAGCTCTGGTCCCAGCGGACGTCCCAGGCGAAGGTCCATCGTCTGATACGCCTTCACCTTTTGCGCGGGGAGGTCGCTGACATAACGGTAGAACTGGTCGAATTCAAACCGCACCGGCATGTCCAGCCTGGATTGAATCGTGACCATGTGCTTTGGGCTCGATTTGTCGTAGGTGTTCACGGAACCGGTGGAGCTGATATCCGATGTCGGGCCGTTCGCATGAAAGTGGGAGTTGAGGAAGGAATATTCGGTGTTGAGTCTCCACCAACTGGTCAGCGCAAACTGAGGCGTAACTTCGAAACCCGCGGTCGATCCGGCAATCTGGTTTTCGTATTCGATGGTGATATAGGTAAAGCCGTCCGAAGTGGAAACGGTCGGCGCGCTGAAACTTTGCAGACGGCTGTACTGGTTGTAGTAGGTAGCAACGTCGACAAAGGCCTTGTTGTTGATCAGGCAACGATACCCGGCCTCATAGCCGATCAGGTCTTCGGATTTGAACTGATGATTGCCGAGCACCTGAATCACAGTGGTTCCCGAGAATCCCTGCAGCAGAAAATCCTCTTCGATGTCGGACGGCGTGGTGACGGCTCGGGTAACGCCAAGCCAAACGGACTGATGCTCGCTCGGGGACCACAGGAGACGTCCAGAGGGTTGAATGTCGAACCCGCTGTAATTATTGTGCTGGAGCTTGGCGCCTGCGGTCAGATAAACGTTCTTGCCAAATTGAATCTGGTCCTCGAGAAAGCCGGTGTGGACGTGGTCGGTCGCGACAGGCGGAATGAGATCCTCGGCGGGGTTGGTTGAGAGGATATGATACGGGCTCCAGCGGAGTCCCGCACCATACGAAAACTGCTGTTTGGCTCCGAGCGGCAGATGCTGGATGAAGTCGATATCGATGGTGTTCCGGGTCTCCCCCAGCGCAGTGTTGGTGCGCAGGGTGCGGTCGAAATACCCCTGGAGAGTAAGTCCCGATCCGTTGTCGTTCGTGCGCCGCCAGCGCAGATTGATATCGCCGCCTGAGGTCTCGTCGTACAGGGGAGTCGTCCCAACAATGTGCGGGGAGTCTCCGCGATAAAGATCGCCTTCCATGAAATACGCGTTGTGGCCGGACGCGAGGTCCGCGCGCAGGCCAAACCGCTCCTGGTGCCAGGTGTCGTCGTTGATTCCGTCCGTGTGATATTCGTGAGCGCGTTCAAAGCCTCGGCCCAGCACGCGAAAGCTCACGCTGTGGACCGTGGATCCATATTGAAGATCGTCGATGGTGTGGTCTTCGGTTCCCACCAGCGCTGTCGCACGGATGCCCTGGGTGTCGGCAGACTTCTTCGTGATGATGTTGATCACGCCGTTCGCCGCATTCGGACCCCAGATGGTGCCGCCGGGACCGCGGATGATCTCAATGCGATCGATGTTATCCAGCGGCATGTCCTGCACGTCCCAATAGACGCCGGCGAAGAGCGGCGTATAGACGTTCCGGCCGTCGATGAGGACCAGCACCGATTTAGAGAAGTTATTTTGGAGTCCGCGGATGCCGACCGCCCAGGTGGTCGAGCTGAGGCGGCCGACCTCCACGCCGGGAGCGAGCCGGAGGGCGTCCGCGATGGTGGTTACGCCGGACCGGAGGATGTCCTCACTGGTGATGACGTAAAGGGCCGCAGGGGTATTCCAGAGAGCGGTGGGCGCTTTATTGAAGGAGGTAACTTCGACGTTGCCGAGCTGCTCGAGAGACAGCGATTTCAGCTGGCTATTGGCGTTCTGGCCGTTCGCCGCATTGAGTGACGAGGCATCGTCAGCGCGCACGGCGCTTGCGGAGGCGAAAATGCAAAGCAGAAATACCGCAAACATGCGGGGGGAACCCAGGAACTCCAACGCGTACTCCGTGCTGCAATCCGGGGAATGGCCGAACTATGGTTGTGACACGAACGCGCCAGTTCACTGAGGAATGAACCAGCAACCGTCGCAACTCGATCTCCACTATACGACGGATTTCATTCCAGAAGGCGAGTGTGCCAGTACCAACTGAATGACCTGGCAGCGCTTGGCGTCTAACGGATTGGGCAGTCCGCCTGACTAAGAGATTGCATCGAAGTGACATCTCCGGAAGGGTTGGCGGGGGAAAATGGTCGTTGCATCAGCTAGTCTCAAAACCAGGAAGGTACCTCGGGATCCATGCATATTCTTGCCACGTCAACGGCATTTCCTCCGCACTACTACACCCAGCGCGAAGTGGTGGACGCGCTGCTCGCCTTCTGGGGCGACGATGAAAAGATTGGCGCGGTGCTGGAGCGGTTGCACCTGCGGACCGGCGTAGACGGCCGCTATTTCTCGCGTCCTCTGGATCAATATGCGGGCCTCGATACCTGGGGCAAGGTCAACAACGTTTGGATTGAAGTGGCGCAGGAGCTGGGCGAGCGCGCCATTGGCTGCGCGCTGAAGCAGGCTGGGCTGAGCCGCGAGGCAATTGGCGCGATCTTCTTTGTAACAGTCACCGGCGTGGCCAGCCCCTCGATTGACGCGCGGCTGATGAACCGGATGGACCTTGGGCCGAACGTCAGGCGGAATCCAATCTTTGGGTTGGGCTGCGTGGCGGGTGCAGCCGGCCTGGCGCGCGCGGCCGACTATGTGCGCGCGTATCCCGACAAGATTGCCGTGCTGCTGTCGGTAGAGCTGTGCTCGCTGACCTGGCAGCGTGATGACATGTCGGTGGCCAACCTCATCTCCAGCGGGCTGTTTGGCGACGGCGCGGCGGCCGTGCTGGTGGCGGGCGCTGAGGTGCCGCGGCGCGGACCGCGGATCGTGGCCAGCCATTGCGTGTTCTATCCCGATACCGAGGACGTGATGGGTTGGGATATTTCGGAGCAGGGCTTCAAGATCGTGCTTTCGCCCGACGTGCCGAAAGTCGTGCGCGAGAATCTGGGCCGCGACGTCGATAGTTTTCTTGAGACACAGGGGCTGACACGGCTCGATATCGGGTCGTGGATTATGCATACTGGTGGTCCGAAAGTGCTGGAAGCATCAGCCGAGGCGCTGGGTTTGCCGCGCGAGGCGTTAGAAGTTTCCTGGGAAGCGCTGCGAAAGGTTGGGAATTTGTCGTCGGCCTCGGTTCTGGTGGTCCTGGATGAGGTGATGAAGAATCGGCGTCTCGCACCGGGCACGAAAAGCATTCTGGCAGCGATGGGCCCTGGGTTCTGCGCGGAAATGTTGCTGCTCGAGTGGTGACGGTGCATTGCGATGTCCTGATTGCCGGCGGCGGGCCCGCAGGATTAGCTGCGGCGATTGCTCTGCGGCAACGCGGCGCGAATGTCCTGGTGGTGGATGGGCAGCAGCCGCCGATTGACAAGGCCTGCGGTGAGGGCCTGATGCCGGATTGCCGGCAAGCGCTCGCGCAACTGGGGGTGGACCTGGAAGCGCGGCACGGCGCGGAGTTTGCGGGCATTCAGTTTGCCGATGAGGCCGCGCGCGTTTCAGCGAGGTTTCCCCATGGCGCAGGCCTGGGCGTGCGGCGAACGGTGCTGCATCAGGCGTTGCTGGAGCACGCGGCTGCGGTGGGCGTGCGCATGGTCTGGAAGACTCCTGTCGTATTCGAAGGGCCGACAGTGCGAGTGGGTGACGCGCATTGCCGCTATCGCTGGTTGATTGGCGCGGATGGACAGGCTTCGCGCGTGCGGCGTTGGGCTGATCTGGAAGACGCCAGGACACGCAGCCGGCGATTCGCATTCCGCGAGCATTACCAGATTGCGCCGTGGAGTTCGTTTGTCGAGATTCACTGGAGCGCAGTTGGCCAGGCGTATGTCACGCCTACAGGTCCTGACGAGATTTGTGTTTCGGCGATAACGCGGCAGGCTGGCGTGCGGCTGGAAGAGATTATTGCGAGCCTTCCTACCCTGCGGGACAAGTTGGCAGACGCTGCGGCGACCAGTCGTGAGCGCGGTGCAGTGACGCTGACGCGGCGTCTGCGGCGCGTGACGCGCGGCCACGTTGCACTGATCGGCGACGCTTCAGGATCCGTCGACAGCATTACCGGCGAAGGATTGGCGCTCGGTTTTCGCCAGGCGATACTGCTGGCTGAGTCGCTGGACGCAGGTGGGCTGGAACTGTACAAAGCGCGGCATGGCACCACGCTGGCGTTGCCACAGCGCATGGCCGCGGCGATGTTGTTGCTGGACCGGTTTCCAGGCTTGCGGCGCGGTGCGATCCCGGCGCTGGCTGCTCGCCCGGAGCTATTTCAAAGGTTGTTGGCCGTGCATGTGGGCGAGCAGACGCTGGAGCAGTTCGTGCTGCGGCATGGCGCGGAACTGGGCTGGCTGCTGCTGGCGCAGACCCAGCGTGCAGCGCATAGCGTGTAGCGTGCAGGAAAAGCCCGCGCCCGCCTGAATTCTGGCTACCCACTGCACGCGCTGCGGTTTGCGCCGAACTTCAGCATCCGCGATACTGCGATCACGATGGAAAAATTTGAATTGGTGGGCACGCATGTGCGGCTGGAACCGCTGGAGAGATGTCATGTGGAGGGGTTGACCGCAGCCTCGGCGGTGGAACCTTCGCTGTATCAGTGGAGCGCGGTGCCGTTGGGTGCGGCGGCGACCGCAGCTTATGTGGATGCAGCTGTTGCGGCGCGCGATGCGGGCACGGCGTTTCCGTTTGCGGTGGTGCGATTGGCGGATGGCGCAGTGATCGGGTCAACGCGGTATTTCGATCTCGAATATTGGCCGTGGCCTGCGGGTCATGCGCTGGCGGCCCGCGGCGTGCCCGATGCCTGCGAGATTGGCTACACCTGGTACACGCAGTCGGCGATTCGCACAGCCGCGAATACCGAGGGCAAGCTGTTGATGCTGACGCATGCCTTCGAGACGTGGAAAATGGCGCGCGTCTGCCTGCATACCGATGAGCGGAATGAGCGGTCGCGCGCGGCGATGGAGCGAATCGGATGCAAGTTCGAGGGAATCCTGCGATCGCACCGGCTGGCCGTGGATTTGATCCCGCGCAACTCGGCGCGGTTTTCGATTGTGGCTGCGGAGTGGCCAGAGAGGAAGGCGGCGCTGCAACTGAAGCTGCAGCGATAAACCGGTCAGCGAGAAGACGGTCAGCGGGGCACATTCAGATGGGAAAACAGTTCAACGGCATCCAGCCGGCTCACCGCGAGTTCATCGAGCGGCAGCATATCTTCTTCAATGCCTCTGCGGCAGCGACGGGGCGTGTGAATGTGTCACCGAAAGATGCGGCGGCCTTGCGGGTGCTGGACGAGCATTGCGTCGCGTATCTGGACGTGACGGGAAGTGGCAATGAGACGGCTTCGCATTTGCTGGCCGACGGGCGGCTCACACTGATGTTTTGCGCCTTTGAGGGGGCGCCGCTGGTTCTGCGGTTGTATGGCCGAGGTCGCGTGTTGCCGCGGGGATCGGCGGCGTACCGCGAGATGCTGGCCAAGAACTTTGGCGGCGCGGAACGGGCGGGTGCTCGACAGATTGTGGTGCTCGACGTGGACCGCGTCCAGACTTCGTGCGGCTACGGCGTGCCGCTCTTCGATTACGTCGAGGAACGGCAGACGCTGACGAAGTGGGCTGCCGCGAAGGGCGATGCGGGACTCGAAGAATACCGGCGATTGAAGAACTCCGTGAGCATTGATGGCCTGCCCACCGGGCTAATGGAGGAAACTCCCGTAGCGTAAGCCCGATTATTTCTGGGCCTGACTCTGCTCGAGGTATTCGATGTAGCCGAGCAGCGCGCCCCAGTGGTAGAAGCGGTCGCTGCTATTGACGTCGTCGCCGGAGCCGGTTATGGCGTTGTAATTTTCGTGAACATGGCCGTGCCTGCGCCATTCCTGGAGAAACAGTTCGTAGGATTTCTGCGCGAAATCGCGGCGTACCGACGGGTCGTCATAATTTTGCAGGCCGAGGTAGACGATGTAATTCATGGGCCCCCAGATGCGCCCACGCCAGTAATTCTGATCGTTAAAAGCGGGATCGTCGCGGGCGATGGAGGGGATGACCCACGTACCCCAGAATTCTTTGGGGTTCAGCAGATGCTTTTCGATCATGGTCCGGGCCTGTTCAGCCGTGGCCGCGCGTGCCAGCATGGGATAAAAATTCGTCGGTGAGAGGCGCATGTTGAACTGGCCAGTGTGCAGATCGCGATTGAGGAAGATGCCGGTTTGGGGATCCCACAGTGTGGCAAGTTTGGCGCGATAGCGGGCAGCGCGGTCGCTTAGTTCCTTTTCATCGGCGGGGCGATCGAGCGCGTGCGCGATTTGCGCGAGCGCATCGCAGTCCGCGATGTACATACTCATCAGGCCGACGTCGGCGTATTCGAGCAGATGCGTTTGCGAATCGTAGGTGGCCGCGTCATACATGGGGCTGTTGTCGAGGCCGGATTCGAGGATCGTGCCGGCGCGCGTGCCGCGGCTGCCGTCGTCAAGATTGGTGGGCTGGTTGTCGCGATCGCTGCCCCACGCGAGGTAACCCTGGATCTGGCGATGCTGGTCCCACCAGCGATTCCAGCTGAGCAGCGGCGGATACGCATCCTGAAGAAACCAGCGGTCGTGGAATTGTTGATAGAGGCCGAGGACAGTGATGGCGCCGACGGGCGGCTCCGAGCGGTCGGAGCTCCTCCAGTTACCGGCGCGGGCGTAGTTGGGGACAAAGCCCTGAGGCGTTTCTTCGCGCAGAGTTTCAAGGGTGTCGGCGTAGGCGAGGTCGCGGTCGTCGATGCCGGCCATAGTTGCGGCGAAGAACGTATCCCAGTCGAAGATCACGTAGCCGCCCCAGGCGACGCTCCAGACGCGGCTGACGGGCGAGACGACGCGCTGGTGAGTCGGCTCGTAGATGGTGTCCCAACCGAGTGTAGTTTGGATGGCATCGCGAATCGGATCTGGAGTATTTGTGCCGGCAGCGATGATAGATTGCTCGTATTTCTTCTCGGCGGCCGCGAGGAGGGTCTGGATTTCCGCGACGGTGCGGTGCTGGCCGGTGCTGATGCCGATAGGTTGGGTAAGGTCGGCGACAAAGTACGGGCTGCCGGTGGGAACGCTGATCATCGGCGGCGAGGTTGAGGCGCAGGTGCAGTAGACAGGCAAGGATACGGAGCCGCTGCGAGCTTCGAGTGAATCGTCGCGGTGGAAGACAATTCCCGAGCGATTCCAGAGAAAGTCGACGGTGAAGACGACGGTGGGCGGCAGAGCTGACGCTGCTTGGACAGTCACGGGCGTCACGAGGAGGACCAGTTCGCGGCCGTTGCTTCCGGCATGGGCGGATTGCACGCGCCATGCGTGGCCGTGCCAGTCAACGCGAAGGTCGGTGTAGCTGCCGTCCCATGCGTGCGGACCGGGTTTAACTTGTTCAGCGTCGCGGTTGAGACGTCCGATCAGGGCGTCCTGCAGATAGTCGTCGCCGAATTCGGTGCTGTTGTGCTTCATGCCGATGTGGATAGCGAGGCCCTCAGGCAGAAGAACGTGCGTCGTAACGCTGTGCACGTCCCAGGTGTTCCAGCCCTGAGCGAGGCGCTGCTGCACCTGCTCGTATTGCGGGGAGCGCGGCGCATCGGGGCGCTGATCGGGAGCGTTTCGGGATAGGTCGGATTGCGCGAGCGCGGTGGAACTGCCGAGTACGGCGGCCAGAACGACGGCCAAACAACGGACGGTCATGCGCAGAAGTCTACTCTGCGGACTGCGCGTCAGGCGGGGTTGCAGAGCGATGAGTCATTGTTGCGGACGTTGCCCACCGCTGCGCCGACTTTCCACGTGACCATTTCGTCAGCGGGACGCGGACGAAGCAAATCGATGGGGAGCTGCGCTGGATCGCCGGGTGCGAGCCAGCGCTCATAGTCGCGCGGGGCGAGGATGACCGGCATCCGGTTGTGGATTGGCGCAGTGAGCTCGTTCGCCTCGGTGGTGAGGATGGTGAAGGTTTCGAGCGGCTGTTGCGTAGTTTTGTCTTTCCAGCGCTCCCACAAGCCGGCGAATGCGAAGAGAGAGCCGTCGGCGAGGCCGATGGCCCAGGGTTGCCTGGTCTTCTCGCCGAGCTTTTGCCATTCGTAGAAACCATCAGCGGGCACGAGGCAGCGGCGGCGCTTGAGCGGATCGCGAAACATGGCGCTGGCGGTCACGGTTTCGGATTTCGCGTTGATGGTGCTGTAGCCGACCTTCGCGTCTTTGGCCCAGAACGGAATGAGCCCCCAGCGCAGCAGTGCCAGCTCGCGGTCCTGCGTTTCTTCGTTCAGGCGGACGATGGGCTGGAACGACTGCGGCGCTACGTTGTACGAGGGGAGAATGTCAAAGGTTGTGGGCACGCCGGCGCGGAAAGCTTCGGCGAGGCGTTGTTTGTCGGAACGTCGAAAGTAGCGGCCACACATGATGGAAGGAATCAGTTGTCAGTCTGTGCTACGGGATAAACGCTGGCGGCGCTTTCAGCGTTGTTGTGGTTGGAGCGGATTCCTGCGTGGTGAATTCGAGGGTTGTGGTGGCGTTGGTTGGGATTTTATCTAACGGAAGCCAGAGGTTGTTGTACGGCTGGCCGTTGAGGGTGATCGCGGTAACGTAGACGCCCGGTCCCTTGTGCTCGACCACAAGGGTGCGGCCGTTGCCGAAGTGTACTGTCGCACGCGGGAACATGGGCGTGCCCAGGAAGAATCCGCCAACGCCGGGAACGCCTGGATAAAGGCCGAGGGCGTTCCAGACGTAAACACCGGAGGTCGCGCCGAGGTCGTCGTTGCCTGGAACGCCATCAGGTTTGGTCGAGAAGGTTTGCTGTTCGATGCGGGTGATGACGTCGTCGGTCTTCCAGGGCTGGTCCGTGTACTGGTAGGTGTATGGGACAACGAAGTCAGGCTCGTTGGCCATATTGAAGCAGGGCTCATTCCAGCAAACGAGTTTCGCGAAGAAGTTGTCGAGGCGCGGGACGATGACGGAGTTGCCGCCCATGGCCGGAACGAGTCGCGCGAAATCGAAGGGGATCATGTAGGAGTATTGCGGCGAGTTTCCTTCTTCGAAGCCGATGGGACCAATCCAGTCTGGCGCGTTGGGGGTTCGCGGGTTGGAGTGCAGGGCGTCAAAGCCCGCTTGCCATGTGCCGTCGGAGTTGCGCGGACGAATCCATTTCGTGTCGGGATCGAAGAGGTTCTGCCAGTTCCCTGCCCGTTTCGTGAAGGCGTCGGCGTTCGCGGTGTCGCCGAGTGCGCGCGCGAGTTGCGCGATGGCGAAGTCGTCGCTCGCATATTCGAGTGAGCGCGAGGCGGCGATTCCGTCCTTGTCGACGGGAACGTAGCCGAGTTTGAGTTCGTCGGCGAGGAACGGGCGCTCTGATTGGCCGTGCGGGCCGGTTCCAGGCTGCGTTGCGGCCTTGATCATGAACTGAAGTCCGGCCTTTGCGTCGAAGCTTGTCGCACCGAAGGCGTAGGCGTCGGCGAGCAAGACTGCGGGCGAGTCTCCGCCCATGACGTAGGTGTCGTCGTTGGCGGCAGCCCAGCGCGGAAGCCATCCGGACTGTCGAGCGTCGTTCACCAGGGATTGAGCTTCTTCTGAGCCTCGAATCGGATCGAGCAACGCGTGCAGTTGGATCACGTCACGATAGATGTCCCAGTCGGAAAAGTTGGCGTACTGCGAATCCTGCGGGGTTCCTTTATAGGGATTCGGCGAAGTTTTGTGGACCTTGCCATCAAACCCGATGTAGTCGCTGTTGACGTCGCTGAAGAGATTGGGCGACAGCAGCGTGTGGTAAAGGCCGGTGTAGAAAATGGTGCGCTGGGCCTGGGTTGCACCCTCAACATCGAAACGATTGAGTAATTCCGACCAGGTCTTGTCCGCACGTTCCGCGATGGTTATCCAATCCCGGTCCTGGATTTCCGCGGCGCGGTTTTTGCGAGCGTCGGCAACGCTGACAAACGACAGCCCCACGCGCATCTCCACTTCGCGCGCATCGCCAAAATCGAGCCACGCCCCTGCATGCCGCGCATCTTCCTTCGTCGCCGATGGATCGACGGCGTCGTCGTGCCACATCCTGGTCCGCACAAACGGCTTGCTGAACTGCGCCGCCATATACAGCGTGTAGCGCGTGGGCGAGCCGCAAAAATTTCCGGCGCGCGCTTCGCCTTCAACGGTGTCTTTTCCGGAGATGGTGATGGTATAGCCGTCGTTGGCGCGTGCCGGATCATCCGGCTTCTTGTCGACGACCGTGGAATTGGCGCTGCCGCCGGCGTTCAGCAGCAGCCGCGCAGGCGTTCCTGCAGGAAAGGTGAAGAGCGCGATTCCAGCGCGCTCGGTGACCGTGAGCTGGACACGAATGCCATTCGCCAGCGTCAGCGCGTAATAGCCCGGATGCGCCGTTTCGTGGGAGTGATCGAACGGCTGCGTGTAGAGTTCGCGGTTCGCGTGCGGACTGACGGTTAAATCCCCAGGCCATGGCAGCACGGGGAAGTCTCCATAAACCGGGCAGCCGGCGCCGCTGATGTGCGTCATCGAGAAGCCATAGATGCTCTTCTTGCCGTAGTCGTACCACGCGTCAGGACCCGTATCCGGCGACCACTGGATCATGCCAAAGGGCAGCGACGCGCCAGGAAATGTATTGCCTCCGCCAGCGGTTCCGATCATCGGGTTCACTTCGTTATAGGGCGACGTGGCGTTATTCGAATTTTGCGCGTGGGCCGCGCCGGAGACACACACCAGGACAAGCAGGCACAAACCGAGGCGCTGCCACGATTTCATGAACGAACTCCTTCTTACATTGGGGCGATTCTTGCGATGGGACGAAAGGCGGGACGCACTGAGCCGTCGACAGAACAAGGCACGCCCAGCTTACCAAGAACGCAGGGAATACAACTCCGCGCGGCCGGAGCCCCTTTGGGCGGTCAGGCCCGGCGCAGAAATCTCTCAACACATCCTGAAGCACTCCGGCAACGGGGCCGAAGCTTTGGCGTGCGACTTACATGAGGTGCTGCAGGGCATCCCAAACGTACACGCCGATGATGCCCACGGTCAGAGCGCAGGTGACGCCGGTGACTACGCGGATGAAGGGTTGGATTTTATTGACTTTCACCAGAATGTCTTCCTGTTCTTTTTTCTGGTGATTGGCAGCGTCGTCGAGGAAGATCTGATCTTCCTCATAACGGGTGAGGTTGGAACGGTAAACGAGCAGGACGAGCAGGATGGTAATAATGCTCGCCCAAACGATCCAGATCACGGGCATAAAGCTCATCATGGAGCTCATAAAACGCCTCGGGACGTGCGAAGATCCGAATCTGGTGCGGGGTGCGCGCCGGAGAGCCGCCGTGGAATGCGGGCCGGTCCAAACGTAACGACCGGCTGCAACCGGGCGACTGGCCGGATTCTTCCCAGCCGTCGAATCGGTTGAGCAGCTCCTGCTGCCGAGAGGGTCCGGAGAACCCGTTCCTCCTGGCTCAGAGGGCATGAGGGGCCGTTCGGAAATGCATATTAGTCCCGTCCATCGACACTTGGGTAGAGGTTTTTTTCAAGGATCCCGTTACTCTTTGGCAACTCGCGGCGAATCAAAGGATTCCATGCATGTGACGGGTGAGGCCAGCGCGATGCGACGTATAAAAGCAGGACATTTCGGGATCCGGTTGGCGGCGACAGTAGGGTTGTGCGCGGCGGTGCTGTGGATGGCATCGTGTTCCAGTCAGACGGATCAGCAGATCCAGCAACAGGCCCAGCAGTCCACGGAAAAGGCTCGGGCCGACGCGCAAAAGGCCGCCGACGCAGCCAGAGCTGCCGCAGCGAATGCCACGCGCGAAGCGAACGATGTGGCGGCTGGCGTGCGCGCGGGCATGCATAACAAACCCGGAGCGGCTGTCGTGAATGTGAACTCGGCCAGCCGCGAGGACCTGGAAACGCTGCCGGGCGTTACACCAGCGACGGCGCGGCGAATTGCGGAAGCTCGTCCCTACAACGATCCTTACGATCTGGTGCGCAAGCGCGTGGTCTCCGAAGCGGAGTACAACCGCATCTCGGGACAAGTGGTCGCAAGGTAAGACGGCGTTCAGAGTGCGCCTTCGGCGTATTCGATAAACTTGTGATCGATGGCTGCTCCTTCGAAATGGGTTTGTGTTTTCTGCGCGTCGGCTGCCGGCGCTTCTCCTGCATATCTAAAAGCTGCTGCCGAATTGGGCCGGCGCATTGCCGAGCGCGGTTATGGGCTGCTGTATGGCGGTGCGACCGTTGGCGCCATGGGCGCTGTGGCCGATGGCGCGCTGGCTGCCGGTGGACAGGTTGTCGGCGTGATTCCTGAGGTGATCCGCGAGCGCGAGATCGACCACAAAGGGCTGACCGAGCAGCATGTGGTCGGAACGATGCACGAGCGCAAAGCGCTGCTGGCGAGCCGCGCGGACGCGTTTGTGGCGCTGCCTGGCGGCTACGGAACGCTGGACGAGTTCATGGAAATTGTGACTTGGGCGCAGTTGCGGATTCATGCTAAGCCTTGCGTGCTGGTCAATGTAACTGTGAACGGCGGGAACGGGTTTTACGACGGGCTGCTTGCCTTTCTGGATCACACGGTGCGCGAAGGGTTCATCCTGCCGGAGAATCGCGGGCTGGTGCTGGCGGCGCGTGATCCCGAGTCGGCGCTCGATTTAGTGGAGCGGACCTGGCGCGAGCGTGAGGAAGTTCCGGCGCATGATCCGCGGCTGGATGCGGTGGTTCGGTAAGAGCAGCGATCAGTGTTCAGAGTGCGGGACGGTTATTGATTCGGCTTGGGTTGCGAATGGGAGCCATCAGCCGTGCGCACGCCTTACGTCGTCCCTATGGGACTCTGATTCGTTTGCGTGGTATTCCCCACGCTGAAGCGTGGGGCTAATTTGCTCTGCGCCTGCGGCGCGGAACTATCTTCTCTTTCTCCGGGCGTTTCGTTTCGAGCCTTGCTTGTAATGCGGGATGGTTGCAGATTGCACAGGGTTTGCGCTGCGCCTGCGCGCGGGGTTCGCGGCTGTGTGGGCGGACCTTTCCTTTTGGGTGAACTGTGGTGTGCGGGATGGTTATTGATTGCACAGGGTTTGCGCTGCGCATGCGGCGCGGGGCTATCTTCTCTTTCGCCGGGCGTTTCGTTTCGAGCCTTGCTTGTAGTGCGGGATGGTTGTTGATTGCACGGGCTTTGCGCAGGGGAGGGGTGCTGGGATGGGCGCGGGTGGTGGATGAGGCGCTCGATTGGCGATGCGGGCTGAGAGGTTCGCGGACCGGCGGTGGAGAATCTGGGTGAGGTGATCGACGGACTGCCAGAGGGAATAGGCAACGTCGGGTTCGGGCGCGGGATCGTCGGGGAGGGTGAAGGGGACGGATCCGAAGCGGCGGAGGAGGTCGCGGAGAAGGACGGCGGCGCTACGGTCGGAGATGGGGCGCGGATGCTCCTCGAGGAGGGCGCTGAGGACGTAGAGGATGGCGGGGGGAATTTCGGCGCGTTCGAGGGTGGGCAGGGCGCGGCGGAGGTCGAGCCAGTTGCTGAATGGGACCTCGCGGTTGCGGAGGGTAGGGACGCGGGGATGGGGCGCGTGATGCTGGCAGAAGACGTGGTCGGCGGTGGCGCGGCAACGGCAGCGTTTGCCGTTGGGGAAGCGGTGGCGGCACTCCATGGGGGGCTCCTGGTGGCGGGAAGCTGGTAGCGAGAGACTGGTAGCGAAAAGCTGGTAGCGAAAAGCGGCGGCCTGGGCTTATGGGCAGAAAGCAAAAGGCCGCCTTTTGGCGGCCTTTTTTGTTTTTTATTCTCTATTTATAGAATACCGGGTTCAGCGGCAAAGTAAGCCAACTATTTTGAGGGGTTTTGGCTTGTAAGGGCACCAACGGATTTGGTTCATCAAGGCTAAA
>DATHQV010000005.1:0-2890 GCA_035482355.1 Acidobacteriaceae bacterium | reverse complement strand
TGCCCTTGCGGGAGAGCAGGCGGCGCAGCATCGCGTCTGACGCGTTGCCGTGAACCTCAGGCAGCATGTCGACCAGAAACTTTGGTTGCGTGCCGTTGTGCGGGGAATAACGGTTGATCTCGAGAAAGCTGGCCAGGCTGTCGATTAGGTTGTAGATGGTTGGCGCGAAGTCGGGGTCCCTTTCGGCGCGGCTCCACTGATCGAGAAACAGGCGGTAGCTTTCATATTTCTCGAGCGGGGTGGCGTTGAAGACGCACAGGACATCGTCGGTGACGCGCACCGCGTCGACCTTGTCGACCCGCTCGCCCGCGGCGCGCCAATACAGCGCATCTACGTTCTGCAGCACGGTGAGGATTCTGGCTCCGGGCAGCGCCTTGTGGACGACGCGCGGGAGGTGTCCAGGAGCGAGGTGCGATTCGCCGAACAGCACGAAGATCGCGGCATTGGGATGGCGCTCGCGGATCTCGGCGATCTTGGCCGCGGCGTGACGGTCGCGGGCGCCGATCTTGCGCAAGTTTTCGCGGGGCATGCAATCGAGGCCATAGATGGCTTCTCCGTGGTCACGGGCCGCTACCAGCAGTTCGTGGAACGGAGCCCAGTCGTAGCCCCAGTCGAGATCGAAACGGATACGCTGGCGGAGTTCACTCTCGTCGATCTCACGACGCCACCATTCTTCGAGGATGTGCTGGTCGCGGGCGAAGATGGTTTCGACTCCGAGCACGACCGGCCGATCTCCGGCCAGGGCGCGCTGTTCGAGGAGCGATGCGGCGTAGCGCTGGGCGCCGGGCAGGGCGTGGTAGTCACCGATCAGGACCACGTCGGCGGCGTGCAGAGCATTCTGGAGCTGTTGCGAATCGAGAAGCGAGTCGTAGTTGCGAAAGGCCTGATTGAATTCGCGGAGATATTTGCGGCGGCTGTGCGAATCCTGGGCGCGGATTTCGCGCTCGACTCCGGCCAGGGCCTGGAGCTGCCCTGCGCTGCGGCGGGATCGCAAATTGACCGCGGATGACATAGCAGTTCTCAGTTCTCAGTTCTCAGTTCTCAGCTGTCAGCTATCAGTTCTTCCCGACTCTCCTTGACTTCCCTTGCTCGGCGTCCCTATGCTCCAAACTTCGGGGTGACGCCTTGCGTCGCCTCGAGGGAGGCTTTTTGCCGCATCATCCGCCGCAGAATCTGACTATCGCTACTACTGGCGCCAGCGGATCGATATTTCTGCGGCAACTGCTGCTTGCGGTCGAGCGCGATGTCCGAGTTCAGATCGTGAACTTCATCGCGTCCGACTCCGGCCTGCGCGTGCTGGCTGAAGAACTCGGCATCAGGGGCCGCTCGAAACTTATTCCCCAGATCCTTGGTGGCGAAAAAACCAAATCGTCAGCCCGTGCAGCCAGCGCTCCCTTGAAAATTAAAGAGCAGTCGAACGCTGACATCGGGGCGAACGTGGCGAGCGGTTCTTATCCCGCGGACGCCATGATCGTGATCCCGTGCAGCGTGGGCACTTTGGCCCGCATCGCTAACGGCGTCGCCTCGCACCTGATTGAGCGCGCGGCCGACGTATGTCTGAAAGAGAAGCGTCCGCTGATGCTGTGCGTGCGCGAAACGCCGCTCAACAAAATCCACATCCGAAACATGTACCGGGCTGCCGATGCCGGGGCAACTGTCTTTCCGCTCATCCCGGCTTTCTATTACCGGCCCGCAAGCTTGGATGACATGGCCCGCGAGTTCGCCTACCGCGTACTGGCCCACCTCGGCCTGCCGCAGGAAGGCGCCTTCCAGTGGAAAGGCTAAGAAATCAAGCGCTTAACGCGCAGCCTACGATCTTGATGCAAGCCTTCTAAGAGCCGCCTAAGGTGAAAGATCGGCACCCTTGAGGGGAGAAGTTCAGTGTAGATACCCGGAAGGCCGGGTCCCAGATACCCGGCGGACATGTACGACAGGGGGATCTCGCTGGGCCTGGGAGGCGGCCACAATTTCCAAAGACATGGTTTTCATCTCTTGGCGTAGAATGCGGCAAATTCCCCAAAGGTGAGCCATGTCCAGACGCTGGTGCGCAGGGATGATCGTGTTACTGGTGGTGGGCGACGTGTGCAGGGCGGACGACCGCAATCCGCTTGCAGGCGACCCCAAAGCGGCTAAGGCTGGGGAGTATGAATTCCGCATCAACTGCGCGCTTTGTCATGGGCTGGGGGCGCACGGAGGCGGACGAGGGCCGGATTTGACGCGGGCGCAGAAGAAGCACGTGCATTCGGATGCGGAGATGTTTCAGGTGATCAGCAACGGAATTCCCGGCACCGCGATGCCTGCGAACGGAACCAACGGCCAGGGCGTTGGGATGACGGGTGAAGAGATCTGGCAGATCATCGCCTACATTCGCAGCGTGGAGGTGAAGGCACCGTCCAAGTCTGCCGGCAGTGCGGCACATGGCAAGGAACTTTTCTACGGCGACGCCAATTGCTCACTGTGCCACATGGTGGAAGGCAAGGGCGGGCGCGTGGGGCCGGAACTCACTTCCGTTGGCGGTTCGCGTACGCCGGAATCAATTGTCGATTCGGTGCGCAATCCCAGCCGGCGACTGGCTTGGGGATTGAAGGAGGCCACGAAAGAGTTTCCTCAGGAATACGAGACCATCACCGTGGTGACCGCCGACGGCATGCAAATCAAGGGTGTGGCACTGAACGAGGACAGCTTCAGCGTGCAGATGATGGATGCGAATGAAAAGATTTATTTGTTGGAGAAGGATAAGCTGCGTTCGTTCAAGAAGAGCCGGCAGTCGCTGATGCCGATTTATAGCCCGGACGTTTTGAGCGATAAAGATCTTGAGGATATTGTGGCTTTCCTGATCAGCGTGGGGGCGAAATGACGGCGCGCAGAATCCTCACGACCCTATGGATGG
>DATHQV010000004.1:0-35881 GCA_035482355.1 Acidobacteriaceae bacterium | reverse complement strand
GGGGGCGGCGGGATTGTTTATTGGATGTCTGTCGTCGCCGCTGGTCGCGGGGCGGGGTGGCGTGATTTTGGCGGCATGGATTTGGCCGTTGCTGTTGTGGTCGCAGATGGGGAGCCGCGAGGCGCGATGGGGGACGGGGGCGCTGTTGTATTCATCGCCGCGCACGCTGGGGCGGCAGCTGCCGGCGGCGTGGGTCGCCGGAGTGCTGGTGACGATGGCGACGGGCGGAGGGTTGGCGATCCGGCTGTTGCTGGCGCGGGATGCGGCGGGACTGGAGGGATGGGCGGCGGGCGCGGTGTTTATCCCGAGCCTGGCGCTGGCGCTGGGGTCATGGACGGGGACAGGCAAGTGGTTTGAGGCGATTTATACGGCGTGGTGGTATATCGGGCCGCTGCACCACATTCGGAATGCAGATTTTATGGGGACGATGGCGGCGAGCAATACACCTGTGCTTTTTGTGGCGCTGGCGGCGTTGTTGATGGCGAGTTGCTGGGTGAGGCGCCGGACGCAGTTGGGGTATGCCTGAAGGCAGGAAATCGGGTGTAGCGTTCTGCGTTCGGCGATCAGGGTTCAGGGTGCGGCGTGCTTGGGCACTGAGTACTGACTCTCGACCGCAGGACAAGTGCTGGAACCGACGCTGTGGCCTGCTCGTATTGGTTTGTGAGGTGAATCATGAATCGTCGGGGAATTTCGCTGATTCCGGTGGCTGTTTTCGTTGCGGCCATGTTGTTTGCGGGTTCGGGGTATGCTCAGGATTCGGATTTCAACATGAATATGCATGCGAACAGCCATGCTACGGCGAAGGATGTTGGGTTGCCGCTTTATCCGGGGGCGACGCTATTTAAGGATAAGGACAGCGATTCTTCGTCGGCGGATGTGGGGTTTGTGCTGAACAGCTTCCACTTCAGCGTACTGGTGGTGAGCTATGTGACGACGGATTCGCCGGCGCAGGTGCTCTCGTACTATCGCAAGCCGCTTGCGAAATATGGCGAGGTGCTGGAGTGCGATCACGGGAAGCCGGTGGGCGCGCTGTCGGTGACGAAGAGCGGGCTGACCTGTGGCGACAAGGACCACGGAAAAGTGAATGTGAATGGGACGGGCTACGGGGATCATGAATTGCGGGCAGGGACGCCGGAGCAGTTCCGCCTGGTGGGGATCGACAGTTCAGAGACGGGGAAGACGAAGTTTGGGCTGGTGTCTTTGGTGCTGCCGAAGGATGAGGGGAAGTGATCAGTTATCAGTTATCAGTAGTCAGTTTTGAGTTATCAGTAGTCAGTAGTCAGGAGCTGGTGGCTTGTAAGAACGGGCGCTCTCGCGCTATCCCACATCTCGCAAAATCGGCGAGATACTGGGAATCCCGCCGTTGTCGGACAGCTGAAAACTGAGAACTGAAAACTGACTACTGATAACTGACTACTTCGGCGGTTCGGCGAGGGCGTTTTGGATGATGACGAGTGGGGCGTTGTGCGGGGGCTTGAGGTATTCGTTGACTAGGAAGCGCTGGCCGTCGCGGGTGACGTCGTAGGTGAAGAGGTCGGTGGAGGAAATGGGAGCGCGGCCGCGGACCTGGAAGAGCGGCGCGGGTGCTCCGGATGCGAAGGTGTCGCCGAGAGTGACGGGCACCGCGATCAACATGCCGGTGGGCGAGAGGTAGAACATCTCTTTGCCATCGGCGCGCCAGCGGGGTTCGCCGCCGCCGCCGCGTGAGACCTGCCACTTGCCGGTACCCGCGGGAAATGTGGTGACGTAAATTTCCCAGGCACCGGTTTCGTTCGAGGCGTACGCGGCCCATTTGCCGTCTGGCGAAATTTGGCCGTTGGTTTCGCTGGCGGTGTCCTGGAGCAGGGGGGTGGCGCGGCCCCCCGAGACGGGAGCGACGAAGAGCTCGGAGCCGCGCGATCCGCCGGAGAAATTCTGCAAGGAACAGAGGATGAGCTTGTCGTCCGCTGACCAGGAGTTGGGAATGATGTCAGAGCCCACGTTCGCCTGAGGGACTGCGCCTTCGCCTGGAATGCCAATGCGGATCACTGGCTTGGCAGCGGTGAGGCCTGCGGCGTCTTTGACATCGATGCCGGAGGTAGTGGACTGTCCGGCAAGGGAGCGGTAGGCGACCTCTTTGCCGTCGCGGGACCAGATCGGGTCGGTTTCTTCGGCGGGATCGAAGGTGAAGCGGGTATTGGTGGCACCTTTGGCGTCTTCGAGCCAGACGTCGAGGTTGTTCGACTTCAGATCGGTAATGTCGAGGGCGACGCGGCTTCCATCGGGAGAAAGAGTGGGGTTGGACTGGAGTGCGGGTTCGCCTATGATTCCCTGGGATTTGCCGCTGCGATCGAACCAGGTGAGCTGCGATGTGGTGTAGCTGGTGTGCGCGGTATAGACGAGGGTGCTGTTGAGCGAAACGGTAAAGACGCCGTAGTAGACGGATGGCTGGAAGCCCACGACATCGGCAATCACGCGGGAATCGCCGGTGACGGTTCCGGTGGAAGGGCTAAAGGAGATGGCGCGGAGAGTTTCTTTCTCGTCGAGATAGAAGAGATGGCCAGCGTCAAAGGCAACGTTGGATTTGGCGTGGACGAGGACTTTCTTTTCCAGGTTGTCGAGGGAACTGAGGATGATCGCGGAGGCGGAGCTTTGATCGCCTGATCCGAACTTTGCACCGAGGAAGAGGAAATGATTGCCATCGGGCAGGAAGAGGGGCCAGCGGTGGGAGTCGATGTCCGAGTCAAAGATTTTGCCGGTGAGCACGGAGGCGTTGGTGCCGTCCGCGTTCACCTTCCAGAGGGGGCCGGAAGGATCGGGCGAGTAAATGATGACATTTCTGGCGCCCCAGGTTCCCCCGCGCGGGAAGGAGACGGTGGTGAGCATCTGGGGAGGGCCTCCGGCTACCGGGATCTTTTGCAGCTTGCCGTTGGCGAAGAAGGCGATCCACCGATCGTCCGGAGAAAAGAAGGGGTAGCTGGAGCCTTCGGTGCCGGGAAGTTCGGTGGCCGCGCCCGCGCCGACCTGCTGGATGAAGAGCATGGGGGCGGCGGTAGTTTCGTCGGGCGCGACGTAGGCAAGCAGGCGGCCGTCGGAGGAGAGCATCGTATCGTTGGCTTCGCCAGGGACGGAGATGGCGAACTCCATGCGCGCGGGCGCGGGGCCGACAGGGTGCAGGAACCAGGCGAGGGCGGCGACGGCGAAGAAGGCGAGAGCGAGCAGGGCGATGCGCAGCCAGGATTTGCGGGCAGCGGGCGCGACTGCGACTGGTACGGTTTGGCGGCCGCTCGAGTCAGTGCCGGAGAGGACGCCCATGGCGAAGGAGAGATCGCGCGCGGACTGGAAGCGATGAGCGGGATCCTTTTCGAGGCAGCGGCGAACGATGCGGTCGAGGGCGGGGGGAATCTGGACCGCGGTGCCGGTGATTTCGGGGACGTCGTCGCGGAGGACGGCGGTCATGGTTTCCGCAGCGGTGTCGCGGCGGAAGACGCGCTGGCCGGAAAGCATTTCGTAGAGGACAGCGCCGAGGGCGAAGAGGTCGGTGCGTGCGTCGACGGGATCGCCGCGGACCTGTTCAGGCGCCATGTAGCCGGCGGTGCCCATGACGACGCCGGCGGAGGTGGCATTGCTGGTGAGGTCGGGGTCGAGGATGGTGTCGGCGGAGGGCGCGACTTTGGCTAGGCCGAAGTCGAGGATTTTGGCGCGGCCGTCGCGGGTGATGAAGAGGTTTTCAGGCTTGAGGTCGCGGTGGATGATGCCCTTATCGTGCGCGGCGGCGAGGCCGTCGGCGATCTGCACGCCGTACTGGATGACCTTGCGTTGCGGAAGCGGGCCGCGGTCGAGGAGGTCGCGAAGGGATTCGCCTTCGAGGAGTTCGGTGACGAGCCAGGGTGAGCCGTCGCTCTGGCCTACGTCGTAGATGGCGAGGATGCTGGGGTGATTGAGGGCGGCGACGGCGCGGGATTCCTGCTCGAAGCGGTGGAGGCGTTCTGGATCGCGGGCAAGGGATGCAGGGAGGATTTTCAGAGCAACGTCGCGCGAGAGGCGGGAATCGCGGGCGCGGTAGACCTCGCCCATGCCGCCTGCGCCGAGAGGGGCCTGAATTTCGTAGGGGCCGAGCTTTGCGCCCGAAATAAGTGCCATGAATGGTGGCAATTATACAGAGCGAAAGATTGAGGTCGAATCAGGTGTGGCGGAAGAGCAAATCGGCGGCGATGAAGACGAAGAAGATGACGGCGATGACGCCGTTCATGGTGAAGAAGGCGGCGTTGAGGCGGGTGAGGTCTTTGGGGGAGACGATGAGGTGTTCCCAAAGGAGGAGCGCGGCGACGGCGGCGATGCCGGCGAAGGCTATGGGTCCGAGATGGAAGAGGACGACGAGCGTGACCAGCAGCGCGAGCATGATGAGGTGCATGGTGCGCGCGATCAAGAAAGCATTCGCAGTGCCGAGGGTGGCTGGGATGCTGAGGAGGCCGGCGGTGCGGTCGTGCGATTCGTCCTGGCAGGCGTAGAGGACGTCGAAGCCGGCGACCCAGAAGAGGACGGCGGTGGTGAGGACGAGGATACGGGGGTCGAGGGAGCCGCGGATGGCGATCCACGCGCCGGTGGGGGCGAGGCCCAGGGCGAGTCCGAGAAAGAGGTGGGACCAGCGGGTGAAGCGCTTGGTGTAGGAGTAGAAAAACAGGATCACGAGGATGATGGGCGAGAGCAGCAGGGCGAGGTGATTGAGCTGCGCGGCGGCGAGGATGAAGACCGCGGCCATGACGATCGTGAAGGCGGCGGTGAAGTTGCGAGTGAGGAGTCCGGCAGGAATGGCGCGCTGACGGGTGCGGGGGTTAGCGGCGTCGAGGTCAGCGTCGGCCCAGCGATTGAAGGCCATGGCGGCGGAACGGGCGGAGACCATGCAGACGACGATCCAGAGAAGTTTGGAGAGGGGTGGCCAGCCGTGGGCGGCGAGCATTGCGGCAGTGAGCGCGAAGGGGAGCGCGAAGATGGAGTGTTCCCACTTGATCATCTCGAGAGTGACGCGGATGGAGCGGAGCAGGGGCACTGTTACTAGGGTACAGGGTGCAGGGGGTAGGTTGTAGAAAGGCAGCGTGTAGCGCATAGCCCGAAGCCCGGCGCCGGTGTGAATTTGGGGCAAAGGGAAAGCCCCATTCTGTGGCGCTTTTTGCGCTTTCAGAATGGGGCATTCGAGTTGGTGGTTCGCCTACTTTATTTGGAGGAACGTTCTGCAGGGGCGTTGGCGACCTGCAGGTCGTTGGTGACGCTGAATACGCCCGGGACCGTGTTGGCCTGGATGCCAGCGGCGTTCTTCTGGGCCTGGTTGTCGACCTGGCCGTAGAGGGTGACGTGGCCGTTGGATACCTGGATGCGGATGGGTTTCTCCGGATCCATCGCGTACTGGCTGAGCAGCGGATAGCCATAGATGGCGCGGAATTCCCGCAGACGGATGCCGTTGTCAAAGTCGGAGATGGGGTCGACCTGAATCTCGTCGACGACATCCCGAACGCCTTTGGTGTTGGCGACTACGGCGACTGCGTCCGCAGCGGCTACAGGACCGGCGGCATGACCACTAATGGTGGCGACGCCGTTCTGAATCTGCGCGGAGACGGTCTGGAACTGGACCGGAACGTTGCCCCACAGGTTGTAGGTGATGGCCTTGTTCACCTTGGCCTGGAGCTGCTGATCGGATAGATCAGTCGCAGTTACTTCGATTTCGTTGTTGACGCCGGCCACACCTTTGACGTGATGGGCCTTCTGGTCTGCGCTGAATTTCTCGGCTACGACATCGACGCTGCCGGTGAGGGTGACGGTGCCATTTTGGACGTTTGCCTGAACCCCTTTGAACTGCGAGCCGTGCAGGGCCTTCTGGACTTCCTGCTGCAGCTGGGGATCATTGTTTTGCGCGAATGCCGCAGGAACGGCAAGAGCCGCGGCGAGAGAAAATGCTGCAAGTGCTTTCATTGGATACGCTCCCGGCGCTCTCCCGGGCTTTTACTTTTTCCAGTCGCGGGGATAGGGCCGCCTGGGGGCAGCTACCATCCAACCGGGGCCGGGGGAGAGGGCCTTTCAGTTGAATCAGACACGGAAAAGGGCGGTTTGGATGCGCTTTTGGGAGGAATTTTTAGAGGGGCTGGCTGGGCCGGGACTGATGTTGTTGGGATTCATTTTGAAACCCTCGGGCTGGCTGAGGCATCGCTTCCGCCGCGGCGGCTTCCTGATCGGCCGCTTCGCGACCGATTCCCCTTGCTGACGGGATCTGTGGTTCCGGGTGAGGTGGTCAGCTTCGGGGGCCTCGACGGCGCGCCGGATTTGCCCCTTCCCGCGGGCTAGCTTTGTGGCGGCGCTCCGCTCGGGATGACATCGCTAATTTCGCTCGGGATGACCGGCGGATTTAGTGGTAGGCGCGGCGGAGACGGAAGACCAGGGAGAAGACGCCGGATTCGTCGCGGACGGCCAGGACGGAGAAGGTTCGGGTGACACGCCATTCACCCTGGATAAGTTGCTCAGCGGTGGAGTTGACGTTGGTGGAATAGGTGAGGGTGGCCTGCTTGGAGATGGGTTCCTCGACCGTGATGCGCGCAGTGGCGTTTCCGACTCCGGAGACGAAGGTCGGGTCGATGCGGACGGAGCCGCCTCCGAAGAGCTTCTGAATGCGGCTGCTGATGGTGGCATTGAGAGCGCCGCCGAGGAGGGAGTCAGCGGTGGAGTTGACGCCGGCCTGCTGTTCTTCCGTGGAGTAGATCTGCTGTTCTTCCTGGGTGCGGCCCATGGCGAGGAGGGAGAAGATGTCCTGCTCAGAGAGCGGCGGTTCGGAGCGGAAAGTGGGAGTGAGGTGGGAGGTGTTGCCCTGGAGGCCGATGGTGATGTTGTAGTCCTCCACTGTCGTGGAGGCGGTGAGGTCGACGGTGGGCTGAATGCGGATGGGGTTGCTGAAGTAAATCTCGCCGTGCTCGAGCTGGAATTTTTCGCCGTTGAAGGTGGCGCTGCCTTCGGTGACGGTGACGCGGCCGAGGACGCTGGGTTGGGCGAGGGTGCCGCGGACGGTGAGATCGACATTACCGGCAAGGCGGGCAAAGGAGTTTTGGAAATCGAGTGAGGGGGCGGAAGTGATGCGGACGTCGAGGCGCACCTTGTTGGAGGGTGAGTCGGGTGCGGGCGGCAGGGAGACTCCGCCGCTGGATGCGGAGAGGGAGGCGAAGTCGAGGTCCTGGCTGACCGAAAAGGCGGTGACGGTGACGTTGCCGGCGAGCAGCATGCCGGCCTGGGTTCCCTGGAATTTGAGGTCGGCGTCAGCGGTGGATGTCACTCCCTGTGGATAGCGGACGCGGACGCCGCGGGCGGTGGCGGTGATTTCGGAGTAGAGGCCGCGGTGCCAGGTGACGAAGCCGCCGAGCTTGATGAGACCGCCGCCGGAGTAGGCGTTAACGTTTTTGAATTCGAGACGATCCTGATCGAAGACGAGCTCGCCGTTCATGCGGCTGAGGCCGTTGATGTAGTCCTCGAGCGCGACGTTTACGTTGGTGAACTTCACATTGCCGCTGAGGTCGGGATTGGCGGTGGTTCCCTGGGCGCTGAGAGTGAAGTCGACGTGGCCGGAGGAGAGGATGTCGGTGTCGAGGGTTTGGGCGAGTGCCATGTTGACGGAGCCGCCGGCGGTGAAATGAATGGCCTGCGGCGAATCGAAGAGGCCGATTGATCCCTGAGCGTGGAGGTCGGTGTCGGGGCCGATGATGCGGACGGGATCGAGATGGAGGGTGCCATTGGACAATGCGGCATGGAGCATGCCGTCGCTGTGGATGGGCACATCTTCGAGGGTGATGGACAGCTCGCTGACGCGAGCGTCGCCGTTGAGCTTTTTGGGATAGCGCAGCGGGCCGGAGACGTTGACGGCGGCGGCGATGGAGGAGCTGCCGCGGATGCCGGTGACGGAGAAGGTTCGGAGGATGGGATCGATATCGAATTTAGCGATGGTGAGGCTGGCGCGCGTCTGATAGTCGCCGTTGAGCTGGGTTTCGCCGTTGAGGTCGATGGTAGCGGTATTGATGTGTGCGCTGGCGTGGACGTCGAGGGCCTGGCCGGAGGTGTGGGCGTCAACATCGACGACGCCGGTGGCGGCGCGGGCCAGCGAGAGATTGCGGATGTGGAGGCTGGCCTGGAGGGACGGCACTTTGAGCGGGCCACTGCCGCGCGCGTCGAAGGTGACGGAGCCGGCAAGCGGGTACTGATCGTTCTGGATGCGGCGAATGTTGGCAAGCTCGAAGTCGCTGCCCTGGAGGTTGAACTGGACGGTATCCGCGCCGAAGTCGTAGCCGCCGCTGCCGGTGATGCGGCCGCCATCGAGGGAGAAGACGAGATTGGTGGCGTCGACGGCTTTGCCCTGGAACTGGAGGTCGGTGGAGAGCGAGCGGTAGGACTCGCCTTCGATGGCGCCGCTGGTGAGGCTGACGTGTCCCTTGCCGTTGAGATTGCCGATGGTGCCGGTGGTTTGGGCGCTGAGTTTGAGAGTGCCTGAGACGGGATAATTTTGGCCGGTGAGGGCGATCCACTGCTGGACGTCGACGTTTTTGGCCTGTGCGCTGACGTGGAGAGTGGAGGATTGCGCGAAGAGCTCAGACGGTTCTTTGGGATTGCCGTGGACCTGGCCGCTGAACTGGATAGTGGTCTTTCCCTGGACGAGAGTCGCGGCGCTCACGCTGAGGGCGCCGTAGTTGTAGTCGGCGTCGGCGGTGAGGGAGTCGAAGTGGATGTTTTTGATGGCCAGAGTGGCGGCGGGCGTCGAGGCGCGCGGGGTGACTTCGAAGTCAGAAGCCACGAGATGTCCGCGGAAGTCGGGGGCATCGAGAGTGCCGGTGAATTCGCCATGGAATTGCGCCTGGCCGTGGAGGTTGGCGGGGATGGGCGTGGGTTGGCCGGGTGCTGCAATGCCTAAAGTCGCAAGGACGGGATTGAATTCGGCGACATTGCGGGTGATGAGGCTGGCGTTGATTTCCGTGGGGCGCGAGGTGGGGTAGACGCCGAGGGTGCCGGAGGCCTGAATTTCGGAGGCAGGAGTATGGACGTCGAGATGACCGACGGCGACGGAGCCATTGTGTTGGAAGTACTGCGCCTGGACAGTGCCGGTGACGGGAACTTCGTTGGGCGCTGGCGGCAGCGGCGGAGCGATGGTGACATCGGCGGAGCCGACGAGGTCGTCGGCGGAGCCGGTCCAGTCGACATTGGCGGTGCCGGATGCGGCAGTATCGAATCCGAGGCGGCGGTAATTTGGCGGGGCGACCATGTCGAGAATGCGATCGAGCGAGAAGTTGGCGACGCGGGTGCGGACGGTGCCTTTCTCGACGGGAAGTTTCGTGTGCTTTGACTGACCGGGTGGCGGGGCCGGCGACTGCCAGTTGACGATGTGGAGCTCGCCGTCGACGGTGCCGCCTGCGACGCTGACGTGGACGCCGGTGACGGCGATTTGATCCTGCGTGATGTGCGCGAGGGCGTGGACAGTGGCGCCGGTGATATCGACAGTGGCGATGGAGTAGGCGCCTCCGGAAACGGCGGCGGTGCTGTCGATGGTGAACTGCGAGAAGGTGCCCTGGCCGGAGGCGTCGAGCTGGGCGGTTCCGGCATCGATGCCGGGGACGCCGGTGAGGGCGCGGATTTCAAGAGCGTCAATGGCGCCATTGGCTGTGAACTGGAAGTGAGGATTGCTGAAGTCGTTCAGCGAGCCGGCAACGCGGATGACGGTTTTCTGGCTCTTGTTTTCGGGGCCGCTTTGTAGGGTGAGAGAGACGAGGTTGGCGGTGTTACGGCCTACATCCACGGAGGCGTCGAGCGTGGAATGGACGGGGATGTTGTCACGAGTTTGCGGACCCCGGAGGACGACGATGTCTTCGACGTGGAGGGAGCCGGTGTAGTGATCGTGCGCAGCGATGTGGTCGTTGGCCGGGACGTAACTGACCTGGGTGGCGAGGTTGTTGGCGGAGAGATTGAACGGGATGGTTCGGTCATTGAGGATGGCGAGACCGTTGGAGACAACGGTGCGCGCGACCGCGAGCGAGAAGATTTGGTCTTTCGATGAGCCGGTGGAGGGATGTTTGGGTTGCGGCTGATTCGTAGAGCCGTCGGGATACACGATGAGGTGAATGACAGGGCGGTCGGCTTCGAGATAGTTGAGGGCGATTTTGGGGTGGAAGAACGACAGGATCTGTAGGCGAACGAAGAGGCGATCGAGATGGGCGTAGGGAATCTCGCCGGGAGCTTCGAGGCCGTGGATGGTGAGGTCGTCGGCTTCGAATTCGAGGTGGGTGAAACGCCAACCGAAGTGCTGAAGCTCGACGCGACCGCCGGTGGATTTTTCCAGCTCGGCGATGAGGGTATTCCGGACACGATTTTCGAAGGTCGGCGTGGAGGCAAAGATGGCGAGGCCGACGGCGACGATCGCGAGGACGCTGATGGTCCAGAGGAATAAGTGCAGGAAGAATCTTGCAACACGGCGCGGCTCACGGGGCGTCGGCTCGGGAGCGGATTCGGGGAGGGGGATAGGAGTGATGCTCATTGGCTTTGGTCCCCCTGGGGGTTGGCCTTGAACAGGTTGAGGTCAGCGCTGTAGGCATCGTCGACGATGCGGATGTTGCCCTGATCGCGAAGGCTGGAGAGCCAATCCTGAAAGAGGCCGCTGACCTGCTGCTCGAGGAGAACTTCCTGGATGCGGGAAGAAACGTCTTTGAGGGGCGGTGCGGTTTCGTGATTTTTGACGAGCGCTGGGACCAGAGTTTTTTCGTAGTAGGAGGAGGTCTGGTCGGGGGTGACGCGGATGCCGCTGCGGAAGCGGAGATCGATAAAGCGGAGGATGGCCATGCGCTGGCTCCAGCGCTGCTCGACCATATCGTGGGTGAGGTCGTTGGCGCGGAGGAAGGCGTCCCAGCCGTGTTCGGAACCGCAATGGAATTTTTCGCAGTCGGGGATGGATTTGGCGAGCTCATCGACGGCTTTTTGGACTTCGGCATCGGGGGTATCGACGGGCTGCTGCTGCTCCTTCATCTGCTGGAGGATAAGGGTGCGATCGACGAGGCGGCGGAGGGCGTTAGCGGGAGTGTTCTGGCCTGGAAGCACCTGGAGCGGCTCGAGGGCGGAGAGATGCATTTCCTGGATGACGTCGCTTTCGAGGATGACGTTGGAGCCGATGACGGCGACGACGTGATCGAGCTCAACAGATCCGGGAACGGCAGGCGGCGGAGGCGCGGGCGGCGTGGCATACTGCGCGGGGGCGGCGGAATTTTGGGCAGCGCAATCCCACGTCCCCAACACCAGCGACATCGGGCACCCGATGAGGATGAGGCAGAGAGCCGGAATGAGGGAGCGCGCTTTCACTAGAAGGCCTGCCCGATGCTGAAGTAGAAATTGAAATGGCCGGCCTGACCGTAGCACGGGGAAGTGTCGCCGTGGACGCAGGTGCCCGGGCCCACGTTGCCGTAGGTGATGATGACGGGGTAGACGGGCGGGTTGAGGTTGTAGCCCAAATCGAAGCGGATGGGACCAATGGGGGTGTGGTAGCGCACGCCAATTCCGACGGAATGCGAGAAGTCGTTGAAGTCGCAGGTGCCGGTGGTGTTGGTGCTGGAGTGGCGGGTGACGGCCTGCTGCGCCGCAACCGTGAGGTATTGCGGGGCAGTGCACGTGTAGCTGTGCGGCTGCTTAATGCGGAGGGCGGCGGGCCAGATATCAGAAGAATTATTGAAGACGTTGCCCATATCGTGGAAGAGGACGAAGCCGAGGGCCCGGCCGAAGTAAGGGAGCTGCGGGTTGGGCAGGCGGAGTTCGGTCTGATTGACGAAGGCTCCGGCGCCGCCGATAGGGAAGCCGGTTTGGGAGTCGCGCGGGCCTGCGGAGTTGAGGTTGAATCCGCGGAGGGATTCGGGGCCGCCGGCGTACAGGCGTTCCGGGAGCGGAATGGATTCGTATTTTCCTTCGCCGAAGACGCGCTCCATGCCGAAGCGGGTGTTGCGGGCAAGGACGATGCTGCGGTGTTTGCCGATGGGGTAGTAGGTGGCGTTGGACCAGTCAAAGTGGTCGAAGTTGGCCTGGGAATCCGCGATCAAATTGTCAGAAGCAAATTCCTGAATGCTGTTGTACATGCCGGTTTGAGCGTCGAGCGGTTCAGGGCGGCGGGTATCGCGGATCCAGGTCATTTCCGGGCCAGCTACACGGACGGGTTCGGAGAGGAGCGGGATTTCGTCGGGCGCCACCTGGATGGTGTCGGGGTCGACTTTCACGCGGCGGAAGGAGAGCTGGTAGATGAGGGTGTTGATGAGGTCGGGATGCTGGGTCATGCGGACGTCGGCTTCGACCGTGGACGAGGCGAAGGTGACGACGTTCTGGGCGTTAATGTAGCCGCCGCCGAAGGAGAAGTCGAGGGACGGATAGTTGAGGAAGTGCGGGGCGGAGTAGTTGGCGGTGAACTGCTGTTCGAGCGAGCCGTATTCGGAACGGAAAGTGATGGACTGATTGCGGCCGAAGAGATTGATGCGGGAGACATCAAGTTCGACGAGGCCGCTGACGCCGAAGTGACCGTTGGCATTGCAGGCGTAGGTTGCGGGGTTGATGCCGAGCAGGATGAGGCTGACGGCGTTGGGGCAACTGGTGCCTGGGGTCCCGGTCTGGGCCTGGAGGCCGGCGCCGTAGACGACGTTCCAGCGGCGGGCCTCGTCGAACTGAACAAGAACGCTCTTGCGGAGCTCGTCTCCCTCGGGATTTTGGACGGCGGTGGTGACCTGATTGAAGAGGGTGAGGTTGTAGAGCCGGCGCTGGGAATCGAGGAGTTTCGACTGATCGAGGGGCTGCCCGGCTTTCACGAGGATTTGGCGATTGACGACGCTGGGGCGCGTGTAGTGGAGGCCGGCGACGATGACGTTGCGAACGAAGATCTGATCGCCGGCCGAAACGTTGAGCGCGACGTCAACGAGGTTGGGATCCTGCGGGGCGGGGTTCTGCTGGACGGTGACTCGGGCGTGATCGTAGCCGCGATCGAGGAAATAGCTGAGGATTTCGTCGCGGTCAGCGGCGAGGTTGGTGGGTGAATAAGGCTGGCCGGACTCAAGGCTGAGCTTCGGCTGAAGGTCAGCGAGTTGGGCTGGACTGACGCCATTGATGTGATAAACGCCGACCTTCTGCTGGGTGCCTTCTTCGATGCGATAGGTGACGGCGAGAATGCGCTCGTTATTCTTCGGGGCGGTGCCGACGTCACGGACTTCAGGAGTGACCTTGACGTTGGTGAATCCGTTGCTCTGATAGAGAGCGCTGATGGCATTGACGTCGGCGGTTTGCAGGGCGAGGCTGTAAGTTCCGTGGGGGACGAAGAAGGATGCAGGCTCGATGCTGAGGCGCTGGCGGAGGGTCCAGTCGTTGAAATAGCCGTTGCCCTTGATGGCGATGGACTGGACGCGGTCGCGGGGGCCGAGGGTAACGGTGTAGGTGACGTTGGTCAGGTCAGGGGTGCGGTTGGTGACATAAGCGACTTTGGCGTCGAAGTAGCCGTCGCGCTGGAAGTAGTCGCGGATGCGCTTGCTGCCGGAGTTGAGTAGATCTTCGTCCAGGGTGCCTTCGACGAAGATGGGGACGATCGACTTGATTTTGCTTTTGCTGAGACTGGCGCCTTCCACGCTGACTGTGACAACAGGACCGCGATCGGCACGAAAGTTGAGGGTGAGCTGATTGGTGGCAAGGTCGTAGTGCTTCGAGGTGAGGCTGACGTTGGGCTCGAGGCGCTGCTCCTTTTGGTAGGTTTTACGAACATTCGCGAGGGCGCGGCTGACAGTTTCGCGATTCACTCTGGCGTTGGGCTTGAGCTTGGCCTTTTGGCGGAAGGTGGCGAGATCCATCCCGTAGTCGCCCTCTACGATGACTGCGCCGACGCGGGCGGGCTTGCCGGTGGTGACGCTGAACTGGATGTCTTCTTCGGAGTGGGCTTTGTCAATGCGGGTGTGACGAACGATGGACCCCTGGTAGTAGCCGTTTTCCTGGAGCGTTTGCAGGACCAGGTCGGCGGCTCGGTCGATTTTTTGCGGCGTGAAAGGTGTTCCAGGGCTGAGGCGGGTGGAGTAGTAAGCCTGATTGCTGAGTTGAGTGCTTTTGATGCCACGGACAAGGACGCGGCCAATGAAGAGGGTGGGTGTGCCCGTGTAAGTAAGGATGACGCCGTCGCCTTGTTTTTCGCCGTCGACGGCGATGGTTTGAAAGAGGCCGGTGGCGTAGAGGCGGCGGAGGCTGTCGCGAACCTTGACGGGATCGAGGGGGGTGTTGGGTTGCTGGTCGAGTTGGCCGGGGAGCGGATCGAGGTCGGCGCGGGTGACACCCGCGTAGCGGATATCAATGACGTTGAGGCCAGTCCATCCACGCAGGCTCTGCGAGGTGGGCACCGGCTGAGCGACCTGGCTGGGCTGGCTCTGCACCTCGTTGTAGGAGGGGAGAACACTGCCGGGAGGGACGGTGGACTCTTCCTTTTTCTTTTGCTTCGGGTTCGACGAGCCGGGCATCTGAGTGGACGGCGTGGAAGTGGGTGAGGGGGGCGCCTGGGGCGTGGGGTTCATGGGCTGCTGGGCGCGGGCGATGGAAAAGCCGGCCACGAGCAGGACTGTGAGGATGACGGAGGCGCAGCGGGGCGGTTTCGTGAGGAGGCGGCCTGATGAGGGCCGAGCCATCACAAATTGGCCTGCTTCGATTCCGGGCTTGCACCCGCGCCCTTGAGAAACGTCGTTCGAACCCAAACCGCCCTCGTCCCGACCGCTAAATAACGTGTTTGACAGAAACAATGGAAAAGCTGGTGACTGATTGCGTGCTTTCAACCATGAGATGCTCCGCGTGGGCCAGAACAATGCCCGGCGCGACTGCCCATCGAGTCGCAATAAGTTTCTATACTACTGAGAGATGGCAGCGTCGTCTCAAACGTTAGCGGAACGGTACTCGCGGCAGACACTCTTCCAGGGGATTGGACCCGGGGGGCAGGAAAAGTTGCTGCGGGCGCACGTGGCGGTGGTGGGCGTGGGCGCGACGGGCGCAGCGGCGGCGAGCCTGCTGGCGCGAGCCGGCGTGGGGACGCTGACGCTGATCGACCGGGATTTTGTGGAAGAAAGCAATCTGCAGCGGCAAGTGCTGTTCGATGAGGCGGACGCGCGGGATGCGTTGCCGAAGGCGGAAGCGGCGCGCCGGAAGATTGCGGGGTTCAACAGCGAGATCGACGTGCGAGCACAGGTGGCGGATCTGGTTCCGGGGAACGTGCATGAGCTGCTGCGCGGGGCGGAGCTGGTGCTGGATGCCACGGACAATTTCGAGACGCGGTATTTGCTGAACGACTATGCCGTGGAGCAGGGGAAGCCGTGGATTTATGCGGCGGCCGTGGGGTCGTATGCCGTGACGATGAACATTGTGCCGGGGGAGACGGCTTGTTTGGCGTGCATCTTTCCGGAGGCGCCGGGCGGGGCGGTGGAGACTTGCGACACGGCGGGGATTCTGAACACGGCGGTGAACCTGGCAGGGAGCCTGGAAGTGACGGAGGCTCTGAAATGGCTGGTGGGCGCGCGGGAGAAGATGCGGCGGACGCTGATCAGCTGCGATGTGTGGGCGAACGAGTGGAGCGAGATTGCGACGGGAACGCCGCGGGCAGATTGCGCAGTGTGCGGGGTGCGGGATTTTGTGCATCTGCGGGGCGAGGGGCGGCCGCACATCACGCTGTGCGGGCGGAATTCGGTGCAAATTCATGAGCGGTCGCGGGTGGTGGATTTCGCGGAGATGGAAGCGCGGCTGGCTCCGCATGGATTAGTGAAGCGGAACGCGATGCTGCTGCGGTTCGAGCGTGGGGAGATCACGATGACTCTGTTTGGGGACGGGCGGGCGATGGTGCAGGGGACGAGCGATGTGGCGGTGGCGCGGACGTTTTATGCGCGGTTTGTGGGGTCGTGAGTTATCGGAGGCCCGTAACTTTTATCTTCGATCGCCCTGACACAAAGCAGATATGGGCACCGACGATGGCGAATGGGATGTGAATCAGGGCGTCGCCGGGCGTGAAGGCAATTTCATAGCCGATCCCAGCGGCTGCAAGATAGAGCACAAGGAGTCCCATGGTTTGGAATAGCTGCTGGGCCGCCTGGCTCTGTGCGGCGTCTGTGTTGCCCTGGCAGGTTCGTCGGAATCGCCTCTGGCGGATCGCGCAAGGCCTCGCTGGATAATTGTTTCAACGGCAGCTAGCAGGAGAAACAAGAAGTTCCACGCCAGTATCTTGACCGACATCGGGCCGTGCCCGAAGTCGTGTCTCATCGCGGTGATGACGAGCAGGATTGCGTCACAGAGCAGGAATGTCGTCAGACCGTGCCACGCCAGATCGCGATTCATTGAGTCGCAGTGTAGCTCAGTCACGTTGGCGCAGACGTTTTATTCGCGGTTTGTGGGGTCGTAAGGGCTAGGCTGCTAGTTTCCGGAATCGTGCGATGCGCGGCTGCTTTTGTTTGCGTGCCTGCCAGAGGTCATAATTTAGCTGCATTTTCGCCCAAAATTCCGGGCTTGTGCCGAGAGCGGCGGAGAGGCGCAGGCTCATGGCAGCGGAGACGCCGGCGCGTCCATTGAGGATGCGGGAGAGGTGTGCGCGTGTGATCTGCAGATGCTTTGCTGCCTCGCTGACGGTGATTGCCCCCAGGTAATCGCGAAGGACTTCGCCGGGATGTGCTGGATCGTGAATCATGATTGCCTCAGTGGTAGTCCTGATAATCCACCAATATTGCATCTTCCCCTTCGAAAGCGAAGGTGAGACGCCAGTTTCCGTCAACGCGAACCGACCAGTGGCCTCCCAGGTCGCCGGCCAGAGAATGCAGATAATTTCCGGGTGCTCCCATATCCTTCGGCGACGCCGCGACATCCAGAGCGGTCAAAAGCCTCCGCAAGCGCGGAGCATGCTTCGGCTGAATTCCTGCTTTCGATCCTGTTTCGGCGAATAATCTCAGACCCTTGTGCCGGTAAGTTCGGATCACTGTGTAGTGTAGCTATACGGTGCACGGGAAGCAAGAGAAAACGGACAAGCATGACCGCAAGAAAAACGCCCCGGCTCATCACCGGGGCGTTTTTGTTTTTCGCCGAAGGCGCGTATGCCTGAACGGCCAGTTCAGAACTGGTTCCAGAGGAACTGGTTGTAGACCTCGTGGTGGAACTGGACTTCCTGGGGTTTGACGTAGGTGCCGAGGAGACGAGGGCAGCGATCGGCCGAGGCCTGTTTGAGGTCGGCGTAGCGGCCTTTGACGTCTTCGCCGAGCAGTGTTGAGGTCCAGGTGGCGCCGCGGAAATTCTCAAGCGCGGTGTAGATGTTGTCGGGGAGATAGCGCTCGGCCTGGCGCAGGTTTTTGATCTTCGCGAGGTCGCCCTGCAAGCCGGACTTGAAGACGGCGAGCATGACGAGGTAGGGGTTCGCATCGGGCGCGACGGAACGAACTTCGACGCGCGAAGAGCGTTCGTTGCCGATGGGAATGCGCACCATAGAGCCGCGATCGACGGCCGAGGCCTTGATTTGGTTGGGGGCTTCGAAGTGCGGATCGAGGCGGCGATAGGCGTTAACGCTGGGATTGAGCAGGAGGCAAATATCGTTGCCGTGGGTGAGGATGCGGTCAACGAATTTCCATGCGAAATTGGAGAGCTTTTCCTGGCCGGAGGGATCCCAGAAGAGGTTCTTGCCGTTTTTGCTGATGGAAACGTTGGTGTGCATGCCGCTGCCGTTGACGCCGGTGACGGGTTTGGGCAGGAAGGATGCGGTCATGCCGAGGCGCGTAGCCACCTGGCGGCAGATGAGTTTATAGAGCTGAATCTGGTCGGCAGCGGCGATGACTTCGCCGTAGCCGTAGTTGATTTCGAATTGGGAAGGCGCAACTTCGGGGTGATCCTTCTCGTTTTCGAAGCCCATGGCGCGCTGCACTTCAGCGGTGGTGTCGATGAACGTTCGGAGCGGATCACCGGGCAGCGAGTGGTAGTAGCCGCCGGTATTGACGTATTCAAATCTGCCGGTGGTGAGGAAGGTCTTTTCGGCATCGATGCCGCCGAAGAGGAAGCCTTCGATTTCGTTGGCAGCGTTCAGGGTGTAGCCCTGTTTTTCGTACATCTCCTTCGCGAAGGTCTTGAGGAGACCGCGGGTGTCGCCGCCGTAGGGTGTGCCGTCCTTGTCGATGACGTCGCCGAAGACGAGGACTTTGCCGGCGCCGAAGATGTCGGCAGGGGCGTAGTAGAAGGATGACCAGTCGATGAAGAGGCGGAGATCGCTTTCCTTTTGCGCGGTAAAGCCGCGGATGGAGGAGCCGTCGAAGGTGAGGTTCTCGTAGGACTTGAGGAGGAACTTCTTGTCATAGTCCAGCATGTGGAGGCGGCCTTCGAGGTCGCAGAAGAGAACGGTGACGGCCTTAATGCCTTTTTGGTCGGTGAGGAATTTGAGGCGCTCCTCCTGAATTTTGTCCAGGGCGACGCGCTTCCTGCGCTGGTCTTTGGCTTTGAGATTGAGTTCTTCCAGCTCTTCGTACGAGAGCGCCAGGAAATTGCGAAATTCAGTCGACATGCTTCTCCTTCGATGGTGATGAATATATGATTCGCTGCCGCGCCAGACTCACGCCGGGCACACCGCGACCCTCGCCGGGGTTACGCGATTTCGAATGCGGAGAAAAGGTTTGGCGGTCCGCCTCCAGAGTAACGCGCAGAGCCTGCAGATGTCTTCCTGCTATAGATATTTCTGATTGTCCGAATACATTCTTCTTATCGCGGCCAGGGCTGCGCTGAAAGCAACAGGGCGCCGGTTGCCCGGCGCCCTGCTTTGGTGCGGAATGGATCCTAGTTTCCGGAGTGCGGACTGCGTCTCCGCAGACTGGCAGCCTCCGCCTGAATGGCAGCGTTGAGTTTTCCGCTCATTGTGCCGACCGGCATATAACCGTCGGTCAGCGTCTTGAGAAACGCGACTATGTCGTTCTCGTCGGAATCGGAGAGGCCGAGTGCGCCGACGGTCGTATCTTCGTTGTCGGCGTCCTCCGGCGCCGGCCAGCACGTGAATCTGGCCCCGGGATCGTTCGGAGAACTGCACTGGTGGTCACGCGTGTTGTAGAAGTGGACGACCTCCTTCAGGCTCTTCAGATAGCCATTGTGCATGTAGGCCTTCGCGAAGTGCGGGAATGGCCGCTGATCGACGTTCCGCAAGGTTGGAACCTGCATCTTCCCGAGGAATTGCGGAGCCAGCGCCGCCCACGACTGGTCCGGCACTGTCAGTCCGTCGAGAAATGCACCCACACCCATGTCCACATACGCCAGCCCCTGGGGATTGGCGACGTAGCCATATTGGTCCGGCGTGCTTTCGTACAGATAGGGGATCGCGTAATTCTTCGGGAGGCCCAGATTCGACGAAGTGAAGTCCGTAAACAGCGGCGCGACATCGGTCGGCGTGCCGCCGGTTACGCCGTTGGCCAGGCCGCTGAGGTGACAGGTATTGCATTTGCCAGTGGTGTTGAAGAGCTCGTACCCGTGCTGCTCCTGCGGGGTGAGGGTAGCGCTGTTCGCGAGGTAGGCGTCGAATTTGGACGAAAACGCGTTCACCGACGGCGACGCTTCATAGGCCGCGATGGAGAGAGCGAATTCATCGTAGATGGTGTTGGCGCGGTCCCGATCTTCAGCACTCAGACTCAGTTGAGGCCCCACACCGCCTGCTCCCGCGGGAGTGGTGCACACCTTCTCCGCATTCGAAGGCCAGCTGATGAGGGAGATGGCGTTGCCCCATATCTGCTGAAAGAGCGAAACATACTTTCCTGTTGCGAGGCGATAGGCGACGCAGGCACTGTCCGGCAACCCCATTTCAACAGGATTGGTGGGAGGGCCCTGAGCCTGCTCTGCCGCCGGGCTTTGCAGCTTCCAGCCGGTGGCCCGCATATCCCAGAAATTGCCACCGTAGAAATCCTTCTGGGTGGCGTTGTAGTGCAGGACCGGTGCCAGAGTTGCGTAGGTGTAGCTCATGGGCTTGCGGTCGCTGAACCGCGTCCGCACCGATCCCGGATAGGCGACGGTGGTCAGGTTCAGCACCTCGCTCCGTCCGGTGTAGCCCACTTCCGGCATGTGGCAGAAACTGCATGCCTCCTGCTTGTTGACGGACAGGCTGGCATCGAACAGTTCCAGCTTGCCCAGTGTCTGGATCTGGTGCATGGAGTCCATACTGGTCCCGAGCAACTGGAGCGTCTGGGCCTCGGTTTGTTGGATTTCCTGCTCGATCAGCGCAATTTCTCCCTGCGCCGCGGGTGGGATTCCATGCCCAAAAGCGGGAGAAGTTCCAGGCCTCCCGTCGTCGGCCGCGCCAGCCTTCGCCGTTGCGGCACGAATGGCATAGAAACAGGGAATCAAAGCTGCCAGCATGGCAGCCACGACGATGATCCGGAGCACGGAGCCGTGCCCGCCCGACAACATAAAGTTGTCACGTCTTGAATGTCGCATGGGGTTCTCCCTGCGAAGACCCGTCAGAGGTCTCCTGTTATGGGTTTTTCTTCCCTGCAGCCACTGGTTGGAACGCGCGGCTGAAGGGGGACGGATCGCTCGCGGTTGTCCACGCCGAACCCGGGCTTTGGGGATTCGGGGCGAACGATCCGTCGGTTGGAGTGCGATCGGGGCCGTGGGTTAGAGAATGGGTGTTGCGACGTACGTCCGGCAGGACGGTTTTCCCGGCCGGGAGTCGTCCGTCAAGGGGTCTTGACGAGCAAATAGTAACTCAATAGTTAATAGACGTTCAATCAATCCAGATGAAGATTTATTCATCCTTCGATCAACGGCTGCCTGTCTGATTCCAGCGGCAGCCCGGGCGCATCGGTCTTTTTTGGGGGGCTTTTCCAGGCCATGTATTCTGACGCCTGTGAGCGCGCAACAGGGAGAAGCGGTCGTATTGCGGACGTGGCCGATCCATGAGGCGGACCAGATCGTGTCGCTTTTCACGCGGGCGCATGGGCGCATTAAGGGAGTGGCAAAGTCTGCGGCGAAATCGCGGCGGCGGTTTGGCGGGGCGCTGGAGCCGATGACGTGGGTGACGGCAACGTATCTGGAGAAGCCGAAGCAGGAACTGGTGCGGCTGGATGCGTGCGAGGTGATCACGTCGCCGCTTTCGGATCCGGTGGACTACGCACGGGCGGCGGCGCTGGCGTTCTATGCGGAGGTGCTGGAGGAGACGCTTCCGGACCACGATCCGCACGACGCGGTGTTTCGGCTGCTGCTGGCGGTGCTGGGGCAGACGCGGACGAGCCGGATCTGGATGCCGGTAACGTATTTCTCGCTGTGGATGACGCGGCTGCTGGGGTGGATGCCGAGCGTGACGCACTGTACGGCGTGTGGCGAGGCATTTGCGGGGCAGGCAGCGTGGTTCCACGCGGAGGCGGATGGGTTGGTTTGCGCCCGGCATAAACTGGCTGGGGCGCGGGTGCTGACGGCGGAGTCGCTGGGGCTGGCGCGGAGGATCTTCGAGTCGCCGATTGCGGCGCTGGCATCGGAAGAGTGGCCGGCGAATCGTGCAGCGGATTTGCGGCGGTTTGCGACGCAGGCGCTGGAGCGGCATCTGGAAAGAAGGCTGCATGCTGGGGCGGCGCTGGTGAAGTTGGGGCGTTGACATCCCGGGCGGAAGGGCTTGTCACAAGACGCCGTTGGGCGGATGCTGTTAGATAGAGACAGGATGAGACGCTTGAACGACATTTCGAGCCGCATGAGGCAGCAGGCGGACAGCCCTGCCTGTCGATGTCGCACGCACGACGACCGAGGGTTCTAAGACCCTCCGCCTGGCAAGTCCCTGAAACAGGGTCCCATAGACATGGCGCGATGGAAGTCGCGCTCCGACAGACAAGCGATCGAGGCTGCGCAGGCCGCGACGCAATCCAGACTTTCTGAGGAAGGGAACTATGAAAATTGCGAGCAGTGTGACGGAACTGATTGGGAAAACCCCGCTGGTGCAACTGAATCGTGTGACCGAAGGCGCGCACGGGCGGGTGGTGGCGAAGCTGGAGGGTGCGAATCCGGCCAGTAGCGTGAAGGATCGTATCGGGCTGGCAATGATAGAAGCGGCGGAGCGGGAAGGGAAGATCAAGCCGGGCGAGACGGTGCTGATTGAGCCGACCAGCGGGAACACGGGGATTGGCCTCGCGTTTGTGGCGGCGGTGAAGGGGTACAAGCTCATCCTGACCATGCCGGAGACGATGAGCCAGGAGCGGCGGGTGGTGCTGATGGCGTTTGGTGCGGAGATTGTGCTGACGCCAGGGCCGAATGGAATGAGCGGCGCGATTACAAAGGCAAAGCAGATCTTGGCGGAGACGCCGCACGGGTACATGCTGCAGCAGTTTGAGAATCCGGCGAACCCAAAGGTGCATTTCGACACGACGGGGCCGGAGATTTGGAATGACACGGATGGGCAGGCGGACATTCTGGTGTCGGGAATCGGGACGGGCGGGACGCTGACAGGCGTATCGGAGTACATCAAGCCGAAGAAGCCTTCGTTCAAGGCGATTGCGGTGGAACCGGTGGACAGTCCGGTGCTGAGCGGCGGGAAGCCGGGGCCGCACAAGATTCAGGGGATTGGCGCGGGGTTTGTTCCGCGGGTGCTGAAGACGGAGTTAATCGACGAAGTGGTGCAGGTGTCGAACGACGAGGCGATCACGATGGCGAAGCGGCTGGCGCTGGAGGAGGGGCTGCTGGTGGGGATTTCGTCGGGCGCGGCGGTGCAGGCAGCGGTGAAGGTGGCGAAGCGGCCGGAGAATGCGGGCAAGCTGATTGTGGTGGTGCTGCCGGATTTCGGTGAGCGGTATATTTCGTCGGTGCTGTTTGAATCGCTGCGGAATCAGGCGCAGGGGTTGAAGACGGCGGCGCTGTGAGCGCGCGGGGGGCAAGCGCATGCATCTGCGGGGATTCCGGTATGCTGCCGTCTAAGTTCTGCTGAGGGTTATGGGCATTTTCGCCAACATTAAAGAAGATATCGACTCGGTGATGGCGCGCGACCCGGCGGCGAGTTCGCGGCTGATGGTGGTGCTGTGCTATCCGGGGCTGCATGCGGTGTGGATGCATCGCATTACGTCGAAGCTGTGGCGCGCGGATTTGCGGCTGGTGGCGCGGGTGCTGTCGCAGGTGGGGCGATTCGTTTCGGGGATTGAGATTCATCCGGGCGCGGAGATCGGGCGGAGAGTGTTCATCGACCACGGATCGGGTGTGGTGGTGGGTGAGACGGCCATTGTGGGCAACGACGTGACGCTGTATCAGGGAGTGACGCTGGGCGGGACGGGGAACGAGAAGGGCAAGCGGCATCCGACGCTGCGCGACGGGGTGTTTGCGGGGAGCAACGCGCAGATTTTGGGAAACATTTGCATTGGGGAGAATTCGCGGGTGGGCGCAGGGTCGGTGGTGCTGCGCGACGTGCCGCCGAATTCGACGGTGGTTGGGGTTCCGGCGCACATTGTCTACCAGAATGGCGAGCGGGTGCTGATTACCGATCCGAGCCAGGTGAAGGATCCGCTGTCGGGCGTGATTATTGCGTTGGCTGAGGAAGTGAAGCGGTTGCGGGTGCGTGTGGATTGCCTGGATGGACAACTGGAGCAGACGGCTCGGGATCTGGATGGGGTGAGGGCGCTGACCAGCGAGGATGAGGAGCGGGAACAGTACCGCAGTGAGCAGGCGGATGCGGGGTTGTTTTCGATGGGGGAAGGGATTTGACTACAGGGTATAGGGGATAGGGAGTAGTCGGTCATCGGCGGAATTCATCTTCGTTTTACGCAGCGTTCATGGGAAGGAGCATCCCTTTGCTCTGGAGGACGCTGTGAGTATTGCAATCAATCGCAGACAATTTATTCGTGGCGCGGGAGTCGCGTCGGCCGCGGCGTTGACCGCGGCGATCCCGAGTACTGCAAAAGCGGCTAGCCTGCCGGCACCGGACGCATCGCAGATCGAACACATCATCGTGGTGATGATGGAGAACCGGAGCTTCGATCACTTTTTGGGGTGGCTGCCGGGGTCGCGCGGGCGGCAGGCGGGACTGAGCTATCTGGACAACGAGGGCGAAGCGCACCCGACGTGGCGGCTCAACACGTTTGTGGGCTGCTCGCATCCTGATCCGGACCACTCGTACGCAGGCGGGCGGAGCGAGGTCGACAACGGGAAGATGGACGGTTGGCTGCGGACCACGACGAACGACGTGTTCTCGATCGGCTATTACGAAGAAGCGGATCTGCCGTTCTTCAGCGCGCTGGCGCGGAACTATACGACGCTCGATAACTATTTCGCTTCGATTTTGTCGTCGACGTTTCCGAATCGAGTATTTCAGCACGCGGCGCAGACGGACAGGCTTTCTAATACGCTGGATATTTCGACGCTGCCGACGATTTGGGACACGCTGGCGGCTGCGGGCGTGAGCCACAAGTACTACTTCGGCAATGTGCCGTTTCTTGCGCTGTGGGGTGACAAGTACATCGACATTTCGGCGCCGCACGCGGAGTTTCTCATCGATGCGGCGACGGGGAATTTGCCAGCGGTGTCGTTTGTGGACCCAAAGTTCACGATTCTGGACGATGGCGAGGGGAACGACGATCATCCGCACGCGGATGTGCGGGCGGGCGAGGCGTTTCTGGGGCAGGTTTACCGGGCGGTGACCAGCGGGCCGGGGTGGAAGAACACGGTGCTGATCATCAATCGCGATGAGTGGGGCGGATTTTACGACACGATTGCTCCGCCGCGGATTATTGCGCCGAACGATGTGGACACGGACCTGGTCGATGGGAAGGCGTTGCTGGGGTGCAGAGTGCCGACGGTGGTGGTTTCGCCATGGGCGCGGGGGAATACGGCAACGCCGCGGATCAACTCGGGGCTCTACGATCACACGTCGGTGCTGAAGCTGATCGAATGGCGGTACAACCTGCCGCCGCTGACGAAGCGGGATGCGTCGAGTGAGATAGCGAATTTGGCGGAGGCACTGGATTTTGCGAACCCGGATGTTGCGGTGCCTGCGCTGCCGGTGGTGACGGCGCCGATTCCTACTCCGTGTGGATTATTTGAGCTGGGCAGCGACGTGGACAACGAGAGCTATGACTTTTACGAACTGTTGAACTCGGAGCTGACGGCGAATTGGAAGCTGGCTTAAAGACAGTTGTCGGTTGTCAGTTATCGGTGATCGGTATTCAGGAGTCGGGGAGTCAGCCAACGAGAGTCGGGGCGCGGCCTCGACTCTTGTTGTTTGGGCTATTTGGATGGATGCGACTGCACGATGGCGGCGACCATGGCGCGGAACTGGTCGTAGTCAGGTTTGCCGGAGAAGCTGCGGTACAGGGTGGATCCGCTGGCGTCGGTGAGTTGGAAGTGGCGTTCACCGGCGGCGGCCTGGGAGGCGTGGGTTTGTTCCCACGATTTCTCGTCGAAGTCGTTGCTCTGGACGTCGATTTCGCGCGTCGTGTTGGCGGCGGGGTCGTGGACGAGGAAGCGGTAATACGTGTGGAACTTGCCCATGGGCTCGAAGTACTCGATAGCTTCCGCCTGATATGAACCCAACTGAAACATCTCGAGGAGAAAACCACTGGCTTTGCGGGTGTCGGGTGCCCCGGTCGCGTGGAGCTGGGCGAGTTCGTTGCGTTCGTCGTCGCGCTGTTTCGTCATGCCGGCAGAGGCGTAGGCAGCGACGAGGGTGGTGTGGACTTTCCAGCTTTGCGGGTCGAGCTGGCGCGCTTTCTCGGCGTACTGGACGGCGAGGGGTCCGTTGTATTGCTCGAGGGCGGCGGTGGCGGCGTAGAGGGCGGCGACGGCGTTGTTCGGATCGGTCTGAAGGACTTGCTGAAAGTCTGCGAGAGCCTGGGCTGGCTGATGGGCCTGGAGGGCGGCGAGTCCCTGGTCGGTGGTGACGGCGGGGCCGGGCGCGGGCGTCTGCGCGGGAAGAATGAGAGGCAGGACGCAGGCGAGAAGGATGAGGAATGCTCGAATAGGGACGGGGCGGGTCATGACGGATTCCACGGACTACTGTATCGCGTGCTGTGGCGCGTGACCGGTGGAAGACGGCGAGGCTGAGGACGGGTTATTCTGGTGCGAAGTATTTCAAAAGGTCTGCAAGGAGAACGGCCGTGGTCTATCTGGTAGTAGGCGGATTCGTCGTGATCTTCATCAGTTCGGTTTTGTGGGCAACGAGCCGGAAGGCTGACGGTCACCACTGAGCGGGACATGCGTCCAACGGTAAGCCCCAACGTTTTCAATGGATATGATTTCTCATATTTTCCAACAGAAAACGAGAGGGCTGGACGGTCTCGGACGCTGAATTCCTGGATTCATCGTCGCAAGGGTGTAGCTATCTCCTTATTTTTCTGTCTCCCGGGAATGGCAGGAACAATACTGGATTTCGGATGGGAGGGTGGCAGGAGACTTGCTCCATAGCCACCTATCGGGAAATCCGCGCGCCGAGCAATAGCCAAAGGCGGGCGACAGAGCCCAGAAGAGCAACAACGCGTTCCGAACTGACCCGCACTATGGAAAGGTCGTTTCAAACTCGCATCACGGCGATCCTGCTGGCACTGTTTACAGGTACGGCGATCCTGTGCGCGGGATTCAACCTGAAGCAGGAAAGCAATTATCAGAGACCCGTGGACGGCGTGTGGTGGGTCGAGGCGCCGGGCGGGCTAATCGCGCAGCGAGTTCCGGATAACACGCCGGGCGAGCGAGCGGGGGTCAAGACCGGGGATCTGCTGGTTGCGGCGAACGATGTGCCGACGCAGCGGTGGGCGGACCTTGTACGGCAGATCTGGCGGACGGGCGCCTACAACACCATTCACTACACGCTGGAGCGGCATGGATTCCGGCTGCCTGATGTGCCGGTGGCGCTGGATGTGCAGGACCGCAGCATCAACCAGGGATTCCGGCTGATTGCTCTGGTGTACCTGGGGATTGGGCTGTACGTGCTGTTGCGACGCTGGACGGCGCCGCACTCTACGCATTTCTACATTTTTTGCCTGGCGTCGTTCGTGCTGTATTCGTTCTGGTACACGGGCAAGCAAAACGAATTTGACCTGATTATTTATTGGGGCGGGATTGGCGCGGCGGCGCTGCAGCCAGCGCTGTTCCTGCATTTTGCGCAGGCCTTCTCGCGCGAGCGGCGGACGCGGCGCCCGTGGCTGGTGGCGCTGCCGTATGTGCTGGGGACAGCGGTGGTGGGTGTGCAGGTGCTGGCGCAAACGCGCTGGCAGGCGACGGAATTGTTGCGGCACAGGCTGGACCAGACGGCGACGGCGTATCAGGCGCTGCTCTATGTGTTGGCGGCTGTGGTTTTCTACCAGCATTATCGCGCGGCCGAGGCGCCGCTGGAGCGGCAGCAACTGAAGTGGCTGACGCGAGGCACGGTGCTGGCGGTGGCGCCGTTCACGCTGCTCTATGCGATTCCGTATCTGGCGAACTTTGCGATGCCAGATGCGCTGACGAAGATTGCCGGCATTTGCATGGTGTTTTTGCCGCTGACGTTCAGCTGGGCGATTGTGCGCTACCGGATGATGGACGTCGATTTGATCTTCAAGCGCGGCGTGACTTACACGCTGGCGACGGCGACGCTGGTTGGGGTCTATTTCGGGCTGGTAGCGGTGTCGGCGGAAGTGGTGCACACGCATTTGCCGAGCACGGGCGTGTGGGGACTGATCGCCGCGATTATCGTGGTGGCGCTGCTGTTCGATCCGCTGAAGAAGACGATTCAGGGGCAGGTGGATAAAGTCTTCGACCGGCAGAGCTATGACTATCGGACAACGCTGATCGATTTTGGGCGGGGGCTGAGCTCGTTCACGAATCTCGACGCGCTGCAGCGTGCGATTGTGGACCGGCTGGCGCGGACGCTGACGGTGGACCGGGTTGCCGTGTTTTTGTCCGAGGCGCCTGGGAAATACCGGTTGGCGGCGCAGCATGGGCTGGAACCAGCGCTGGTTTCTGCTGGCACAGCGCTGGATATGGGCTTCCTGGATTTCGATGAGCCAGGAGCGGGAACGCATTTGTTCCTCGAGAATCCGCAACATGCATTGCATCTGACGGCTCGGGAGCGGCAGGCGGCGGCAGCACTGGACATGAACTACTTCCTTCCGTGCCGCATCGGGGTTCCAGGAGCGCGCGACTGGCAGGTGCAGGACCGCACGATTGCGGTGATTGGGCTGGGGCGGCGCGCGGCGGGAGATTTTCTGTCGAGCGAGGATATGGAACTGCTGGAGTCGCTGGCCGGATACATCGGCATTGCGCTGCAGAATGCGCGGCTCTACGCGAGCCTGGAAGAAAAGATCTCCGAGTACGAGCGGCTGAAGGAATTCAACGAGAACATCGTTGAGAGCATCAATGTGGGGATTCTGGCGGTCGATCCGGACGAGAAGATCGAGAGCTGGAATTCGCAGATGGAAGTGATGTTTGCGCTGCCCCGGCAGGAGGCATTGCGGCAGCCGCTGTCGGCGGTATTTCCTGCGGAGCTGCTGGACGAGTACCGGCGGGTAAAGGATCAGCCGGGCGTGCACAATCTTTACAAATTCAGGCTGGAGACGCGCGCGGAAGAGCGGCGGGTAGCGAACATTGCGATTGCGCCGCTGGTTTCGCGGAATTTCGAGACGGTGGGGCGGATCATTCTGATCGACGACATCACGGACCGGACGGAGCTGGAAGGGCAGCTGGCGCAGGCGGAGAAGATGTCCTCGATTGGATTGCTGGCGGCGGGCGTGGCGCATGAAGTGAACACGCCGCTGGCGGTGATTTCTTCGTACACGCAGATGCTGTCGCGGCAGGTGCGGGGCGACGACCGGCTTGGGCCGTTGCTGGAGAAGATTACGCAGCAGACGTTCCGGGCGTCGGAGATTGTGAACGGGCTGCTGAATTTTTCGCGAACGAGCGGGGCAGAGTATCGCGAGACGGATGTGAACGCGATTATTCGCGACACGCTGACGCTGCTGGATCATCAATTCCGGACGTCGCAGATAACCGTGGAGATGAGCCTGATGGCGCAGTTGCCGCCGATTATGGGGAATGCGGGGAAGCTACAGCAGGTTTTCCTGAATCTATTTTTGAACGCGAAGGATGCGATGGCGGCTGGAGCAGAAGAACACAGCGGGCCGCGCTCGCTGCGCGTGGCGACGGAAGTGAACGGGCACGTGAGCGTGTCGATTACGGACAGCGGATCAGGGATTGCGCCGGAGCACCTGCGGCGGATTTACGATCCGTTCTTCACGACGAAGACCGCGCGCAAGGATGGACAGCCGCGCGGTACGGGACTGGGGCTGGCAGTGACATACGGAATTATTCAGGAGCACTCGGGGAAGATTCACGTGGAGAGCCAGGTGGGACAGGGAACGACGTTTTATCTGGAGTTCCCGATGCTGAGGAAAGCCGCGCATGTCTGAAGCGACGATTGCAGTACCGGCGAACGCGCAGGCGATGGCGGCAGATGGCGCACGGATTCTGATCATCGACGACGAAGCGGCGATTCGCGAATCGCTGGAGACACTGCTGACGCTCGAAGGCTACCTGGTGGATTCGGCGGAGAACGGCGAGATCGGACTGGAGCGGATTGGGGAACAGGCTTTCGACCTGGTGCTGCTGGATCTGGCGCTGCCGGGGCGGAACGGGATTGAGATTCTGGGGTCGATTCGCGAGCGGCACGCGACGCTGCCTGTGATCATGATTACGGCGTACGGCACGGTGGGTAACGTGGTGGACGCGATCCGCGGCGGGGCGCAGAACTTTGTGCAGAAGCCGTGGGACAACGAGAAGCTGCTGGCGGATATTCGCGCAGCGGTAGCGCGGTACCGGGCGGAAGAAGAGAACGTTCAGCTGAAGCGCGCCTTCCGGCTGCGGTACAACTTCCCCAACATTGTGGGCAAGAGCGATCCGATGCTGCGGATCTTCGATCTGGTGGCGCAGGTAGCGCCGACGCGATCGACAGTGCTCATTCAGGGCGAGAGCGGCACAGGCAAAGAGTTGATTGCCAAAGCGCTGCATGCGAATTCGCCGCGGAAGGATAAGCCGTTCGTTCCGGTGAACACAGGAGCGATGCCGACGGACTTGCTGGAGTCGACGCTGTTTGGGCATGTGAAGGGCGCGTTCACTTCGGCGATTGCAGCGAAGAAGGGGCTGTTCGAAGTGGCGAACGGCGGAACGCTGTTCCTGGACGAGATTGGCACGATGGGGATGGACACGCAGGCAAAGATCCTGCGCGTGCTGCAGGACCGGCGGTTCATGCATCTGGGCGGCGTGCAGGAAATCCAGGTGGACGTGCGGATTATTGCGGCGACGAATGTGGATTTGCGGCAGTCGGTGCGGGAAGGGAAATTCCGCGAGGATTTGTTTTATCGGCTAAACGTGATTGCGATTGAGTTGCCGCCGCTGCGGAGCCGGCGTGAGGATATTCCGCCGCTCGCTGCGCATTTTTTGAAGAGATATTCAGAAGAGAACGGGCTGCCGGTACGGACGCTGTCGCCGGAGGCGATCCGGGCGCTGGTGGATTACGAGTGGCCGGGGAACGTGAGGGAACTTGAAAACGTGATCGAGCGCGGCGTCGTGCTTTCGTCAGGAGCGACGATCGGCGTGGATCTACTGCCGGGTCATCTGACGGGGTCGAGCTACTCAAGCAGCCTGCTGGAGCATAGTCCGGACGCGTCGCTGTTCGACATTATGGAAGACATCGAGCGGCGAATCATCATGGACAAGCTGGAGCGGTCGAACTGGAATCAGACGGAGGCAGCCGAGGCGTTTCGAATTCCGCTGTCGACGCTGAACCAGAAGATCAAGCGGCTGAACATTGAGATTCGGAAGCGGGCGCGGGAGTAGGGGAAAGACAGGGTGTAGGGTGTAGCGGGCAGGGTGCAGGAATTGCCGCTGCGACCCCTGGCCTGGTTTCGGAATGGCGCTCCCTGATCTTTACTCAATGGCAAATACTGCGTAGACGGTGGCGGTTTCCTCGACTTGCTGTGGGCGGATGGCGAGGGGCGGCGGCGGAGCCGACCTTGTGGAAGCGAGCGAGGCCATCGAGGTATTCACCGTGCTGAGAAGTCGCGAGATGGGAGTTTGGTTGCTGGCATACATCAGCGCGCCCAGATGGGCGTTGAGGCCGGCGGCCATCTGCGTGGCGACGGCCCGAGCGTGCACGAGAGCTTCTTCCGCTGCCTTTGCCTGAAGCGCTTCGCGCGTGGTGAGCTCCCAGTTGATTGCTCCGCTTTCGTTGGCTCCGGCTTCGATGGCCGCGTGCAGAACCGAGGCTGCGTTGGCCGCAGCCGTGGTGACGATCCAACTTTGAGAGAGAGTGAACTGCTTTTGGGTGCGTTGCGCGGATGTGCTCTTGTCGCCTTCGGGGAACTCGGTGTAGGCCAACTTCTGATCGTCGCTGGCGACAGCTTTATCGGGCACGCCCAACTTTTTGACGGCGTCGAGAATCCCGTTGGAGAGCTGTGAACCCTGTTGGTAGGCGGTTGCGGCGTCGGGAGCAAAGATCGCGAAGCCGACAGTGACCAGCGCGATGTCTGCTTCAGCGGAAGCTTTGCCAGTAGTGGTGATGGCGATGGTGCGGTTGTTCTTGTCGACCTGAATATTTTGGGAACGTAATCCGGGCGTAAGAAATGTGACGGAAACGAGTAGACAAAGTGCGGTGCGGTTCATGCGGGCAAGCCCTCCCGGCATGGATTCTACATGGGCGGCGGTGATACCAAAGGGCGCACCAACGGGGGATGCGCGTTCCGCAGGGCACGATGATATAGTCGCGCCATGCCGAAAATCAGACTCGGTTGGGCCGGAGGTCTGTTCGTTGCTGCGCTCCTGATCTTCGTGCCATCGAGTGCTCGTGCGGATGCGGGGATTGCAATGATGCCCGTGCGATATCCGCAGCTGTTGATGTTTGTGTTTCCGGTTGTGGTGATCGAATCAATTTACCTGAAGCGGCATTTGCAAACGCGCTGGCGACGGACGCTGGTTGCAGTGACTTTGATCAATGTGGTCACGACAGGGTTGGGATATCCGCTGGCCTACGCCATGTATATGGTGCTGAACTGGTCGCTGCAGTTTCCTACCAGCATGAACGTGGTCTTCACGCATATGGGATGGCTACCGCTCTGGCTGTGCACACGGCTGTTTCCGGCGTGGGTGGGGATGGGGCAGGAAGGGGCTGACCAGGGGACGTGGCCCGTGCTGGCGATGTTCGTGGTGCTGCTTCTGCCGAGCTTTCTACTCACGGGGATGGTGAAGGCGTGGATGGTTTCGAACTACGACCTGCTGAACTATCGGGGCAGCGCGCAGAAGGCGGTATGGGTGGCGAATCGTCTCTCGTACCTGTTTCTGACGGTGGTTGGTTGCATGATTCTGTACCTGACGTACAACCACATCAATCCCTAATTCATGAGAGGCGATCCGCAATCGGGGAGACGTGCGTCTATCTGGAGGCCTCTACTGCGAGAGAGGCGAGCACGCCGGCATACAGCGTGAACAGTTTGCTTTCGTCGAGGGCGGCGTCATTGTTCCAGGTAGCGGCGACGCAGTAGAGGTGTCCATTTTTGCCGGTGAGCGCGGTGGTGAGGTTGAGGACGCCGGGCTCGGAGCCGCCCTTGTAGGCGATGTGCTGCCAGTCTTTTTTGTCGGCGATGCCAGCGTTGATCTGGGTGGCCCCAAGGTCGCGGACGCCGTCGATGAGCGTGCACAATTCGGTGGTGGTGAGGAACCACTCGATATCCGGGGCGACGGGGCCTTTGTCGAAGATGGCGGCGTCGGGGAGCGGGAGCTTATCGACTTCCGGCAGGAGCGCGCGTTTGCCGGCAGTGTTGGCGGCGCGCCAGCGGGCGAGCAGTGCGGCGTTGGTGGGATCCTTGAGGATGAAGGCTTCGCGCGTGGAGAGAAAGGGCGTATTGCGGGGGCTGACGGCTTCGACGTTTTCGCGTCCGGCGATGAAGAGTAGCGCATCGGCGGCGGTGTTGTCGCTGATGGAGATCATTTCGTTGGCGTAGGTGGCGAGGGTGATGGGAGTTTGGTCGGGCCACGTGCGGATGACGCCGGAGGGCAGGGTTTTCCAGGCGGGGTCGAGGGGAACAACGTCGCTCCAGTGGCGTTTGCCGGTGGCGATTTGGGCATTGAGCGCGGTGAGGACGGCGAGTTTGAAGGCGGAGCCGACGGCGAGGGGCTGATCGGGATTGAGTGACGCTTTGGGGTTGCCGTTGTCGAGGATGAGCAGACTGGATTTGCCGGGGAGTTGGCTGAAGGGCTTGATGCTGTCGTCGAATGAGGCGTAGAGCGGTTGCGCCGTGCCAAACCAGAGGCCAGTGACCTGGCTCTGCGGGTTGAGGTAGATCTTCGAGGGGAAGCTGGCGCGCTCCATGAAGACGGTATAGCTGTCGCCGGAGCCGACGATGCGCTGGAATTTTCCCCACTGGCTGGTGTACTGGTCGACGATCTGCTGGACCTGGGCGACGGGCACCTGAGCGAGGAATGTGGGGTCGAACCAGGATGTCTGCACAGGGCCGCCGGAGAGGACGCGATTGAGGGCCTGCTGCGGGGTGAGGGACTGCGTGGTTTGAGCGCAGGCGGGTATGGCGATGCAGGAGACAAGGAGAGCACAGAAAGCGGAGACGCGGCGCATGGGGCGAGCCTTTCTTCCGAGACGGCACCATCATAGCGGATGAGTTCGAGGAGCCAGCGTGTAGCGTATAGCGTGTAGGGGCGGAGCAGTGGGTATGGATGGGAGCGCGAGGCCGGAGCGGAGATGGGTGGTGCGATTCGCGAAGGGCGCGACGCCGGTGGCGATTGTGCTGGGGCTGCTGTACGTTCTGAGCCGGAATCGCAGTGCGGACGGCGCCGGGGATTGGCTGGCAGAGTTGGTCATCACGGCTCTGTGCTGCTTCACGCTGTGGGCTGGGTGGCGGTGGCTGCAGGGAACATTTATTACGAAGTGGGCGGGGCGGCTGCTGGCGGCCTATCTGGGACTGGGGCTCGTGCTGTTCACGCTTGGGATCGTGCTGGCGTTTTCGATGACTCTCTTTCTTCCCTTTCTGCTGGCGCTGCCGTTCATTCTGTACGACCTGTTTGTGTGGCAGCCGCACAAGGGGAGATTTGCAAGGGCGCGGGCGGAGCGGCGAGGAACGCTGCAATAGGGCGTTGGAGGGCTGCGGCACGCGCGGATTCTGGTACTATTCCGCTCCATGAGCCGGACGCCTGAAGAAATCGCAAAACATTATGCGCAGATGAGCGAGGTCGAGCTGATGGAACTGGCCCAGGCTTACGATTCGCTGACGGACGTCGCGAAGGACGCATTGCGGGCGGAATTCGCGAAGCGCAATCTGGAGCCGCCTTTGGTGGAAGATGCGGAGGAGGCAGCGCAGCCGATCGGACGGCAGCTCTTCACCGTGCGGCGTTATCGGGATCTCTCGGAAGCGATTGTGGGAAGGTCGCTGCTGGATTCTGCCGGAATTGATTCGTGGATCCAGGATGAGAACCTGGTGCGGCTGGACTGGGCGTATTCGAACCTTGTGGGCGGGATTCGACTGCAGGTGGATGCGGCGAATGCGGCGGCGGCGCTGGAGGTATTGGATCAGCCGATTCCGGAGCAAATACCGTTTGGGGAAGAGGCGGAATTTGTTCAGCCAAAGTGTCCGCGATGCGGGGCGATTGATATTTCATTTTTGGGGTCGGATCGCGCCGTTGCGCTGACGTCTGTGACGCTGTTGGCGGTGCCGCTGCCGGTGGGTAGCAAGAGCTGGCTGTGTGCGGCGTGCGGGGCGCGGTGGGAAGACGATAACGCAGGAAGTTAGCAGGGAATGAGGATCAGGAAGCGGATCGGAGAAGCCGCGCTGTGCGGGCTGAATGGAAAACCGGGAAGAGGTACACGGTGAATATCCTGTTGTGGGTTCTGCAAGTTCTTGCCTCACTCTTGTACGGATCGTCAGGTGTGATGAAGGTGTTCATGTTCGACAAGGTCAGCAAGGACGTCCCGTCCTTTGGCGCGTTGCCGCGGAATGCCTGGACGATTCTGGGCATCGTGGAGTTGGTGTGCACGGCCGGGCTGATCGTCCCCGCCGCATTGTATTGGCAGCCGCAGCTGACGATCGTGGCTGCCGTGGTGTTGGCGGTCGAGAGCCTGGTGTTCGTTGGGGTGCACGTGAAGTATCGCGAGGCCGGTCCGGTGATCATGAGCGCCGTTCTGGGTTTGCTCATGGCGTTCATCGCGTATGGGCGGATGGTTCTGCACCCGTTCTCGTGACCGCGGACTGTTTTCAGGGGCGGATTTCTACGGGCGTGCCGACAGCGACGTAGTCCCAGATTTCATCGATTTCAGGATTGGTGACGGCGATGCAGCCGGTGGTCCAGTCCACCTGGCGATGCGCGGCGCCGAGGAAGGCGTATTGCGCGGGGAGGCCGTGAATCTCGATGTCGCCGCCGGGGTGAACGCCGAGTTTACGGGCGCGTTCGCGGTCGGCTGCGTTGGGGTAGGAGAGGTGCAGGGCGCGGTGGAAGAGACTGTGGGGATTTTTTGCGTCGACCGAATAAACGCCTTCCGGCGTCTTTTTGTCGCCGGCCTGGGTTTTGGAGCCGTGCGGATCGCCGAGGGCGACTTTGTAGGTTTTGAGGATTTGGCCGTGGCTGAGGAGCTCCATGGTGTGAGCGGATTTGAGGATGAGGATGCGGTCGGCGGCGGGGTGTGCCTGTTGCGGTGCGGGCGCGAAAAGCAATGCGCTAACGCATAGGAGATGCAGTATCCGCATGATGGAGATGATAGTGTGCCGGGGCTGAAGCCCTTTTCTATTTTGAGGCGATATTCCACGGCCTGAAGGCCGTGGCTTTTACCGTAGTCCCGCTGGTGCGGGACCTTTGCGTGGAAATGAGTATCACGCAAAAGGGCAGGTCCGAGGACCTGCCCTTTCTTGTTGATGGCTGAGATTTACTT
>DATHQV010000003.1:0-2881 GCA_035482355.1 Acidobacteriaceae bacterium | reverse complement strand
CTCGCAGCTTCCTCTCTCCGCCGTCCTCGACAAACTCAAAAAACTCAACATCACCACCGTCGAGTTGGGCACCGGCAACTATCCCGGCGACGCGCACTGCAAGCTCACCATGCTCGACGACAGCAACGCGCTCGCGGAATTCAACAAAGTCCTCGCCGACCACGGCGCCTCCATCAGCGCGCTTAGCTGCCACGGCAACGCGCTGCATCCCGATCCGGCCCGCGCCAAACACGACGCCGAAGTGAGCCGCAAAACCATCCTTCTCGCGGAGAAACTTGGCATCCCCACCGTCGTCGACTTCTCCGGCTGCCCCGGCGATTCGCCCACCGCCAAACAGCCCAACTGGGTCACCTGCCCGTGGCCGCCCGACTATCTCGAAGTCCTCGACTGGCAGTGGAACGAAGTCGTCACGCCCTACTGGACCGCCCACGGCAAATTCGCCGCCGATCACGGCGTCCGCATCGCCATTGAGATGCACCCCGGCTTCGTCGTCTACAGCCCGGAAACCATGCTGCGCCTGCGCTCCATCGCCGGACCCGCCGTCGGCGCCAACCTCGATCCCAGCCACATGTTTTGGCAAAACATCGACCCCATCGCCGCCGTCCGCGTCCTCGGCGAAGCCGTCTTCTACGTCCACGCCAAAGACACCCAGCTCTACCCCGCAAATCTGCCCCGCTCCGGCGTGCTCGACACGAAACCGTACACCGACGAGCGCAACCGCGGCTGGATCTTCCGCACCGTCGGCTTCGGCCACGGCGCAGAGTGGTGGAAAGAATTCGTCTCGACCCTGCGCATGTTCGGCTACGACAACGTCCTCTCCATCGAGCACGAAGATTCGCTGCTCTCCGCTGAAGAGGGCCTCACCAAAGCCGCAACATTTCTGAATGATCTCGTCATCCGCGAACAGCCCGGCGCCGCGTGGTGGGTATAGAAATCTTTATGACCAAACCAATCCGCACCGCCATCTTCGGCTCAGGATTCATGGGCCGCGTGCACCTCGAAGCCCTGCGCCGCGTCGAGCACGTCGAAGTCGCCGCCATCGCCGGCCGCAACACCGCCGCTGCGGACAAGCTGGGCTCCGCCTTCAGCGTCCCCACCGTCCCCGCTGAAGCCATCCTCCGCGACCCGTCCATCGAAGCCGTCCACATCTGCACCCCCAACGCGCTCCACTACGCCATGGCCAAACAAGCGCTCCTCGCCGGCAAGCACGTCCTCTGCGAGAAGCCTTTAGCCACCACCGTCGCCGAGGCCGAAGAACTGGTAGCCCTCGCCTCCCAGCGCAATTTACGCAACGGTGTCTGTCACAATTTGCGTTGTTACCCTATGGTCCAGCACATCCGCCGCATGCGCGAAGACGGCGACCTCGGCGAGATCCTCGTCGTCCAGGGAACCTATTCGCAGGATTGGCTCCTCTACGACACGGACTGGAACTGGCGCGTCACCTCCAAAGACGGCGGCCCGTCGCGCTGCATGGCCGACATCGGCTCGCACTGGTTCGATACCGCCGAGCATCTGACCGGCCTGCGCGTCAGCGCACTCTGCGCCGATCTTCAAACTTTTCACACCACCCGCAAACAGCCCCGCGGCCCCGTCGAAACCTTCGCAAACAAACTCGCTTCCGACGCCGAGACCGTCGATACCCCCATCGATACCGAGGACATGGGAGCCGTCATCTTCCGCATGGGCCGTGCCCGCGGCAGCATGACCGCCAGCCAGGTTTCCGCGGGCCGCAAAAATCGCCTCAGCATCGAAATCTACGGCACCAAAGCCGGAGTTGCGTGGGATCAGGAGCGCCCCGACGAGCTATGGATCGGCCATCGCGACAGCCCCAACTGCATCATCATCAAGGATCCATCGCTGCTCAAACCCGCCGCGCGAACCTTTGCGGATCTGCCCGGCGGCCATAGCGAAGGCTACAACGACACCTTCAAGCAAGTCTTCCGCCGCTTCTACGCGTCCATCCGCGACGCCTCCGCGCCCCGCGACTATCCCCAGTTCGCTGACGGCCTGCGCCAGCTCGTAATCCTCACCGCCGAGTTAGAAAGCGACCGCACCCGCACCTGGATCGATATCCCCGCGCCCGCCGCCGTTCCGCCTCAGGTCCCGCAGCAATGAAAGGAAATCCGCTTTGCTGATTCTCGCCGCCGTTGTCGCGATCTTCGTTTACGGCATGATTGCCGCCATGCTCGGCACCATCCTGCCCGAGTTATCCAGCCGCTTCCAGCTCTCGCCGCGTCAAAATGGCACCATCGCCTTTGCTCAGGCCATCGGACTCATGCTCGCATCGCTCGCCGTCGGCCCGCTGCTCGATGACGTCGGCAAGAAGGCGGGCCTCATCCTCGGCCTCGTTCTCATCGCTCTTGTCCTCTTCGCGCTCCCGCGTTCCACCGGATTCCGCAGTGTCGTCTTCCTGCTCTTCGTCCTCGGCATGGGCGGCGGCATCGTGGTCACCGGCGCCAACGCCCTCACCAGCGACGTTGGCGAAGCCCATCGCGCCGTCGCGCTGAACATGGTCAACCTCTTCTTTGGTCTCGGCGGCCTCGCCACGCCCTTCATCTCCGCCAACCTCTTCAAGCGCGACTGGATTCGCCTCTGCTACACCGTCGCCGGCCTCACCATCATCACCCTCATCATCCAAACCGTCGTGCACATGCCGCCGCCCACCGGCGCAGGCCGCTTCATCTTCTCGAATGCCGGCCCCGTCCTTGGCCGCCCGCTCCTCTTCCTGCTCGGTGCGTTCCTGTTTCTCTACGTCGGCTGCGAAGTCGGCGTGTGGAACTGGCTGGTGCGCCACCTCATCGCCCAGGGTGTGCCGGAATCACGCGCCCTCAACATCCTCTCGCTCGGCTTCGCGCTCGGCATGCTCATCGGACGCGTCGCC
>DATHQV010000002.1:0-41625 GCA_035482355.1 Acidobacteriaceae bacterium | reverse complement strand
CCCCCGCGGCGTTTCGTTGAGCAACTTCTCATTGAGTGCCGTCGGAAAGAAACCCGGAGCAATGGCGTTCACGCATACACCGTGTTTCGCCAACTCGACGGCCAGCGATTTGGTCAGCGCTCCCAGGCCAGCCTTGCTGGCGCCGTACGCCGCAACCTCGTGGAATGCCAGAAACGTAGCCAGCGATGCGATGTTGATGATGCGGCCCCACCCGTTGCGCACCATGCCGGGCGCAACAATCTGGCAGGCGCGGAAAGTTCCCGTCAAATTGGTTTCGAGGATCCGGCTCCAGTCCTCTTCCGAACACTCGAGCGTCGGCACGCGTTTCGTTGTGCCCGCGGCATTCACCAGTACGTCGACCTTGCCGAACTCTGCGATCGTCGCGCTGTGCAACTTCTCGAGCGAGCCCCGATCCAGCACATCCGAGCAGGCTTCCAGCGTGCGGCGGCCTCTTGCGCGGATCTCACCCGCCACAGCGGCGACTTCCGCCGCCCTGCGCGAGCTGGCGACCACATCCGCGCCCGCTTCCGCCAGCCCCAGCGCGATGGCTCGCCCAATGCCCGACGTTCCGCCGATTACCAGCGCTGTGCGTCCGCTCAAATCGAACCGGTCCCGCTTCATTTCTTCCGTCATGCTATGCGCAGTCTCTCCTCATCGTGCCAAAGAGACATGGTAAGCCGAAAGCGATGTACGAAGCGCGAAGACCGGTTCGATAGACTTCAGCCTTCACGCTTTCGGCTGCAAATCAAAGGCTGGACGCAGGGTTCCATCCATGTAGAAGGGAACTGAGTGGTGCTCGTGAACGATTTGCCAGTCGCCGTGCCGGCGTTCGAGCGTCAGGGTTCCGCGGAACCAGAAGTCCACCGGCTGTGCCGCCCCGATTTTCCTCCCGGCCAGCCGCACGTAGCCGGATGCAACCGCGAGGTTGCCGCTTACTTTGATCTGAAGATGGTGATAGGAGAATTCCACGGGCCCTCGCCACGTGTTGAGCCACTTCTGCGTTTCCTCCACATCGGGGCGGTGCATCAGCGGTGGCGCCAGGCTGAAGATCTGTGCATCCAGTGCGTGTTCGGCGACGATCGCCTCCGCATCTTTATCGTGGTGCGCCTGCCGGATTCTTTCTGCGACGGCGAGGATGGCCGCCTTGTCGGTCATGACCGGATTTTGAAACGTTGCGGTTGCCATAGGGATTCTCCTTGGTGTTGGTTTTAGTTTTGGTGATGAACGTTTCCTCATAGCGGCGAAGATGGCCCACGTCTTCCGCCGCGATGATCCAATCAAGATACCGACCAGTTGGTATGTTCGTCAAACCACCGCAAAAAGAAAGGACGCAGCCTCCATGGCCGCGCCCTCGATTTCCCTGAATTCGGGACTAGTCTTCGTCACCCGCTTCCGGCAAGTCCGTCGGCTGTTGCGTCAGGTTAATCGCCGGCTTGCCCGCCTTGCGCAGCACCTCGTTCAGCGCTGGCAACTGGTTGGCCTGAAAGTCCTTCCACGCGCCAACTGCTGCTTTGCTGTCCGCTTCTGTTTGCGTGGCCGCGGTGAGCAATGCCTGTGTGGGAGGCTCATCCGACATATCGAATTCGCCATAGATCTGCCCCGCTGCCCCGGTCACCGCGTCGACCCCCTCAACATGCTTCGACGGGTCGGCACCGCTGCCATCGAGAACCGACTTGAGCGCAGAGGTAAACGGAGCGAGCTGCGCGGAGAGATCCGCGTTGACCGCTTTGCTCAGTTGTTCTTCAACCGCATGCGCCGCCAGATCCGCCTTCGCCGCTGCATCGAATGCAACATACATCGACCATTCCGCTGAGTGCAGCGCCTCAAGATCGGCAGGCGATGTTTGAATGCGCGGATCCATCTTCACCGTCACCGGCGCGGTTTCACTATGACCGTTGACCGTCAGCCGCACCGTGTAATCGCCCGGCAGCACCAGCGGCCCCTGCGGCGTAAGCGGCGTGCGCCCCGGCACTGCGGAAATGGGGTATTGGTAATGCAGCGAGGTGGGCGGGGTAGCGCGCAAATCCCACACCCAGCGATGCATGCCCGCGCTCGCCGGCAGTGGACCGTTCCGCTTCGGCCAATACGGCGGAATCAGATTTGTTTTTAATTCCTCCGGGGTCGGCGAAACCGGATCGCTGCTCGAATAAGTCCGCAGAACCGCGCCGCTCGAATCGAGAATCTCAAGTGTGACCGACTGCGCGGCGTTCGCCAGGTTGTAGTCGATGACAGCGCCGTCTGGCGGATTCTCGCCCATCGGCTCATCCGGCGGCATCGGCGTATCCGTGTAATTGCTGCGCCGCACGCGCCATGCGGGAGCCGGAGGCAGAAGCGAATGTTCCTGCCCAGCCGGCGCTCCCAGGTTGGCGCGCAGCGGTGCGATATCGTCGAGCACCCAGAAGGAGCGCCCATGCGTCGCCACAATCAAATCGTCGTCGTGCACCAGCAAGTCGCGCATGGAAGTATGCGGCAGGTTGTATTGCAACGAACTCCAGTGCGACCCGTCATCCCAGGAAACCCACACCCCATGCTCCGTCGCCGCATACAGCAGTCCCGAACTCACCGGATCAGCGCGGACCGCGTTCACCGGCGTATCGTCCGGCAGCCCGACGCTGATCGATTCCCACGTCTTACCGCCGTCGTGCGTGCGGAAGGCATAGGGATGCTGATCGTCAATGCGCGCGCGATTCACAGCGACGTACGCGGTGTTGTCGTCGAAACGCGAGGCGTCGATCTGCGTAATCTTGCTCCAGGCAGTAATGCCGGGAGGCGTGATGTTGCTCCAGTTGGCGCCGCCATCACGCGTGATCCAGACCAGGCCATCGTCCGTGCCGGCCCAAATCGTCTGCGTGTTCTTGTACGAGGCGGCAACCGCGTAAATCACGCCCCGGCGCTGCGCCTGCTGCTCCGGCGTCAGCGTGGGAACCGATGCGGGTTGCCCCGTTTTCTCCTGGCTCAGATCGGGACTGATGTTCTCCCATGTGTGTCCGTAGTCCGTCGTCCTGAACAGATGATTCGTGGCGTAATAGAGCGTGTGCGGATCGACGGGCGAGAACAGAATCGGCTCGGTGCGATCGCCGCGGAATCCCTTGTCGCGCGCGGGTAGCGGCGTAATGTTCTGCACTTCACCCGTCACGCTGTCGTAGCGGGAAACTTCTGTCCGGCCCGCGCCGTAGATGATGGTCGGATGCAGCGGATCGGGCGCTGCATAACCGTATTCGATAATGCCTGCCGGGTGCCATTCACGGAAAGTGATTTCGCCGTCGTTGCCGCGTGTGGACGTGCACACCGAGCCGCTCTCCTGCTGGCCAGCGCATACCTGATAGGGAAATGTGTTCGTCGCCGCCACATGATAAAGCTGCGCGGTTGGCTGGTTATACCAGGAGCCCCAGCTCTCGCCGCCGTTCACGCTGATGACCGCCCCCTGATCGCTGACCAGCAGAATAATTTTGGAATTGAGCGGGTTGATCCACATGTTCTGGTAGTCGTCGCCGCCCGGCGCGCCGCGCAGACTGATCCACGTCTTGCCGCCGTCCGTGGAGCGAACCGTCACGATGCTGGTGCTGTACACGGTGTCAGGATCCTGTGGATCGGCCACCGGCACGGATAAATCGCCGCCGCCAATCTTCATTGCGGGCCGCGGATCGTCGGTGATCTTCTGCCACGTCGCTCCGGCGTCGTCAGACCGATATACGCCCAGGCCTTTGCCCGACGCGTAGCCGCTCTCCGCTTTGGTGGAGAGCGTTGCGTACAGCCGATCCGGATGGCTGGCCGCGATGGTGACGTTGATCTGCACCAGATTGTCGGGCAGGCCCCCGCCCAGCTTTTTCCACGTATCGCCGCCGTCTGTACTCTTGAAGAGCCCTCCGCCGGTGCCTGAATATTGATTGCCGTCTTCCCATGGACCCAGCGTGTCTTCCCACAGGGAGGCGTAGACGACGCGCGGGTTCTTCGGGTCGATCACCACGTCGGAGCCGCCGATGTGCTCATCCTTATAGAGCACCTTCTTCCAGGATTTGCCGCCATCATCGGAGCGATAGATGCCGCGATCGGGATTCGGACCATAAGGATGACCCAGAACCGCGGCAAACAAACGATTCGGATTGCCCGGATCGATGGCGATCGCGGGAATCTGTTGCCCCTCGCGCAGACCGAGGTGCGTCCAGGTTTTACCGGCATCCGCCGAGCGATAAATGCCGTCTCCCACTGAAAGATCGGGGCGATGCAGGCCTTCGCCGCTGGCCACGTAGACGACGTTGTCGTCAGAAGGAGCGACCGCAATCGCGCCAATGGACTGCGTGTCCTCGTGATCGAAGATGGGGAACCAGGTGCGTCCGTAATCCGTCGACTTCCAAACGCCGCCATCGACCTGGCCGATGTAGAAGACGTTGGGCTGGTCCGGCACGCCCGCAGCAGCGCGTGTGCGGCCTCCGCGGAACGGGCCAATCATGCGCCAATGGAGATCGGGCATGGCCTGGGCGGTCTGCGCACAAAGAACGGGTGCTGGCAGAAGGGCGGCACAACAAGTTGCGGCGGCGAACAGAAGACGCGTCGTGAAGCGGCTAACCATAAGGTGAAGGAATCCCTTTCAGCCCGCGGGGGACTACGCGGGCATACAGCGGACATTGTAACGGCGGCAGTGGCTCTTGCGCGGCATTCGATTCGCCGTCACAATCGACTGACCGATGAAAACCCGCTTCCCGATTGCACTTCGCTCGACCTTCTCTCTGTTTTTCCCGCTGATCCTTGCTATGGCTGCCGTGGCTGCACCGAGTTTCGCGTGCGCGCAGGAAGTTTCTCCCCAGCTTTTCAATGGCCTCCGCTGGCGTCTCGTGGGCCCATTTCGCGGCGGTCGCGTGGTCGCTGTGAGCGGCGTACCCGGCAGCGACGGCACGTTCTACTTTGGCGGCGTCGATGGCGGCGTTTGGAAGACGAATGATGCGGGCACAGTGTGGCAGCCCATCTTCGACCACGAGCCGGTGGCCTCCATCGGGGCGCTGGCCGTGGCTCCATCCGATCCCAAAGTCATCTACGCCGGCACCGGCGAATCGGACATTCGCTCGAACCTTGCTTCAGGCAACGGCATGTACCGCAGCGACGACGCCGGCGCCACCTGGCAGCACATCGGCCTGGAAGATTCGCGCCAGATAAGCCGAATTCTCGTCGATCCGAACGACGCGCGCACCGTCTATGTGGGCGTACTCGGCCATGCCTACGGCCCCAGCGGCCAGCGCGGCGTTTACAAATCGATCGACGGCGGCGCGAACTGGACCCGCGTGCTCGATAAGGGTCCGGACTTAGGCATCGCCGACGTCGCCATGGCCACAGCGCATCCGCAAATCCTTTTCGCAACCACCTGGAATGCGCATCGCCCACCGTGGAGCACCTATGGCCCGCTCGAAGGCCCAGGGAACGCGCTTTATCGCTCCACCGATTCCGGCGCGCACTGGACGCAGATCAGCGGACATGGTCTGCCCGATGCGACCTGGGGACGCACCGGCATTGCCGTCAGTGCGGACGGCCACCGCGTCTACGCAACCATCGACTGCAAAGGCGCAGCGGGCCTCTACCGCTCGAATGATGGCGGCGATACCTGGTCACTCACCAACAGCGATCCGCGCATCACCAGCCGCGCCTGGTATTTCAATTCCCTGGCTATCGATCCCAACGACCCGGATGTTCTCTACATGCCCAACGTCGCGCTCTTTCGCACGAGCGACGGTGGCAAGACGGTCGAAGTTGTGCGCGGCGCACCCGGCGGCGACGACTACCACCAGGTCTGGGTCGACCCGAAGAACTCGAATCACCTGGTGCTCGGCGTCGATCAGGGTACCAGCGTCAGCCTCGACCGCGGCAGGACCTGGACGACCTGGTATAACCAGGCCACTGCCCAGCTCTATCACGTCACTACCGATCACAAATTCCCGTACACCATCTTTGGTGCGCAGCAGGATTCGGGTGCGATTGCGCTGCACAGCCGCTCCGACCACGGCCATATCGACACGCGCGACTGGTTCCTCCCCGGTGGCAGCGAGAGCGGCTACATCGCCATCGATCCGAAAGACGAAAACATCGTCTACCTGACTGACACCTACGGCGGCCCCTCACGCGAAGACCTGCGCACGTCCTTCAGCCAAAATGTTTCGCCGTGGCCGCTGGGCGGCTTCGGCACGGAAATCAACCAGCGCAAATATCGCGATCCCTGGACCCCCGTGCTCATTTTCTCGCCCGCGGATAAAACCTCGCTCTACCTCGGAACGCAGTTCGTAATGAAGACTACCGACGGCGGACTGCATTGGGAAACGATCAGCCCCGACCTCACCGGCGCCGATCCGAAAGCCAGCCAAACCGGCCCCACCACGCCCGAAAACGCAATGCAGCGCGGGTATGGCGTGGTCAATACCATTGCCCCGTCGCCGCTGCACGCTGATCTAATCTGGGCTGGCAGCGACACCGGCAAGGTATACATCACGCGCGACGCCGGCAAATCCTGGACCGACATCACGCCGCCCGGACTCACCCCGTGGACGCGCATCGACATGATTGAGGCATCGCATTTCGATGCTGCGACGGCTTACGCGGCCGTCGAGCGCCATCGGCTCGACGATCAAAAACCGTACCTCTTCATCACGCACGATTACGGCAAGACCTGGACGTCCTCGGTAAACGGCATTGCCCCGACTCATTTCGTCAACGCCGTTCGCGAAGACACCGAGCAGAAGAACCTGCTGTTTGCGGGGACGGAATTTGGCATCTACGTCTCCTTCAATGGCGGCGCGCAGTGGCAGCCCCTGCAGATGAACCTGCCCGTAACGTCGGTGCGAGATATGAACATCAACGGCAGCGATCTGATCGTTGCCACGCACGGCCGCTCCTTCTGGGTGCTCGATGACATCACCCCACTGCGCCAGGCCGCATCCGTCGGCGACGCTCCTGGGTACTTCTTCAAACCGGACACCGCCGTCCGCGTCGACAATGACGGATTCCTCGGCACGCCGCTTCCGCCTGAGGAACCGCAGGCCGACAATCCGCCCAATGGCGCGATCATCGACTACTACCTCAGCAGTGCAGCCGCCAAAGTCAGGCTGCAAATCCTCGACGCCCAGGGACATGTCGTCCGGCATTTCTCCAGCGCCGACAACCAGCCGATGAAGCTTCCGCTCCTGCCCATCGCGGAGCGTTGGTTCCCCAAGCCGGCTCTGCTGGAGACTGGCGCGGGCGAGCATCGTTTTGTGTGGGATCTCTACGCAGGCAGTTCGGGCGCGGGGCTGGGTGACGACGATCAGGATGCGCAAGCTGGAGCACCTGCGGGACCGCGCGTGGCTCCCGGCACTTACACGCTGCGGCTGAGCGTCGCCACGGGCCTTCCTGAAAATTCGTGGCAACAGGACCGCGCGCTCAGGATCATCATGGATCCGCGCTGCACATGCACGCAGGCGGTGCTCGATGCGCAGTACAAATTAGCTGGACAGGTTTATACGCAACTGCTCTCCGGACGCCAGGCAATGGCGGAATTGCAGAGCGTCGAGAGCCAGCTAAAAAAACTCAAAGACCCGTCCGCGCCAACCGAACTGACTGCCGCGATCCGCAAAGCGCAGTCCGGTCTGGATGCGATTCGCGGCGGTGAAGGCGCGAGCAAATCTGAGACTGGCCTCGCGGAAGCCACGTCGGCGCTCGGCACCGTCCTGGAGATGGTGGAAAGCGGGGACCGCACCGCCCCTGCATCCGCGCTTGAAATATTCGACGAGATGGGGAAGGCGGAACGCGAGAAAATCGCTTCGTGGGAGCAATACAAGAAGACCGACCTGCCAGAGATGAACAAGGCGCTCCAGCAAGCCAATCGTGAACCCATCAAGATCGCCGCCATCGAAGAACAAGTGCGCTACGCAATGACTCGTTAGACAGCGCTAACTCAATCCCCCAACCCTGTGGAGGCAAACCATGAAATTGCTGACGCGCCGCGACCTCACCGTAGCCGTGCTGTCGATTGCCGTAACCTGCTGCGCCTTTGCCGCCGCCGATGCGAAGCCCGCCATCCTCGGCTTCACGGTCTACGACTGGAATTCGATTCCCGCACAGAAAACGGCGGTCGGCGAGTCGCGCCAGTTCCTGCGCGCGCCCACGGCCACGCTCGATCAGCTCGAGATTCACGCCACAACGCTCAACCCCGGCATGGCTTCCCACCCGCCCCATCAGCACGTCAATGAAGAGGTGATTATTCTCGACCGGGGCACGCTCGACGTCTACGGCAACGGCGTCTGGAAGCAGGTTGGACCGGGTTCCGTTATCTTCAACGCATCCAATTCCATGCATGGGGTCAGGAACGCCGGCGCCACGCCCGCAACCTATCACGTCATCAGCTGGTTTTCTCCCGGCATGCTGAAGAACGCCGCCCAATGAGTCAGCCCATCCGTGTCGGCCTGGTCGGTGCCGGCTTCGCAGCCCGCTTTCATCTCCGCGGACTCGAGCGCGTCTACGGCGTGCCGGTTCAGATCGCCGGTGTCACCGCGCGCTCGGCCGCAAGCCGCGAAAAGTTCTCCCAGGAAACCGGCGTGCCGGCGTTTGCATCCTTCGACGCGCTCTGCGACGGCGTCGACGTCGTGGATCTTTGCACTCCTCCCGTCACGCACGAGGAATTCGCCGTGTCCGCGTTCCAGCGCGGGAAGCACGTCATCATCGAGAAACCGTTCACCGGATACTTCGGCGACGGATCGCCGGAATTTCGCGGCAATACGTTTTCAAAAGAAAACATGCTGCAGCACGCCCTCGCCAGTTGCGAGCGCATCCTCTCCGCAGCGCGAGCCAGCGGCCGCACACTTTGTTACGCAGAAAACTGGATCTACGCCCCGGCGATCCAGAAAGAGCGCGAGATCGTCGCGAAAAGTGGCGCGCAAATCTTATGGATGCTCGGCAACCAGTCGCACAGCGGCTCCCACTCGCCTTATTACGGTCAGTGGCGTCACTCCGGCGGCGGATCGCTGGTAGGGAAGGGATGCCATCCGCTCAGCGCCGCGCTCTATTTGAAGCGCGTGGAAGGCGAGACGCGCGACGGCCGGCCAATCCGCCCCGCCACCGTGAGCGCGCGCACTCATGAGATCACCCGCCTCCCCGGATATCGCGACGAAGGCTTGCTGCGCCGCGGCTATCAGGATGTAGAGGACTACGCGCAGGTGCACATTACATTCAGCGACGGCGCCATTGCCGATATTTTCGCCTCGGAGCTCATGCTGGGCGGCGTGAGTAACTGGCTTGAGGTGATTGGTAACAATCACCGGACCAAATGCAATCTGAATCCGACGAACGCTCTGGAGACCTTCAATCCACGGGAAGACGCGCTGCGCGACGTCTACGTAACCGAGAAGATTGAAACGAAGCAGGGCTGGAGTAACCCTGCCTCTGACGAAGCTTGGCAGCACGGGTACCCGCAGGAGTTTCAGGATTTCATGGAGTCGATCGCGCACCGTCGCGCACCGCTGGCCACTGCGGACCTGGCCAGGGACACCATGGTCGCGCTCTATGCCGCGTATCGATCCGCTGAACGTGGCGGAGCCGAGGTCGAGATTCCCGCCTCGCCCATCGTCGCACCGGAATAACTCGCATTAATTCGGCGCGCTTCTTATGTCTCGAGATGCGCCGGCGATTAGTTGACCTTCACCAGCACGCAGGTGATGTTATCATTGCCACCATTGTTCCGGGCTTCCGTAATCAGCGCGCGGCACGCGTCTTCCACCTGCTTTTCGCTGGCGAGTACCTCAGTAATCTGAGCGTCCGTCACTTCCCGCGTCAGGCCGTCGCTGCACAGCAGAAAAATGTCGCCCGGAAAAGCATCCGCGATGGCAATCTCCGCCTCCAGCCGCGAATCCACGCCCACCGCCCGAGTGATCACATGGCGCATATTGGAGGTCTCCGCTTCTTCCGCGGTAATTTGCCCCATCCGCACCTGTTGTTCCACCAGCGAGTGATCTACCGTCATCCCGGACAGCGTGCCTTCTCGAAAACGGTAGCAGCGGCTGTCGCCCACATGGGCTATCCATGCCGCTCGCCGCACAGAACCATTCATCCGCGCCTTGCGCACCCATAGTGCCACCAGAGTCGTGCCCATCCCGTGGAATTCCGCGCTGAGCCGCGAGCGCTGCAGCACCAGACTGTTTGCATCGAGAATCGCGAACCGCAAAGCCTCAGTAACATCGTCCGCCGCCGCGCTGTTACTCAGCTTCGTCTGCTCCAGTTGCGTCAGAAACGACTCCACCGCAAGGCCGCTGGCCACTTCGCCCGCCGCGCCGCCCCCCATTCCATCGCAGACCACGAAGACTCCCTCTTCACTGTGGATCGCGAAGGCGTCCTCGTTCACTTCACGTACGCAGCCAACATCGGACAGGCCGAAATACTCGATTTGGGAAGCCTTACTCATAATCCGGGGGGAATGAGGTCCTTCACGAACTGGAAATGTCAAGATACTCGAACATACGCAGAAAGTCGCCCACAGACAACTGAAAGGTTCCGTCCGGCGAGGAGTGGGTCGCCCACGGATTGCGCAGCGTCACCATATCCGAAGTTTCATCGTAGTCCAACACCGTGTACGCATGGCCGGCCACCCACCATGGAGATGATTGAGCGAACGCTACGTCCTGCTGCGCCACTACCGGCCGCGTCGCCGCAATGGCCGGCGCAGCCCCTGCATGCACCCGCCGTAAAGCCGGACGAATGTCGCCGGCATTCAGAATCGTCCCCACCGTTGACACCTTGCCGCCAAACCCAGAAAGCACGCGGCCCGGCAATCCACCCTGGCCCACCGCCCGATACGCTCCGAACAACTTGCCGTTCGTCTGCAGTTCCGTCTGCAGCGTGTCAATAAGTTCGCGCGCGCGCGCGAACTGCATCACCTGCATCCGCATCATCGCTGGCATGCCGGCCTCGCCCAGTTGACGATCGAGTGCCGTTCCCATCCCGCTCACATCGATCGTGCCCGTCTGGTCAATGGGCAGCCGGATCGCGCGATCGTAGGCATCCAAAAGCAAATCGCTCCGGCGAACCACGCTCTCGACCGCCTGCTTAGACGTCTCGGGGTAGGTAGTGGCCTCGATCGAAGCCACCAGTGCGGCACGCAGCGTCACCTGCGCATACGCACGCAGCAGCACCGCAACCCAAAGTCCATCAGACCGGTCGTAACCGTTGTCCCGCGCATACTGCACGTCCACCATCTGCACGTTCTCCGGGGTTCCTGTCGCAAAGGTGACGCGGTAGGGGCCATCGCTGGTCTGCTGGATCGCCTGTCGCACCAAATCCGGACTGGTATGCGCTTCGGCCGCAATCGACGCATGGAAATAGCAGCTCCCCAGGCCGCCCTGGCGCACCGCCTCAGCGCTGATGCCTTTCGGCCCATACAGCAGCGGCGCAGTTTGCGTGCGCGCCCCCTGGACCAGAAGCAGGGCCGCTCCACAAAGAAAGGCCAGCCGCAGACCACTCTCGCGCGCCCCTGAGACGTGCTTTTCCATAGGAATGACCGTATTGGTTGTGGGATCAGACTAACCGTATCATAGCGACTCTCTGAACACCCTCGGTGCAGGCCGCCGCCAGCAAATCTAACTCTACTTTCCAATGCAGAAGGTCGAGAAGATCCGGTTGAGAATATCGTCCGCTGTCGTCTCTCCGGTCAGACCATCCAGTTGACGCAACGCACCATAGAGATCGAGCAACAGCATCTCGTGCGGAATCCTGGCCGGAACAGCACCCTGCGCAGCGCCTAAAGAATCGATAGCCCCGCTCACCGCTTCAAAGTGCCGCAGCGTGGTCAGCATCCCCGATTCGCTCTCGCCTGCGGGATTTCGCACCACTTCGCCCAACGCCGCGCGCAGCTCGCTCAGCCCTTCTCCCGTCAGCGCGGACGTCGCCACCGACGCCACCGGCAATGCTGCACTCTCATCGGACCCACCCTCCAGATCGCTCTTATTCCGCACTACCAGCGCGCGGCGGCCCTCCAGCGACTCAATCAGGCTGCGCTCGTCGTCGCGCAGCGGCACTGAGGCGTCGAGCACCACCAGCACCACGTCCGCCTCCGCCAGCGCCTCGCGCGATTTGCGCACGCCAATCGCCTCAGCCTCGTCCATCGCCTCGCGCAGCCCCGCCGTGTCTACGAGTTCGACCGGAATGCCGCCCAGCGAAAGCCTCTCTGTCACCAGATCGCGCGTCGTCCCCGGAGACGCCGTCACGATCGCGCGTTCCCGCTCCAGCAGCCGGTTGAATAGCGACGACTTGCCCACATTCGGCCGCCCCACAATCGCCAGCCGCAGCCCCGCATGCACCATCCGCCCATGTTCAAAGGATTGCGCCAATGTCCCCAGCGCACAGGTAATTGTATCGATGCGTGTGACAATATCGTCCCAAGGCATCACATCCACATCGTCTTCAGCAAAATCGACGCCTGCCTCGAGCATCGCAATCAGCTCCACCAGCCTTTCTTTCGCCGGCTGGACGCGCCGCGACAGCGCCCCTCCCATCTGCTCCGCCGCAATGCGCGCCTGATACAGCGTCTGCGCCTCAATCAAATCGCGGACCGCCTCCGCCTGTGTCAGATCCAGACGCCCGGAGAGAAATGCGCGCTCCGTGAACTCCCCCGGCCGCGCCAGCCGCGCGCCTCCTCGCAGCGCCAGACGCACCAGCATTTCCAGAATCACCGGCGACCCGTGCGCGCTGATCTCTACAAGGTGCTCGCCCGTATACGAATGAGGCGCGGCAAAATACGTAACCACCGCCTCGTCAATTCTCCCGGCCGTATCCGGATCGGGAATCTCCGCCAGCCGCGCGCGTCCATGCTCCAGGGGTGCGCGCAGACGAATCAGCCCATCCGCAATCTCCACCGCATGCGTCCCGGAGAGGCGCACGATGCCAATCCCCCCGCGCCCCGGCGGCGTAGAGATGGCGACGATCGTCTCCTGCGCAATCGATTCGCGTTCGGTTGTCTGTGGGTGAGGTTGCATGGCGATGCCCCCTCGCTCGAGCGCCGTCTTCCTAGTTTAGTGGCTGCCCCTCAGAATGAGTCTAGCTGCGGCGTCGCCCCTGAAAGCGGCCCTCGCGCGGCGCCTCAACCGGATGTGCATGGCCTTTGGGATAAGCCACCACGAAACGCCGCAGTCCTTCGCCGCTCGACGCTGTCTCCAGATCGTCGTAGCCGCGAAATGCCAGATGCAGCATTCGCCGCTCCCGTGAACTCATCGGCGCAAAACTGTAAGGCTGTCCGGAAGCTCGCACGCGTTCCGCTGCTGTATCCGCGGCCAGTTTCAGCTCGCGCGCGCGCAGAGCTTTAAAGTTCTCGGCATCGAAGCTGATCTTGTCGTGTTCCTCGTTTTCGAGGCGAAGCACCTTGGCGGCCACGTGTTCCAGAGCCCGCAGCAACTCGCCTCCGCGCTGCGTCAGCAGCCCGGCATCGGGGCCCGCGAGTTCAACATAGATCTCCCGCGCTTCCAGGCCCGCGGGGTCAGCAGCACCCGCCCCGGCCGTGATGCGGTACTTCAAACGCAGCCCACCTAAAGTGATAAGGGTCTTCAGGAATTCTGCAATCTTCTGTGCAGCGGCGGAGTAATCTTCAATCGGCATCGAAAGTAACTTAGTAGCGTATCCCGACGTAATTAAACCACAAGTACGTCCTTGTAAACGGCCCAGTGGCCACAGTTATTATTTTATCGCCCGGGACTGTTACCTTTGTTCCTTTTTTTGGCGGCTCGTTTCGCGGCAATGGCACGCATTTCCTGGCCCATACTCGTGCGATTCATGACCACCTGCTGCCCCACGCCAATGATGTTACTCCCCGCCCAGTACAACGCCACGCCCGACCCGATGTTCCACATCATGACGCCAAAGATGACCGGCATCATAAAGGCCATCATTCTCTGCTGCGCCTGATCGACTCCTGGTGTCGGCATAAAGAGCTGCGATAACACCATGGAGACAATCACGAAAACCGGCAGAATGTGCAGCGGATCCGGAGCGGACAAATCCGGCAGCCACAGCCAGTGCGCATGACGCAGCTCAATCGCGTACATCAGCATGCGGTAGAACCCGAACAGCAGCGGATACTGCAGCAGCATCGGCAAACATCCGCCGAACATGTTCACGCCTTCCTTCCGCTGCAGATCGAACATCTCCTGATTCATTTCCTGGCGGCGCGGGTCAGTCGTCTTGTATTTCGCGTACTTGGCCTTGATCGAATCAATCTGCGGCTGGATGCGCTGCATCTTCAGCGACGACTTCATCATCATCACGCGCGTCGGCAGCATCGCAAAATTCAGCAGCACCGTGAGCACCAGAATCGCCCAGCCCCAGTTAGGAATACCGTGCGTGACAAAGTAACGCAGCACCACCAGCATCGGCTTCGCGATCCAGCCCCACCATCCGAAGCTCACTACCCCTTCGAGGTTCACCCCGTTCGCCGTGTGGATGGACTTCAGCAGGTCAAGCGATTTGGGCCCAACAAACAGCAGCGTGTGCACCCCATCGCCCATTCCGCCGATCGCCGCGCCCAGCAACGGCTCCTGCTCCACGGCGCCGCCCTTTGCTTTGCGGTCCTTCGGTACATCGACGGTGTCGTGCAGCGTCACCACGCTGGTATCCCCGGGCGTATCCGGCATAAAGACCGCTGCAAAATACAGATCGTTCACGCCGGCGTATTCAAAGGACCCATGAAGCGTGTCGCCGCTCGATACCTTCTTCGCCGCGATCTCCTCGTTCTTGCCATTCAGCAGATCGACAAAATTTGCGGTGGCATATTGCTGGACCGTGTTCTCGTCGCCCAGGCCCGCCGGCCATTCCAGCAGCGCAGTCACCGGCACGCCGTTCTGTGTCACCGATACATCGGCATGGATGACATAGCTGGAATCGAAGCGAAACGTCTTGTGTACCGTCAGGCCGCCGGCGGAATAATCGAAACTCAGCGCGGTGGGAGCAGTGAGGGTGCCCGTCGCCGACGGCACATACAGCGCGGACTTCAGCGTGCTGCGCAGGTTCGGGTCGTAGGTATAAAGCGACAGCGGCAATCCGAATTTTCCCGCTGCATCAACATTCACCAGATCGAGCGGGCCACCGTCGTCATTCGTAAATTTCTTCAGAATCCACGACTTCACTTCGCCGCCGCGGTTGGTGAAGACGATTTTGTACAGTTCGTTCTCGACAACAGTCTCGGTCGCGTCGGCAGCCTGCACCGTAACCGAGGCTGCGCTCTCAGCTTTTCTGTTTGCGGCCTTTCCCTTCGCAGTCGGCTTATCGGGAGCGGCTGCCTGCACCGGGGCGTCTGGCTCCGGTGCCGCGGCTGGATTCGTCGCAGTTTGCGTGGGCTGGTTTTTGTGCTCGGGTTCCGGCTGCGGCTTCTTTGGCCCCCAAATCTGAAAGGCCACCACCATCAGCACGAACACGATCATGAAGCCAAAGAGCGAGCGCGAATCGGACCCGCCGCCGCCGCTGCCGCCCTGTTGATTGGGATTTTGTATCTCTGCCAAGGCTTCCGTTTCCTACTCTCTGATCTGCGGTACCAGGGTTCCCGGTGCGGCCCGCATGGCTTCTGTTCTTTTTGCCGGCACTGGATCAAATCCTCCGCCATTGCGCAGGCGGTTCAGGGGATTGCAGCGCAGCACGCGCCAGGCCGCCATCAGGCTCCCGCGAATCACTCCATGCTCCGCAACCGCAATCGCTGCATATTCTGAGCAGGTTGGCTGAAAACGGCAAGCGCCCTGCGCCCCGGCCGCGGCATGCAGGAGCGGCGAAACCGCGGCCCTGTAGACCGCGAGCAGCGCCTGCGCCATGCTGGCCCTCAGATTTGCCCATCGTCCCTGCGCGCGGTTCATGCCTTCGCTCCAGCCGCTGCGACCGCAGCGAATATCCGCGACACTTCGTTCTCCAGCCGCGCGAATTCCATCTCCAGCACCTGTTTCCGCGGATGCAACACCACATCCATGCGCTGCGGCAATTCCACCACATGCATCCGAACTGCTTCGCGCATGCGCCGCCGAATCCGGTTGCGCTCCACAGCGCCACCCAGCACGCGTCCCGTCGTCAATCCAATACGCGGGGCGACACTTGGCGGTTCGCCGGCTTCTCGTGCACGGAAAAAGTAGGTCATCGAAGCGGACGAATGCCTGCGGCTCTCCCGATAGACGCGCTGGTAGTCTGCGTGCTTCCGCAGACGGGTGCTGCGCCAGTCGAACCTTGCCTCCGGCATATCTCCATTCCGTCTCACTTTGGGGGAGAGGCAGCGGATCGCCGCCTTGCTGAACGGGAAAAACCAGCGGAACCTTAGTCGCGATACCCCGCGCTTACGGAAACACGCTTGCGGCCCCTGGCGCGCCGCCGTGACAGGACCGCGGCCCCGCTCTTGGTTTTCATGCGGCTGCGAAAGCCGTGCGTCTTGGAGCGGCTGCGGCGGTTGGGTTGAAATGTGCGTTTCGGCATGGAAACGGTGACTCCTGAACTTTTGGATCGGATTCTCCGGCCTGCGTGTCGCGGGCATCAGCCCGGCTTGACCAGCACAACCGAATCCCATGGGCCACTCAACTGCGCACAACACGCCTTCGGGCGGCAAGAATCAAGTATATCCCATCGCTTCCGCGCCAGCAAAAACTTCACTCGCTCCCCTATTTTCACCACGTCTGGTGCAACTTATTTTGACGAGAAATTTTCTCCCTTCCGACACGTTTGCATGGCCTCTCGACTGTGCTACTATCGGCAACGTTCACTTAAGTTTTTTTCGGCGCCCTGCGGTTGTCGGAAGAACCTGACCAAAACTCCGCTGCCTGACAGAGCGGAGTCTTTCCCGGCCTTTACGGATCTGCCCCTGAACTCGCCCTGTTTGTTTCCACAGCACAGGGTTAACCTTGGGCATTTCCGATTTTCGGCCGTTGGTCGCTTCCGCTCCCGGACGTTTTGCAAAAAGGATTGCGCATGTCTTTCGCCGTTACCCCGTCCGTCGTTCTTAATCCGTGGGTTCAAATCCTCGCGGCACTCGAAAAGAAAATCAATCGCCAATCGTATGACACCTGGCTCAAGCCCACGCGCTACAGCTATGTGCGCGAGCGCGTCCTGTTTGTGCGGATCCCCACGCCTGAGTTCCGCCATGTGGGCGATCGCTACGGCGATCTGATCCAGGAAGCCATCGAAAATCTCGAACTGGAACTGGACGACGTCAATTTCATTACCCCCGACGAGGATCCCACCGTCCCCCGGGTTCGCGAGGACGGCGGCTTCGCTCCTTCGTCCACGCAGATTCCCAACATGCAGGCCAATGGCTCCGGCAATCGTTCCAGCCAGCATCCCGGCCCGCAGCAGGCGCGCTTCGACTGGTCGACAGCCGCGCAACTCAATCCTCGTTACACCTTCGACGCCTTCGTCTGCGGAGCCGGCAATCAGTTTGCCCGCGCCGCCGCCCTCGCCGTCGCTGAGGCGCCCTCCAAGGCCTACAACCCGCTCTTCCTCTACGGCGGCGTCGGTATGGGCAAGACCCACCTGATGCATGCCATCGGTCATGAAGTGAAACTGCGCATGCCCGGCGCGTCCATTTCCTACGTCTCCGCGGAAAAGTTCACCAACGAGATGATCAGCTCAGTGCGCTACGACAAGATGACCAGCTTCCGCGACAAGTTCCGCACCGTGGATGTGCTGCTCATCGACGACATCCAGTTCCTCTCGCAAAAAGAGCGCACCCAGGAAGAGTTCTTCCACACCTTCAACGCGCTGCACGACAACATGAAGCAGATTGTCATCGCCTCCGACCGCCCGCCCCGCGAGCTGGCCGAGATTGAAGACCGCCTGCGCAGCCGTTTCGAGTGGGGCCTGATCGCCGACATCCAGCCGCCCGACCTCGAAACCAAAGTCGCCATCCTGCAGAAGAAGGCCGAGAGCGAGCACGTCACGCTTCCCATGGACGTCGCCCTCTTCGTCGCCTCCAACGTCCGCACCAACGTTCGCGAGCTCGAAGGTGCGCTGGTGCGCCTCGTCGCGTGGTGCGGCCTCAATGGAGTTGAGATCGTGCTGCCCACCGCGCAGCAGTGCCTCAAGCAGTTCATCGATACGCAGGTGCGCAAGATCACCATCGAGTCGATCCAGCGCGCCGTGGCTGAGCAATTCGGCATGCGCGTCGCGGAGCTCAAGCAGAAGAACAACTCCCGCGCCGTCGTCGTGCCCCGCCAGATCGCCATGTACCTGGCCAAGCAGCTCACCGAAGCATCCTTGCCTGAAATCGGTCGCCAGTTCGGCGGCAAGCACCACACCACCGTGATGCACTCCATCGGCAAAATCGACGAGCAGCGCCGCGCAGACAAAAACCTGAACAGCACCCTCAACAAGCTGCAGGAAACGCTGAACGGCTGATTGAATCTGCGGAGCGGAGATTCGGGAGTGAACCCAGAAGTCGAACAAGCTTGGCGCGATGAAATTGAGCGTCGCATCGCTTCCATCGACAACAGGGCCGCGAAGCTCGTCCCATGGGACGACGTTTATGCTCGCCTAAATCGCCTCATCCAGCGTCGAACGGTTTCCGAGCAGCCTTCCTGCTGGAACGTGGAATTGTGAGCGGCGTTAGAGCCCCCGCATCCCCGCAGCCTGATAAATCTGCGAGATGATCGTCATGTCCCGCAATCCCTCCTGCCCATCCGTCTTCGGCTCGCGGTTGTTCCACACGCAATCCGCAAAATAATCCGCCTGCACCGTGAACTGCGCCGGATCCTTCTGCGGGTCCGGCATATCCAGGTCCGGCCCATCCGATGAGAGCGCCATCAACCGCATCCCGTTGTACGGAAACGCCGGCTCCATCGCCACCCACCCCTTCGCCCCGTGCACCTTGAAGTATCCGCCCCCGCCCATATCGCCGGCATACGTCGTCGTGCAACTGGCCAGGATGCCGGAAGGGAACTTCATCGTCCAGCCATCGTTCTCTTCAACCTCGTTGAATCGTCCGTCCTTGTCGATGATCGATGCGTTCGCTTTAATCTCCCCCGGCTCCTCGCCCGACAGATACCGGCACGCATTCAGCGAATAAATCCCCACATCCATCAGCGGGCCGCCGCCGGCCATTTTCTTATTCAGCCGCCACTCGCCCGGCTGAATCGGGAACCCGAACGCGCTCTCAATCACCTGCACCTGGCCGATCGCGCCCGACCGGATCAGCTCAATCGCCTTCAAATGCTGCGGCTGATACTGGCAGCGATACGCGATCATCAGCTTCACGCGGTGCTTCTGGCACGCCGCAATCATCGCGTTGCAATCGGCCACGCTCGTCGCCATCGGCTTCTCGCACAGCACGTGCTTGCCCGCCTTCGCCGCGCGAATCGTGTATTCCGCGTGCATGGAATTGGGCAGCGCTATATAAACCGCGTCGATGTCCTTGTTCTGCGCAATCTCGTCGTAGTTTTCGTAGCTGTAAATCGACGGCGACGGCACGTTATAGAGCGCCGCCTGCTTCTCCGCCTTCTCGCGATGTCCGCTCACCAGCGCCGTCAGCTTGCCCGTCTTCGACGCCGCCACCGCCGGCATGAAATGGTCCATCGAGATCCGCCCCAGACCCACGATGCCCCAGCGCAGCTTCCGTCCTGCAGCGTTCTCGTCATTCTGCGCATCCACGCGCGGCAGCGCAGTCGCCATGGCAGCCATCGCGCTCAGGCGGGAAAAATCGCGGCGATTCAGGTTCATCCCTCAAAGCCTCCGCCGCCATTGTAGGGCCCGCGCTACTAGTTCAACCGCCGCTATTCTTCTCGCAGCAGCGCCGCCGGATCCACTCTGACCGCCCGCCGCGCCGGAACCATCGCCGCCGCCGCTCCAATCGCCACCATCGACGCCATCGCGCCGAAAAGAACCACAGGATCGTAGACCGTCGCCTGATACACAACGCTCGCCAGCACTCTGCTGCCCAGAATCCCCAGCGCCAGCCCCGCCACCGATCCCGCGCCCAGCAGCACCACCGTGCGCCCGACCGCCGCGCGCAGCACCTGCCTGCGTTGTGCGCCCAGCGCGACGCGAATGCCCAGTTCCCGCAGCCGCCGCACCACCGTATAGCTCGCCATACCGAAGATGCCCGTCGCCGCCAGCAGCCCGGCCAGTATCCCCAGGACGCCCAGCGCCACCGTGGCCGCGCGTGCCGGAAACAGCGCCAGTTCCATCGCCTCCGGCCAGCTTTCAATCGTCACCGGCAGCGTTGGATCGATCTTCTCCAGCATCGTCCCCACCGCGGACGCAATCTCTGCCGTTGCCCGCGGCGACCGCACCACCAGCGTGATCTCGTTCTCCGGATTCTGCGCCAGCGGCCAGAACATCGCCGCCTTCGCGTCCTCCGTCAGCGAATCGTACTTTCCGTCCTCCACCACCCCCACCACTTCGTAGTCCGTCGGACCCGGCATCGCGAAGTGCTGCCCCACAGAACCCGGCGCGCTGCCAAATATCTTCCGCGCCATGGTTTCGTTAATCAGCACCACCGCCGGGTGCCCATGATCGTCAGCCCACGTAATATTGCGCCCCGCCACCAGACGCAGACGCGCCGCCTGCAGGTAACCCGGCGTAACAATGAAGTATTTGGGAACGGCTACCGAGTTCGACGTGCGAAAGTCCGTCGTTCCCGCGCGATAGACCGGCGTCATGCTGCCGCCTCCGTTCAACGGCTCTTCGTCGATGCTGCCCACCGCCGTCACTCCCGGAATCTCCGCCGCCGCTTCCAACATTTTTTTCTCTACCGGCAGCGCGGACTCGTCGCTGTAGCCCGACATCTTCATTTCCATCTGCGCCAGCATTGCGCCCTGCGGTTCGAATCCAATCGGCGCATGCAGCGAGCGCTGCATTCCACGCAGCCCCACCAGCGCGCAGGTCACCAACAGCGCGCACAGCGCCACCTGCACGCCCAGCAAACCGTCGCGCAGCGTCAGCCGCCGCATAACGGGCTGCGTCGTGCTCTTCATCGCCTGCAACGCATCCGTCTTCCAAATCTGCCGCGCCGTCAGCAGCGCCGGCAACACGCAGCTCGCGGCAGCCAGTAGCAAAGCCGCCGCAAATACCCGCGGATCGGCATCCACCGTCATGTGCACCGGAAATTCCGAGATTGGCTGCCACGCGCTCAGCCAATGCAGCAGACCCGTTGCCGCCAGCAACCCCACTCCGCCCCCGGCCACTGAAAGCACTGCGGCCTCCGCCAGCACCTGCCGCAGCACCCGCCAGCGGCTCGAGCCGATGGCGATACGCACCGCCAGCTCACGCCCGCGATCCGCCGCCCGCGCCGCAAAAATGCTTGCCAGGTTCACGCAGGCCGCGGCCAGCGCCAGCACCGCCAGCAACAGCAGGCCCATCAGGAAGCTCCGCCCTGGACCGCTGAGCTGATCGCCGAACATGCCCGGCTCGACCAGCCGAACCCCCATCCTGTCGTTGGTCTGCGGATACTGCTTCGCAAGTTGCGCCGCGATCGCGTTCAGATTTTCCAGCGCCCGCTGCCGCGTCACTCCCGGCTTCAACCGCCCCAACACGCTCAGCGTGTGGTTGAAGCGCCGGTCCAGATAGCTGTATCCATTCACTTCCGGCGCGTTCACCATCGGATACCAGAAGTCCGGCCAGATCAGCAGTTCCGTCCCATGAAAAGTCGCTGGCGCCACTCCAATGATCGTGAAAGGATACTTGTCGAGCTCAACCGTCTTTCCTACCACGTGCGGATCTCCGCCGAATCGCGAGTGCCAGAAAGCATCGCTCAAAACCAGGTATGGAGCCGAGTTCGGCCCATGCTCGTCGGCCGCGTGAAAGAACCGGCCCACTTCCGGCTGCACGCCCAGCATGTCGAAGTAATTGCCGGACACTTCGTAATCCCAACTCTTCCGCGCCGTCCCCTCCGTGCGTGCGCCCGCCTCGCCGATCCGGTAAGCCAGCATGTCGCTGAACACCGAGTTGCGCGTCTTGAGGTCCTGATAGTCCGGGTAGGACTGGCTGACGTACCCCGCCGGCTTCTGGACCACCATCACCAGGCTGTCTCCACCCGCCATGCCCAGCGGCCCCGCCACCATTGCGCGAAAAACGCCGAATACCGCCAGGTTCGCCGCGATCGCTATGGTGAGCGTCGCCACCACCGTCACCGCGAAGCCTGGCGCCCGCCGCAGCCGTCGTACCGCAATCTTCACGTCCGTCCACGCCTCGTTCATGCCCTCTCCTTTTGCGATCAGGAACTCGTTGAACAGATTGCACCGAGGTACATATCTGCATGCCGAACGCCATCCGTCTTCATGCGCCAAGCGTTGCAGGGATCGGCACTTGCAGCCTGCTCGACGCATTCCGCCGTTCGGCGTCCTGTCCGCTTTTTGTCCCGCTCGTCCATTCCCGGACACCCCGCTCCCCGATTTTTTCTGTTCTCTCCACCCTGATCCCTATACCCTGTTTTTATCCATGCACCCTCGCGCGGTATTGGCTCTCTGTCTCCTTGTGCTGCTTCCCGCGCACGCCGCACCGCGCCGTCAGGACACTGGATTCCTCAACCGCACGATCGATATCAACGGTGTCCTCCATCGCTACGTCGTTTACGTCCCTGAAAACTGGAGTCCCAATCAGCTCTGGCCCGTGATCCTCTTTCTTCACGGCTCCGGCGAACGCGGTTCCGAAGGCATGGACGAAACCCAAATCGGTTTGCCCCAGGCCATCCGCCTCCATCCTGAACGCTGGCCCTTCGTCGTCGTCATGCCCCAGGTCCCCTTCAATCACCATCACTGGACCGACTCTGACATGATGGCGATGGCCATAGGCGCGCTCAACGATGAAGTAAAAGAGTTCCACGGCGACCCCGACCGTACCTATCTCACCGGCCTCTCGCTCGGCGGCTACGGCACATGGGAGATCGCGAAGAACTACCCCAAACACTTTGCCGCCATCGTGCCCGTATGCGGCGGCGTCTTCTGGTCGTACCAGCCCGACCGCTGGCACGAGGTCAACACCCTCCCCGCTGAATACGCTCACGCAATCGGCCGCACGCCGACGTGGATCTTCCACGGAGCCGACGACCCCATCGTGATTCCCCGCCAGTCGCAGCTCATGTATCAGGCTCTCAAGGCCGCCGGCGGCGATGTCCGCTTCTGGGAGTACGCCGGCGTCAAACACTCCGTATGGGATCGGGCCTACGCCGAGCCGGAGCTCCCGCACTGGCTCCTCGCCCAGCGCCGCAGCTCCATCCCCAAACTCGTGCCCGCCTCTGAAGAAATCCTCGTCCCCATCCATCCCGTCCCGGCCACCATCGACCCCAACCTCTACAACGCTTACATCGGCGAGTATCAGGATCAGAGCGTCGTCGTCGCCACCATCTTCCGCGACGGCAACAAGCTGATGCAGCGCAACACAATTGGCGAAACCACTGAGCTGCTGCCCGAGAATGCGACCACATTCTTCTATCCCACCGGCGGCACGCGCCGCGTTGTCTTTCTGCGCGACACCGAAGGCCGCGTCACCGGCATTCGATTCAGCGACGATCGCCACGAGGAGATCTGGGAGCGGCGGCGATAATCCACGTGTGCGCGGTTGGTTAATAGCTCAAACGTTTAATTAAACAAAAACCGCTTTCCAGGGCCCGCGCTGCTCGACTATATTGCCTGGTCAGAGGTCTATGGCTCGCATCGCGCACCGTCTCGTTGTCATCGCCGGAGTTCTGCTCCTGCTCGATGTCTTTGCAACCCAGCTTCTGCTCTCCTCACAGCGCAATTCCGTCACCTGGGATGAAGGTCACCATCTCTACTCCGGCTACCTGTCGTGGAAGCACGCCGACTACGGCATCAATCCCGAAGTGCCGCCGCTTGTCAAAATGGTTGCGGCTGTCCCTCTACTCAGAATGCACCTCAACGTGCCGCCGCTCCAGGGCCGATTCTTCAAAGATGAGGCGTTCTTCGGAGGACACGACTTCCTCTTCCATAACGACGCAAATGCCATCGTGCTGCGCGCGCGCATTGCGGCTTCCATCTTCTCGTTCGCTCTCGCTCTGCTCATCTTTTTCGCAGCTCGTCAGATGTTTTCGGATGAAGCCGGATTCATCGCCCTCGCTCTGTTCGTCTTCGATCCCAACTTTCTCGCGCATGGCGCGCTCGTCACCACCGACGTCGCCTGCGCTTGCACCATCTTCGCGACCATCTATGCCTTTTATCGATGGCGCCTGGCCCCGTCCCGCAAAGGCCTGCTCCTCGTAGCTGTCGCCGCCGGGATGGCCCTGGTCACTAAATTCACCGGCGTTCTCGTCTTCCCCATGCTCGCGCTGCTCGCCTTCTTCGAATGGGCTGCGCCGGAATCCATTTCTTCCTACGGAACGCTGAGCATCGATCGCCGCGGAATGCTTTTCCGGCGCTTTGCCACGGGCTTTGCCGTCATCATCCTCGTTTCCTGGGCCATCGTCTGGGGCATGTACGGGGTGCGCTTTGCCGCGCGTCCCCGAGGCCAGGTTCTCCACCCGGCCTTCGCCGATTACGTTCCCCTGCTCGCCAACCCGCGCTCCGTCCACGTTCTGAGCTGGCTTGACCAGTGCAAGCTCTTCCCTGAAGCCTGGCTCTACGGCCTCGCCGACACCAAAATCACCGCCGATACCTACACCAGCTACTTCCACGGCCACGTCTATCCGCACGGAAACTTCCTGTATTTCCCCACCGCCTTCGCCATCAAGTCGACGCTGCCTTTACTGCTTCTCCTCGTGTTGGCCAGCGGCCTCATCGTCCGCCATCGGTTCATGGCGCGCCGCGAGATCCTCTATCTCGTCCTGCCTGCCGTCCTCTACTTCTGCGTTGCCTGCACGTCAAACATGAATATCGGCGCGCGCCATCTGCTGCCCATCTATCCCTTCCTCTACGTGTTAGGCGCAGGCGCAGCCTCCCAGCTCATCTTCTCGAACCGCCGCTGGATCATTGCTGTCGCCCTCCTCGTTGCCTGGCAGGCGGCTGACGCCATCTCGATGTACCCCGCCTACATGGCCTTCGGAAACGGCGCCTGGGGAGGCCCCTCGAAAGTCCACCTCTACCTCAGCGACGCCAATGTCGACTGGGGACAGCAGCTCAACGATGTCCGCACGTACCTCGTGGCTCACGGCATTCAGCCTCTCACCATTGCTGCGACGTCCCCAAACGGGCACAAGTCCCCGCCAGCCAAGCCGCCCTGCTGGTTCGTCTATTTTCCTGACGGCGTCGTCGACCCCGCCGACTACGGCATCCCCTGCCGCCGACTGCCCACCGCCAACACCCTGTGGTGGCTGCACCAGCCCGGCAACCTCCCCACCGAAGTCGACGGTCCCGTGCTCATCAGCGACAGCGATCTCGCCAGCATCGAGTTTGGCGAAGGCCCCCTCAATCCCTATGAGCAGTTCCGCCACATCCGGCCCACGGCGGTCATTGACTACGGCGTGTACGTCTACGACGGCCACTTCGCCATTCCCCTGGCCGCCGGGCTCAACGATGCGGAACTGGCCAACGATCTGCTCAATACGAAGCAGCCCACCCAGGCCCTCGCCGTTGCTCAGCGGGCGGTCGCGCTCGCTCCGAATCTCGTCAACCCCCAAGTCGCATTGGGCGATGCGCTTGCCGCGCTCCATCGCCCCGCTGAAGCCCGGGCTCATTACCAAACCGCGCTGACCCTCGCCCAAACCGTCAAGCCCCAGCTCCAGACCGCCTGGATCCCGGTATTGAAGGCCAAACTCGGCGCGCCCTAAGTCCGCCCGTTTAGTCCGCGCCCGCGCCATCTGTCCATTCCCGAACAGTTTCCGGCCGATTCGGACACCTTGCTCGCATCCCCCAATGCTAACTCGTTGATGCGCCTGTTTTTGCCGCCGAAGGATTCGGCACTCCGCGTGCACTTCTTTTACCTGGGCTCCGACTCAAATAAGTAGGGGAACTGCCATGCCTCCTTCCACGTATTCCTCTCCCGAGGTCCGTGCTATGCGCCGCTTCGTCCTGTTTGTCCTCGTCTTCTGCACCATCGTCGTGCTGGGAGCGCTGCTACCGTCCTCCCGCCTGCATACCCGCGGGGTCGCCGCCGCGCAACTTTCCGGCAACTGGCAGTCCGGCGATTGCCCCGACAACAAGAGCAATCACTGGGGCCAGGAGCGCGTCTGCCAGATGCGCCGCACCACCTTCGCCCTAACCTCCGGCCGCATCACTGTCGACACCACCAATGGTGGCATCGACGTTACGGGCGAGGACCGCTCCGACGTCGCGTTGGAAGCCAGGGTCACCGCCTGGGCGCCCTCAGAATCAGCTGCGAATAACCTCCTCAACCAGGTCGTCATCGACACTGGCAACGCCGAAGTCCGCGACCATGGCCCGCACCACAGCTTCTTCGGCAACACCGGCTACAGCATCGACTATCACCTCCGCGTGCCCCGCCATCTGGCCGCCGAATTTCACTCCATGAATGGCGGCATCGACCTCACCCGCCTCGATGGCTCCATTCGCTTCTCCACCACCAATGGCGGTGTTGATCTCAGCCAGCTTTCCGGCGACGTCCAGGGCCACACCACCAACGGCGGACTCGATATCGCGCTCTCCGGCGATCGCTGGCAGGGTGAAGGCCTCCAGGCCAACACCACCAATGGCGGCATCGATCTTCGTATTCCCGATCCCTACTCCGCCCACCTCGAAACCAGCACCGTGAACGGCGGCATATCCGTTGATTTCCCCATCACCGTCCAGGGCGAGATCAAGAATCACCTCGACACCGACCTTGGCGGCGGCGGCCCAACTGTCCACATCCAAACCGTCAACGGTGGCGTAACCATCGGCCACGGCAGCACCAATCCCGGCAACGGAGAATAATTTTTCTTCACTCCGCATCCCCCGCGCCCTCCCCAAAAGGCCCTGCTTTCCGCAGGGCCTTTCTCTTCTGTGCAATCTCTGGATAACCCGTTGGCTGTGCATCCCGCGTTCTCCGCATACACCAGCCCCGCCTGCTCGGAACCGCGCTTTCCACTCACTGCGGCTCCTTTCCACACGCCTGATGGAGCGTCCTGTTCATAACGAGGGAATCCTGTGCTCTTTTTCGACCCTTCCAGCCACCTTTCCTCGTTATGCTTTCCGCGCGTCACCGGTTTTAGAAAACTCGTACCGTCCCCGCACCCGCTCCCATCGCGGTTTCCCCTCGCCTTTCCACTTTTCCGCCCACAACGACTACGGCTACTAGAAAAGAAGTACTTATAAAACCTGTAGTACCCCGTCGCCGTCGCTCCGCTCTCCCTCCCCTGCCCCAACCCCTCGCAAAGCGTCCCGGACCGGCGACTCACACTGCGTACCGTGTTTTCCAGAGGGCGCATCGCAGTCATTTGTCTCTACAATGGATTGTTTGCGGAGCGTTTCGCCGCATGGTGTAAATTGAGTCAAACTGCCACGGGGGAGCCAAAATGCCGGCTAGTGTGGAACAGGAAAGAGCCGTTCAGGGAGCGACTATGGAGATCGTTGTCAGCCGTCAGGATCTGCTGCGCGAGCTGACTGCCACGCAGAGCGTCGTCGAACGCAAAACGACGATTCCGATCCTCTCCAACTTTCTCCTCGAGGCCGATGACGACCGCATCGTCATCACCGCTACTGACCTCGATCAGAGCATCCGCACCTCCTGCGCCGCCAAGGTGAAGAAGGCCGGATCCTGCACCATCCCTGCGCGCAAGCTCTACGACTACATCCGCCTCCTTGGCGATGGCGACATCTCCGTCAAGCTGCTCGAGAATCACTGGGTCCAGATTCGCTCCGGCCGCTCCAACACCAAAATGGTCGGCATGGCCCGCGCCAATTTCCCGCAGGTGCCAGAGTTCCCTGAGGCCAGCGTCACTAAAATCCCCGTCGCCTCGCTGCGCAATCTCATCGCGCGCACCATCTTTGCCATCTCCAACGAGGAATCCCGCTACACCCTCAACGGCGCGCTGCTCATCCTCAAGGCCGAGTCCATTGCCATGGTTTCGACCGACGGCCATCGCCTCGCCCACATCGAGAAATCCGCTGAGAATTTCCCCGGCATCACCGGCGAAAAGAAAACCCTCATCCCGCGCAAGGCTCTGCAGGAGCTGCAATCGCTGCTCTCGAATACCGAAGCCGAGCACATCGACTTTGCTGACGACGATTCGACCCTCTTCTTCCGCATCGGCCATCGCGTTCTCACCAGCCGCAAGCTCACCGGCCAGTTCCCCAACTACGAAGCTGTGATGCCGCGCGACAACAACAAGTTCGTCATCCTGCGCAGTGAAGATCTATCCGGATCCATCCAGCGCGTTGCGCAGTTTGCCGACGAACGCTCCGGCGCCATCAAGATGCGCCTCGAGCAGAACGAAGTGAAGATCACTTCCTCCTCCACCGACTCCGGAGAATCGGAAGACACTATCGAGACGCCCTACACCTTCGATCCCATCGTCGTCGGCTTCAACTCGGTGTATCTCATCGATTTCCTGAAGGCCATCGGCAACACCGGCGAAGTCCGTCTCGAATTCCGCGACGCCCAGTCCGCCGGCCAGATGCGCCCCGAAGACGGCTCCGACGAGTACAAGTACCGCTACATCATCATGCCCATGCGCATCTGATTCCCACGCTGATCCGAGTCAGGATCCAGCGCAAAAAGCAAAGGTGGCCACAACGGCCACCTTTTTGCTTTTGCGGCCAACGGACAAGTTCTTCCGTCCGCCGTGAACGTCGTTCGTTACTTCACGCTGTAAGTCACAGGCGTCGACTTCACATACGCGCCCTTCGAGTCCACTTCAATCACCGTAGCCGTGTGCGACCCAGCCGGCTCGGACACCGAAGTCTCCAGGTCTCCGCCGCTGTAGTTGCCGATCTTCGTGCCATCGATCCACAACTCAAGATGATTAACCGATCCGCTAGCGCCCGTCCCGGCAGCAAGGAACGAAACCGGCGACGCGCTGCTCTCGCCCGCCGTCGGCGCGCACACATGCACTCCAGGCGAACTCGGCGCCGTGCATCCGTTGCCCGACGTCCCGCCCACCGTATACGTCACCGGCGTCGACTTCACATAATTGCCTTTCGAATCCACTTCAATCACCGTGGCTGCGTGCGATCCTGCCGGCTCGGCTACCGTGGTATCCATCGTTGCGCCAGTGTAATTACCGATCTTCGTGCCGTCGATCCACAACTCCAGATGATTCACACTGCCGCTGGCGCCCCTGCCCGCAGCCAGAAACTCCACCGGCGATGCCACATCCTCGCCCTGCGTCGGCTTGCAAACATTTACGCCCGGCGAACTGGGAGCGTCGCAGGTTTGTTCCGGTGTCGGCGTCACGGTCGTGCTCCGCGTCGCCCCGTTCGCTTCTACTTCCACCGCGGTGATGGGTGTGTTGGCCGGCACATTCAGCGTCGCATCGAACTCATCAGCGAATACTTGATACAGCTTCTTTCCGTTGGCCCACAGTTCGATGTGCCGTACCGGTTGTGTCTGCGCGCGTGCTGTGCCTCGTACCAGAACTGAGTCTCCTCCGCCTGCGGCCTGGCAGAAGCTCACACCCGCGCTCGTCGGATAAGGACAAGTCAGCTGTTGATTGTCGTTCTGCACCAGGTAAAAGTCGTCGGGATCATTCGAGTTCGACGCATCGTCGTTCGGCGCCGCAAATCCCACCCGGTTCGTGTCGCTGAAGAAACCAAAGCCCAGTTGGGCCGCCCCGCCGGGCAACGATGTATACGTTCCACCATCGGTGAACGTCCGGTTCCCGTTGCCGGTGTAAACTTCCACGCCCTCATATCCCGCAATCAGAATGTCCGGATTGCCGTCGCCGTTGATGTCCGTTACCCCCACGTCCTCTGAGGAGGTGGAAGCCACAGTTGTGCCGCTGGTAAACGTCCCATTGCCGTTCGAGTAGTAAGCCATCACCGGCAAATCGCTGCAGCAATCCTCCACGATTTGCACTTCCCACGCCACCAGGTCGCTCTTCCCGTCCAGATCCAGATCCGCCGAACGGACAAATGCAAGATTGTACGAAGTACCCTGCAGACCGCCCACTTCGTGCTTCGCGCTGAAGACGCCTTTAGCCGTGTTCAGCGCGCTCATCACAAAATCAGTAGATCCGCTCGAAAAGCTCTGTTCGACCCATGCGATGTCCGGCCGCCCATCGGCATTAAAATCTCCAACCGTCAGCGATGTCGTCTCGATTCCCGAAGCCACCGTATCGATGGTCACCGATTGCTGCGTGAAGTTTCCTTTCCCATCGTTGAACAGCAGAACCAGCTTGCCGTCATAGGTCATCGCTGCCAGGTCCTGCGTGCCGTTCACATCGAAGTCCGCCTCTGCCAGGGTCGCATAACCCTGCGTACTGGCTGGCAGCGAAATGTTCACTGGTGTCTGAAAAGTCCCGTTCCCATTCCCGTACAAAATCGTGATCCCCGTGTCGTTATTCAGCAAAGCGATGTCCAGCTTCCCGTCGCCGTTGAAGTCGGAGACCACCACTTGCTGCGCCACATCGAGAAACGATCCCCCCTCCAGCGTCGCCGCCAGCCTCACCGGCGCATCCAGTCCGCCGCTCCCGTTATTCATGTAGAGAAAAAGTCCGGCGTTGTACATACACGTGCCGTTCGTGCACGTCTGGGTGCTCGGGGCCAGTACGTCCGCAAAACCGTCACCGTTAAAATCGGCAACGTGGCTGTAAGGAGCGGTGAGTGCGACTCCAACATTACTCGGAGTTGCATAGGGCTGATACTGAAAATCGGTTTGAGCGAAGACAGGGAGAGCAGGCAGACTGGCCGCCAGGACCAGAGGGATGAATTGACGCGCGCGCATCGGAATTGACCTCAGAAAGGGGGAGCCGGTGCCCAGTGCCGTCCGAGCGGAGACACCAGTCTCTGCGTCTTTACTTGCACGACGGTCACCAGTCGCGCGAAACTTTACCGGTAGCGCCTTACCCCGTACAAATGTCTCATTCGCATGTGCTTACGCGGCGGCAGGGAACGCAGCGCGCCACGCATCCGTCTGCACGGGATACGCAACTTCCTACCGCCTTTTAACCCCCGGGGGTTTCTGCTCAAAAAAGCAAAGGTGGCCATCACGGCCGCCTTTTGGCTTTGCGGCAAATGGATAGATCCTTCTCTTTGCCGCGAACCTCGCTCGTTACTGCACCGTGTACGTGACCGGCGTGGATTTTACGTAATTCCCCTTCGAATCCACCTCAACGACGGTTGCCGTGTGTGAACCGGCCGCCTCAGACACGGAGGTCCCCAGGTTTCCGCCGCTGTAGTTCCCGATCTTCGTGCCGTCAATCCACAACTCCATGTGATTGACGGATCCGCTGGCGCCCGTCCCGGCGGCCAGGAACGAGACCGGTGACGCGCTGCTCTTGCCGGCTGTCGGTGCGCATACGTGCACCCCGGGCGAACTGGGAGCAGAACACAACCCCGACGTTCCGCCCACCGTATACGTCACCGGCGTCGACTTCACGTAGTTCCCCTTTGAGTCCACTTCGACCACCGTAGCCGTGTGCGATCCTGCCGGCTCAGCCACCGTCGTATCCATCGTCGAGCCAGAATAATTTCCGATCTTCGTGCCGTCGATCCATAGTTCCAGGTGATTCACCGTGCTGCCGCTGGCCGCCGTCCCCGTAGCCAGAAACTCCACCGGCGACGCCACGTTCTCACCCTGTGTCGGCTTGCAAACGTTGACCCCCGGCGCACCGAACGCCGGGCACGTGTTCGGGGCGGATGCCGTCACCGTCGTGCTTCGCATCGCGCCGTTTGCCTCCACTTCAACTGCCGTGATCCGCGTTCCCGGCGCCACATCCAGTGTTGCGTTGAACTCATCGGAGAACACCTGATACAGCTTTTCGCCGTTGGCCCACAATTCAATGTGCCGCACTGGTTGCGTCTGCGCGCGGGCCGTGCCCCGCACCACCGCCGTGTTCCCATTCTGCGTGGCCTCGCAGAAGTTTACGTTTGGGGTGCTCGGATACGAGCAATCCCCCTGTCCGTTCTGGTTCAGCACCTCATAGATGTAATCAGCCGAGTTCTCGCTGGCCTGAGCGCCATTCTGGGTCACCCAGTCCATGCGGTTATCGCTGTTGTAAAAGCCGATGCCGATCTGATCCGAATTCCCCGGCAGCGAGGTGTTCTGGCCCTGGTTCGTAAACGTCCGGTTCCCATTGCCGGTGAATACCGTAAAGCCCATCTGGCTCGAAAGCAGAATGTCGGGATACCCATCACCATTAAAGTCCGTCACGCCCACGTCGGAGACCGTCGTTTCTTCCAGCACGCTCGAGGTGAACGTCCCGTCTCCGTTCGCGTAGTACAGAGTGACTGCCAACGGCTGGCAGCAGTTCTCAGAGAGCTGCGAGGTCCACACGATCACGTCGCTCTTCCCATCCAGATCCAGGTCGTTCACCACCAGATTCCCGAAGCCCGGCATGGTGCTGCCCAGCTCATGCTTGGTGCTGAAGACGCCCTTCGCTGTGTTGAGCGCGCTGTAAATGTAGTTGTCCGTCTGATTCGCATCGCCTTCCTGCACCCACGCGATGTCCGGCCGCCCGTCGGCGTTGAAATCGCCGACGCCCAAATTCGTATCGGCGTACCCCGAAGGCGGCGCGTCAATCGTCGTCGTTTGCTGCGTGAAGTTGCCCTTACCATCGTTGAACAGCAGCACCAGAGTGCCATTCGTGTTTAGCGCCGCCAGATCCTGCGTATTGTTGACGTCGAAATCGGCTTCCACCAGCGAGTTGTAGGAACCGGTCGGCAGCGTGATGTTCACCGGCGCCGTGAAGGTTCCATCTCCGTTGCCATAGAGCATCGACACCATGCCGGTCGGAGAGAGCACCGCGATATCCAGGTTGCCATCGCCGTTGAAGTCTGAGATCGCGATGCCCGCCGGCACATCGTTCAGCGTAATCGGCAACTGCTTTGGTGCAGCCAGGGTGCCAGCGTTGTTCAGGTAGAGGTACAGCGCGTAATGCGCGTAACACGTCGTGCCCGAGGTCCCGCTGGAGCATACGTAATAGACCACCGGTGACAGCACATCGGCCAAGCCGTCGTTGTTGAAGTCCGCGGAGTGCGAGTTCGGGGCCGCAATGTACGGATCGCCCCCATTCGCAGGGGCATATTGCTGGTAGGTGAAATCGGTTTGAGCGAAGGCTGGGAGAGCAGGCAGAATGGCCGCCACAACCAGTGGGATGAAGTGACGCAAACCCATGGGGATTGACCTCAGAAAGGGGAGACGGTGCCCATTGCCGTCCGAGCGGAGACACCAGTCTCCCCCTCCTTTTTTGCACGCCGAGGGCCGCTCTTCCCCGGCAGACGCGTCCATTCAAATTCCTCGCCCCGAATCCCGCCCAATGCCTGCCTCAGCCGCTGCCAGTGCGGCTGCGCTGGTTCTTTTTGCATTCGGGATGAGGGCTACGCTGTCCCAGTTCCATCGCGCCCTCTGCGCAATCTCTTGCCATCTCCCGGACTGCTATTTTTTGCACATAAAAAAGGGTGGCCAGAGAGGCCACCCCTTCGGTTTCCTGGTCGCATCCTACGGCGCGGACTGCACTGCCCAGATCAGGCCGCCTCCCAGGCCCCCGCCATACGTCCCGTCGTCGGGAGCGGGCGTCAGTTTCCCTTCGCTGGATACGTTATAGACCGCCGTGCCTCCGCAGCACGTCTGTCCCACTACGTAGACATGGCCGCTCTTGTCCCAGGACAACTGAACCACCCCCGTATACAGCGACACGCTGTCGGTGAATGTCAGCGTGCCATCGCTGAATTTGTAGATGTTCAATCCGTCTCCGGTCCCCATCGCCAGCCACGTCCCGGTTGGATCGAAGGCGTAAGCGCCGGCATTCGAAGCGAGGGTCGGCATCGAAGAGGACGTATTCGCCGTCTTCAGCGTTCCGTTCGATTCAATGGTGTAGACCGCCAGTTGCGACTGCACGAACTGCTGGTTGGACTTGTCATATTCGTCCAGCGCGATTACCACGTGGCTGCTGTCTGGCGTCGCTGCGCCGAACGGACAGTAATCCATACCGCTCGGCGCCGCAGGCAAGGTGACCTGGGGATTGAATTCCGTCAGCGCCCCGTTCGAAGCCCGCGAAAACCCATAGAAAACCGGTGAGTTGCCGTTGTTGCAATAGGTCGAATAGGCATAGGCATTATTCGCCGTGAACGACAGATTTGCCTCGAAGGTTGGAAAGTCGGCTGATACCTTATTCACCAGCGTCAGGCTGCCGTTCGCCCCGATACTGTACGCGGCTAGAGAGGTGGGGTTCGCCTCGTACAGCGTTTTCCCTGTGCGGTCCGGATAAACGTATTGCGCCCCTCCCTTCGTGATGGCCGCCTGCTTGAGGCTTCCGTTCGCCTGAATGCTGAACGCATCAATTTCATCGGAAAACGGCACGAACAGATAGCTCCCATTCGCCGCCATCTTGAATTCCACGTATTCCGGCAAGTTAACGGATCCGGCGCTACCCGTATTCCCGTTTGCCTGAATGGGCGCATAGCTTAGCTGAGGCGGAGGCGGTTCGTACCCGTCGGCCTCCTGATTCCCCGCATACAACCACGCGACCGCGGCCGTTGTACTGACCGTAAAGTCCACCACCGGCGACTTCGCGAAGTCCCCCTCCGAGTCCACCTCCACCACCTGCGCCGCGTGCGAACCCGTCGCGACGGTCACATTCGTGTCCATCGAGTCGCCCGAATAGTTGCCAATCTTCGTCCCGTCAATCCACAGTTCCAGATGGTTTACGGCCCCACTCGCGCCCGTGCCCGCCGCGTCAAACTTCACCGGCGAGGCCACAGCCGATCCTTGGGCCGGCTCGCAGACACTCACTCCCGGAGAACTCGGCGCAGTGCATCCGCCCGACGTCTCGCCCACCGCATACGTCACCGGTGCCGACTTCACGTAGTCGCCCTTCGAGTCGACTTCAATCACCGTCGCCGTGTGCGAACCAACTGCCTCCGCCACGCTCGCGTCCATCGTCGAGCCGCTATAGTTTCCGATCTTGGTGCCGTCGATCCATAACTCCAAATGGTTGACGGACCCGCTGGCGCCGGTGCCGGCTGCGATGAATGTCACCGGAGGCGTGACATTCTCTCCCTGCCCCGGCGAGCAGACGTTCACGCCGGCGCTCGCAGGCTCGGAGCAGGTTTGACCAAAGGCAGGCACGGCAGCGGAAAGGACCGCCGTGACAGAAAGGCATACATATCGGCTGAAGCACATGGGAGCAACCTCGGAGATTGGAAGCAGTGCGCATGCCGATACCTTCCCGGCAGAGACACCTGGCTACCCCTTTCCCTGCACGAAAATTGCCACATCCATAGCGCGGGTCCGCTTCATCGATCGCACTACGGGTTCCTCCACCCCGCAGTGCCCTGGCCCCGCGACTGGCGCGGTCAAACGCGATGATCCGTCCTTGTTTCCCCGGTCTCCTCGCCGCCCACCGCGTGTTCCGCTCACTCCCCCCGGATGCGCAAATGTTTACCGCTGCAATCCCCTCTCCGGGCGCGTGCACCCTCGCTTTGCGTATAGTGAAATTCTCGTCTGTCCTCGACGATGGGCGACCGGAGAGGCTCATGTCTCCACTCGTTCAAAACCTCCGCTTCGCCTTCCGTCAGTTGCGCAAGGCTCCGGCGTTCAGCCTCACCATCGTCCTCACCCTGGCTCTCGGCATCGGCGCCACCACGGCCATCTTTTCGCTGGTCGAAGGCGTTCTTCTCCGCCCGCTCCCGTTCTTTCAGCCTGACCGCCTCGTCCTGTTGGGCGATCATCTCGGCAACAACCCGGGGACGCCCGTCACTGCGCGCGAAATCCGCACCTACTCCACAGCCACGACCGCCTATGCATCCACCGGCGGCTATAGCGAGACCCAATACGCCCTCTCGGGCCGCGAGATTCCCGAACAAATTAACGGAGCGCGCCTCAACGCCAGCATCTTTCCCACCCTCGGCGTAGCGCCCGCACTCGGCCGCGTCTTCACGCAGCAGGAAGAAGACGGCCATCAACCCTTCGCCGTCATTTCCTATGCCCTGTGGATGAATCGCTACCACCGCGATCCCGCCGCGGTGGGCAGCATCATCACCCTCGACAGCAGGAACTACACTATCATCGGCGTCATGCCGCGCAGCTTCGAGTTTCCTTTGCAGCCCGGCCGCCTCAATCAATCCCAGGTCTGGGTGCCGCTCAGCCTCACTCCCGATGAACTTTCCGACGACTCCACCGGCGTCTTCGGATTCCACATCCTGGGCCGCTTGAAACCCGGCGTCACCGTCTCCCAGGCGGTCGAAGATACCAATCGCGTGACCCAGCAGGTCATGCGCGACTATCCCCCGAGCATGTCCGCGCTGCATATTCGCGGCGACGCGCGGCTGCTCAGCGAAACCCTCGTCGGCGATGCGCGCCCTCTGCTCCGCACCCTTTTCCTCGCCGTCTCCATCGTGCTGCTCATTGCCTGCGTCAACGTGGCCGTGCTGTTGCTGGTCCGCGCCGTGCGCCGCCGCCGCGAGCATGCCGTCCGCCTCGCCCTGGGAGCGCCTCCGCGCGCCATCATCCGCGAATGTGTCAGCGAAGGCGTCCTTCTCAGTCTCACCGGAGGCCTGCTCGGTCTGGCCCTAGCCGCGGCTGCGCTGCGCGCCACGCTGCACTGGCTGCCGGAGTCCATGCCGCGCATCGGCTCCATTGCCATCAATCCCGCCGTCGCGCTATTCGCGCTCACGCTCGCTGTCGTCACCGGCATCGCGTGCAGCCTCGCGCCCGCGTGGGCCGCGGTCCGCACCAACCTGCTCGATAATCTCAAGACCGATACCCGCGCCGGTACCGGCAGCGCGCGCCAGGGATGGCTTCGCTCCATCCTCGTCATCTCAGAAATCGCGATTGCTCTGGTGCTGCTCACCGTGGCCGGTGGCTTCCTCCGTAGCTATCAGAAAATGCTCGCCGTCGATCCTGGATTCCGCCCCGATCACGTTCTCATCGCCGGATATCAGCTCTCCGCCCGCCAGTATCCAACCGACACCGCCGTCCATAACTTCAATCGCCAGTTGATCGACAACCTCGCCGCCAAACCCTCCATCACCGCCGTGGGCGTGGGCAATTCGCTGCCCTCGACGGACAACGCCTCGAGAGCGACCTACACCGTTGAAGGTGTGCCGCTCGCTGCCTGGAAGTTGAAGTTTTCGCAGTTCATCATTGTTGAAGGCGACTACTTCCGCGCTCTCAGCATTCCGCTTGTCTCCGGCCGCTACTTCACCCCCCAGGACCGCGCGGACACGCCCCTCGTCGTCATCGTGAACCAGACTCTGGCCGATCAATACTGGCCCGGCCAGAGCCCTCTCGGCAAACGCCTCCATCTCGGCAATCCGAAAAAAGGTTTGCCGTGGGCGTCCGTGGTCGGCGTTGTCGCCGATACCAAGGTAGGCTCTCCCGACCAGCCCGCCGGCGATCAGTTGTATCTTCCCATGCAGCAGCCCGCCATCCTGATTGGGAATGCATCGCTCAAGCTGTCCTTTCCGGGCGTCGGATTCATCGCGGTGCGCTCAGCCTTGCCCCCCGAGCAAATGATCCAAACCCTTCAGTCCACGGTCGCCGGCATCGATCCGCAACTCGCGCTGGATCCGGTGCAGCCGCTTTCCGAATCACTCACCAACGTCGAAGCACCCCGCCGCTTCAATACGGGCCTTATTTCCGGATTCGCCCTCGCCGCTCTGCTCCTTGCCGCCATGGGCATCTACGCGGTCATCGCGTTCACCTTCTCGCTGCGCACGCAGGAGATCGCCATCCGCATGGCGCTCGGCGCGCCCCGCGCCCGCATCGCGCGGCTCGTCCTTGCGTCAGCCGCCAAAATTGCCTGCTTCGGTTGTGCTCTCGGGGTTCTGGGCTCGATCGCTGCGGCGCACCTGGTCAACGCTTTTCTCTTCGGCGTTACCGCCACCGACCCCGCCATCTACGCGGTCAGCGTCCTCATCATGCTGACACTGGCCTTGCTGGCTGCAGTGCTTCCTGCATCGCGCGCCGCCGCCGCGGATCCAGCCCACGCGCTGCGCTCCACCTAACGATTCGGTTCAAACGCCCAAGAAACTTTACGGATTGGCGAGTGCCGTCGGCAGATCCCTACTTTGGGGGAGCCAGCGCTGCCTGTACGGCGGATTCGTCCGGTTGCGAGTTCTTCAGATACTCGCTCACCCGCGTGCGCTCTTCAGCATCCAGGGCCGGGATCAGCGCCAGCATGCGGCGCATCGTGGTTGCCACATCGTCCACCAGGTTCATTACGCGAATGGCTTCGCCGGAAAGGGGCATAAACGTCAGTTGACCTCACAACCATTTTCGGCCATCCCGCGCCAACGGTAAAGCCGACCCCATCCCACCCATCGCGGCCACCTCATTTGACGAGGCCGCTCTGCTTCCAGCCCTTCTCTTCTTCCAGATAAATCTTCACGTAATCCAGATAATTCCGCGCATACTGCAAAATCATCTCGCGATCGTCTGAAGTCAGGTCGCGCCGCACCTTCCCCGGCACCCCCGCCACCAGCGACCGGGGCGGAATCACCGTGTTCTCCGCAATCACCGCGCCCGCCGCCACAATCGATCCCTCGCCGATCCGCGCGTTGTTCATAATCGTCGCGCCCATCCCAATCAGGCACGCATCTTCCACCACGCATCCATGCACCGTCGCGTTGTGCCCAATCGTCACCCAGTCGCCCACAATCACCGGATACTTGTACCGCATCCCGTGCAGCACGCTGCAATCCTGCACATTCGAGTGCGCGCCAATGCGGATCGAGTGCACGTCCCCCCGCACCACCGCATTCATCCACACGCTGGAGTGCTCGCCCAGCTCCACATCCCCAATCACCTGCGCCGAAACATCGATGTAGCAAGACGCCGGAATCACCGGCGTATGCCCCTGGTATGAGCGAATCATGACGATAGTGTAGCTCCCTTACTTTTGGAGGTGCATGGCTCGACCCTATGCCGAAATCCCGAGTCATGGAACGACCTCAAACCCTGCGAGAAAATCCACGTCTCGTATCAGGTCACGAGTTTACTCGTGCCGTAGACGGCCAATAATCAAAGGGCTTGAGCCCACGCGCATCGTGTCATGGCTCGACCGCAAATCCAGCCCAAAACACGGCGCGGCCCTGCATTTGGCCTTGATCCCTGGCCGCGGTTGCAACCGTCGAAAAAGTTGCAAAATCGCCCCATTACCATAGGGTGAAACTGCAGGAATAATTCTCATCCTGGCGCGCGGCACGCTGCGACAATCGTGAACGGGCGCACGTCGAACTGCGCATACAGCGAATCCGGGAATGTAAAGAAGGGGTACGGCTCGCTGCAGGTGCGCGCTGCTGTTCACACTGCGCGACAGGTTATTTTCGCGGCAAGCAAAGGAGCTATTGTATGCGTTTGAATAGATGTATAAAGAGTGTTTCCGTGGGGCTGGCGACAGCCTCTTTTGTTTTTGCGGGTGCGGCGTTCGGGCAATCCGCGGGCACAGCGCAACCGGTTCGCAGTTGGGATCTGGTTGGGGTGAATGCGCGTCTGGATCATGCGCTGGACTCGAAGTCAGCAAAGCAGGGCGAGACGGTAACGGCGCGCCTGGACGAAGGCGTGAAGACGGCCGATGGGGTGAAGCTGGGGAGAGGGACGCAGCTGACCGGCACAGTGACGAAAGTAGAGCCGGCAAAAGGCGGCCCGTCGAGCCTGACCCTGGTGTTTACAACCGCCCAGACGAAGGACGGCAAGCAGATTCCGGTGAAGGTGACGCTCCTGAGCGCATATCCGGATAGCGCGAATAAGGCATCTGCGTACGGCGTGAATGACGTCAGCGAGGCGCCGCGGCATGTGAGCAGTACGGAGACCATCGATCAGGACTCCAGGATGCTGAATCACATTGAATTGCATGCGAAGGTGCAGGGGGATGCTTCAGGAACGTTTGTAAAGAAGGACGGGGATCTGAAGCTGACGGCGGGCACGCTTTTGCAGGTTGGCATCGGTCCGGCAAACGGGAACGCGACGAACCACGGGGAGTAAGGATGTGGATCGCAGGAAAAGGCCGCCCACCTTGGGCGGCCTTTTTTTATGACGCGGGTCCATCCGCAGCGGCTCCAGGTTACATTCCCTGTTCGATCTACCCGCTACAATCTAGAGAATCATGCAGGACGAAGCAATTCCACCTCTACCCGGCTGGAGCGAGCCGGAACTCGACAAGGCCTTCGCCGCCATCGCGAGCGAAGTCGAAGCCTCGGCCCAGTCTCTCCGTTCGCCCGAAGAAAAAGAGCAGTTCCGCCTCCAGTGGCTCGGCCGCAAACAGGGCCGCCTCAAATCCATCAGCGATGCCTGGCTCAAATCCGCTCCCTCCGACGCCAAAAAGCTCATCGGTCAGCGCTTTAACACTCTCAAGTCCCAGATCGAGCAGCGCCTCGATCAGGCCGAGACCACCATTCCCGCCGCGGCGCTCGACGCCCAGGCCATCGACATCACCGTCCCCGGCACCTGCCGCTCCCTCGGCGCCGAGCACCCCCTCATCCGCACCTGGAACGAGATCGTCGCCATCTTCCAGCACATGGGCTATTCCGTCGGCGTCGGCCCCGAAGTCGAAACCGACTACTACAATTTCGAATCCCTCAACTTCCCCCCGGGCCATCCCGCGCGCGACACCCAGGACACCCTCGTCGTCGCCGGCCAGGAGCGCAAGCCCCTCCGCGACCGCCTGCTCATGCGCACCCACACCTCGCCTGTCCAGATCCGCACCATGGAGCAGCAGCCCCCGCCGGTCCGCATCGTCATCCCCGGCAAAGTGCACCGCAACGACGCGGCCGACGCCACCCACTCGCCGATCTTCCACCAGGTCGAAGGCCTCTGCGTCGATACCAACATCACCTTTGCCGATCTCAAGGGCACCCTCGACTTCGCCATGAAGGCGCTCTTCGGCTCCAGCGTCAAAACGCGCTTCTTCCCGTCCTTCTTCCCCTTCACGGAACCCAGCGCCGACGTCCAGATCAGTTGTCCTTTTTGCGGGGGAAGCGGCTGCCGCAAATGCAAGCACTCCGGCTGGATCGAACTGCTCGGTTGCGGCATGGTCGACCCCGCCGTCTTCGGCTTCGTCCAGCAGAAGCAGCCCGCCTACGACCCAAAGAAGATCAGCGGCTTCGCCTTCGGCATGGGCATCGACCGCGTCGCCATGATGAAGTACGGCATCGGCGACATCGGCCTCCTCTACTCCGGCGACCTGCGGTTTCTGGAGCAATTCGCATGAAGATTCTCAGCTCCTGGCTCTGCGAATTCGTCCCCGGCATCACCGCTTCCGACCGCATCCTCGCCGACGACCTCACCCTCCGCGGCATCGCCGTCGAAGGTGTCTTCGATCTCGGCGCGCACGGCTCTCTCTTCGAAATGGACATCACCACCAACCGCGTCGACGCCATGAACCACTACGGCATCGCTCGCGAAGCCGCCACCATCTATGGATTGCCACTGCGTCCCATCGATGCAACGCTCGCGGCCGAATCTCCCGCCGCTGACCGGCCCCTCGCTGACCAGACGAACGCTGACCGCTCTTTAGCTGCCTATCCCATCTCCATCGAAGAGCCCACCCTTTGCGGACGCTTCACCGCCCGCGTCCTCCGCGACGTCAAAATCACCCAGTCCTCCGGCCTCGTCGCCGAGCGCTTCCGCCTCCTCGAACAAAAGCTCATCTTCAACGCCGTCGACGCCACCAACTACTGCACCCTCGCCATG
>DATHQV010000001.1:0-36590 GCA_035482355.1 Acidobacteriaceae bacterium | reverse complement strand
GTTGGCGATTTCAATGGGGATGGCAAGACCGATATCGTGTGGCGGAACAGCACCACCGGGGAGGTTAAATTCTGGTTCATGAACGGGATCGCGGTGGCCAGCCAGGGAGTCGTCGCCACCATCGCCCCCCCATGGAACGTTGTGGGCGCTGCCGATTTCAATGGAGATGGTAAAGCCGACCTTTTGTGGCAAAACACCAGCACCGGTGAAGTCGAAGTCTGGCTCATGAACGGGATCACAAAGACCAGCAGTGGCAGCCCCGGTACGGTTGCTTCGCCATGGGAGGTCGTCCCCGCAGCTCCATAAGGCGGCTCCAATCTGATCGCGGATTGTTGTCGGTTTGTCGGCTTCCCGCACCCTGTTTTGATCACAGGACGCATTCTGGATGGATACCGGCGTCCCGGCGATCACCCCTGCCGGGTCGCGAGTGCTGGCGCTCGTAAGGGAGGCATTGCAGACGATACTTCCCGTGCGGCTATCTCGAGTACGAGCGACTGCCGAAACGCGCCCTCACCCTGGGCAGCTGCAGATATGCTATCCACGCTGCGCCCCAAATATGAGCAGGGGATCGTAGAGAATGCCGAAGTACTCGTCCGGTGCAGTTACATGCGGGATAGAGGTGATAGAAGTCTGCTGTTCCATAGACGAACGACAGAGCTGCCCACGCCCTTGCCAACCAGAGGGCCAACGTGCGTCCACGAATCTTTACCCGTCCCGTGGTCATCCTGCACGGACCTGCAAGCATTTTTAATCTGAAGCGAGACAGCTTCGAAGCGAAGAGTTACTTTTCGACAGGTTGCGCAGCGGCCTCTAATTCAGCACGAAACTGCGCGGCCTTCGCCGGATCGTGAAGCCCATCGTAAATGGACGCCAGATCCTTGCGCGCTATGACTAAGAAATGGTCGTTTGGAGCGACGTTCGCTACGAGATATTTGTAGCCGAACATTGACTCAGGTTCGGCCTGGGCATAGCGGCCTTCACGGAGCAGAGCCCGCCCAAGCTTCAGATGGGCCACAGCGTCATTAAAACTGTTAGCCGAATAAGCGTCGAGCCTGCTGACGGCATCCCGGTACATTTTCTCGGCGCAGGGAACGTCATTTTTCTCGAGGCAAACGCTGCCGAGATTGGAGTATGCCACCGCTACGGATGGTAATCGCGGTGGCATTCCTGGGTGTAACTCTGCTTACGGGATGCGGTGCGGCCAATCAGAAGAAGACCACATCGACCGTCAGCGTAATTGCCACGTCGGGGGCTACGCAGCAAACGGTTTCTCTGGTCGTGACCATCGATGCGGGGCGATGACCAGCATGAGCTGCACGATGGTGAATACTTGGGAGTGAGGCCGGCAGAGAGCCAGAGCGGCTACCGGCGCTGGGCTCCGGGCTAGTCCCAGCCTCCGCCCAGCGCTCCATAGAGCTGAACCAGAGAGAGAGCTTCGCCCTCCTGTGTGTTGACGAGAGTGAGCTGCGCGGAATAGAGGTCGGAGTCAGTGGTCAGCACTTCGAGATAGCTGGTAGCGCCTCCCTGATAGCGCACGCGGGCGAGCCGCGTCGCGTCCGCGGCTGCGGCGACCAGCTTCTGCTGCTGTTCCCGCGCATCGTGCTGCTTGTCCACAGCGACCAGGGCATTGGAGACATCGCGAAAGGCGCCGGCGATGGTCTTCTGATAGTTGATGAGCATCTCCTGCTTCTCGTGCTCGGAGTACTGCAGCTGACCGCGCAGCTTGCCGCCTTCGAAGATGGGCTGGGTCAGCGATCCGATGCCGTAAATCAGGCGGCCGCTGGGGTCGAAGAGAGTGCTCAAGCTGTCTCCGCCGACGCCGCCGGAACCGCTGATGGCCAGCTGCGGAAAGAACTGGGCGCGAGCGACGCCGATCTGCGCATTGGCAGAGACGAGCTGCTGTTCGGCTTCGAGAATGTCTGGCCGGCGCTCGAGCAGCCTGGACGGCAGGCCGACAGGGAGGTTTTGCGGCGGAGGATTCAGCGCGCTGGGATCGGTGTGAGCCACCGGCCCTGGGTCCTGGCCGAGCAACAGGCGCAGCCCGTTTTCCTGCTGCTGAATTTGCTGCTCAAGCTGCGGAATCTGTGCGGAGGCTGTGTACTCAAGTTCTTCAGCTTCGCGCAGGTCAGAGAGCGGCACCGAGCCGCCCTCCTCCAGAGTCTTCGTGAGCTGGACAGATTCCTTTCTCGTTTTCAGTGTTTCCTGGGAGATCGCCAACTGCTCGTCGAGCGCGCGGATTTGGAAATAGGCGGCCGCCACTTGCTGGATGAGGGTCAGGCGCACGGCGCGCTGTGCCCACGTCTGCGCCAGCAACTGCGCTCGCGCGGCTTCGGTTTGGCGGCGATAAAGGCCCCAGAAATCAGGAGTCCAGGCAGCGGAAAGATTGAAGCTGCCGGCGGCGATGGTTCCGCTCGGGATGCTGCTGCTGCCGAAGGTGCTGGGCAGATCGGCGCCGATACCTGTGCCGCCGACGGTCACCGTGGGAAATTGTTGCGAGCGGGTGATGCGCAGCTGCGCCTGCTGTTCGAGCACGTGCTGCGCGGCGATGCGGACGTCGAAGTTGTTGGCGAGCGCGGTGCGGATGAGATCCTGCAGCTCCGGCTCCTGAAAGACCTGAGCCCAGTTTTCGTCGCCCAGCGAATTCGCATTCGCGCTGGAGACCTGGGCGTCGTCGGCTCCGCGAAATGCAGGCGGCGCAGGGACAGCGGGGCGCGAGTATTTCGGCCCCACGGTGCAGCCGAGCAGGAAGAGCGATGCGACGGTGAGCACTGCGAGCACGATGTGCTGCTTGTTCGGAGACAAGCACCGTGACAAGTTTTGTGAGGCAGGGGCGATCATGCTGCGCCTCCTTCGGTCTGCGGCGACGGTGGCGGGCCGTGGCTGTCAGAGGATTCAGGAGCGTGCGTCGAATCCATACTGGTGCCGCGACCGCCTCTGACGAAGCGGTGTGAGATGTATTCAACAACCGAGAACGTGACAGGGATCATGAGAATTCCGAATAGAGTAGCCGTGGTCATGCCGCCGATGACGACCGTGCCGAGGATGCGGCGCGATGCTGCACCGGACCCGGTAGCTGTCCACAGCGGGAGGCAGCCAAAGATGAACGCGAGCGCAGTCATGACGATAGGCCGGAAGCGCAGCCGCGCCGCGCCCAGCGCCGACTGGGATATGCTTTGTCCGCCGCGATAATTCACGACGGCGTATTCAACAATGAGGATCGCGTTTTTCGCCGAGAGCCCGATGAGCATGACGAGCCCCACCGTAGCGAAGATGTCGTTTTCGAGCGACCGCATGGAGAGCGCCAGGTACGCGCCCAGGATGGCGACCGGAGTGCTCAGCAGAACGCTGAAGGGAAGCGTCCAGCTCTCATAGAGAGCCGCGAGGATGAGGAAAACGAAGAGCAGGGAGAGCCCGAAGACCATCCACGCCGGAACGCCCTCCGCCGCCCGCTGCTCCTGGTAGCTCATGCCCTGGTAGGAGAAGCTCATGCCGGGCGGCATCGACTCATGAAATACCTGCTCCAGAGCGGCGCGCACCTGTCCGGAGCTATAGCCTGGCGCGCCGGTGATGTTGAGCTGCGCAGCGTTGTACTCGTTGAAGCGCAGGATGAACTCAGGGCCGGTGACTTGCTTCACGTGCACCAGCGCACCGAGGGGGACCTGACCGCCGTTGGCGCTGCGCACATAGAACTGATTGATGTTCTGGATATTCGTGCGCGTGTCGCCTTCCGCCTCAACGAAGGTTTGCCACTGCCGCCCGAAGCGGTTGAAGTAATTCACGAGATAGCCGCCCATAAAGGTCTGCAGCGTGGTGTAAATGGAACTTAGATCCACCTGCTGTTGCGACGCCTTGTCCTGGTCGACATCCGCGTAGAGCTGCGGGACGGCGGGCAGGTAGGACGGGATGGCCGCGGCGATTTCAGGGCGCTTCGAGATGGCTCCGAGAAAGCCGTAGACATTTTTGGTCAGGAAAGTGGGATCGTCGTTACCGGAGCGGTCCTGGAGGATCATCGTGACGCCGCCCGAAGTGCCTATGCCCGGAATCGCCGGCGGCGGGAACGAAAACGCCAGACCTTCGCTGACACCAGCAAGCTTCTGCTGCACGCTGGACTGAATGGCCTCAATTTGTTCGGCGCGCGATTTGCGCACACCCCATGGTTTGAGCGACACAAAAAAGAACGCGGAGTTGGTGCTCTGCGTTTGGGTAAGGAGGCTGAAACCGTCAACACCCACGACGCCCTCAATCCCCGGAGTCGCGAGCAGGGCGCTGGAAACGCGCTGGACCGCGGAGTCGGTCCGTTGCAGCGATGCAGCGTCAGGCAACTGCATCGCCACGAACAGATAACCCTGATCTTCCTGCGGTAGAAAGCCGGTAGGCAGGTGCCCGCCCATGAAGACGGCGAGCACCGCGATCGCGGCCAGTACCAGCATGGTGATGCCGGATTTGTGAATCAGCACGCCGGACGTGGAGACGTATTTGTCGGTCGTACGGCCGAAGATGCGATTGAACCCGTCAAAGAAACGCTGCAGCGGCCCAGGGCGGCGCTCATGATCCTTCGGTTTGAGCAGCAGCGCGGCCAGAGCCGGGCTGAGCGTCAGCGCGTTGAAAGCGGAGATCAACACCGAGATCGCGATCGTGATCGCGAACTGCTGGTAGAGACGTCCGGTGATTCCTGGGATGGCGGCTGTCGGGATGAACACCGCCGCGAGGATCAGCGCAATCGCGACGACCGGCCCGCCCACTTCTTCCATGGCGCGAACCGCCGCATCGCGTGGCGTCATACCTTCGTCGATGAGACGCTCAACGGCCTCAACCACGATGATGGCATCGTCGACGACAAGGCCGATGGCGAGCACCAGTCCGAAGAGCGACAGTGTATTAATCGAAAAACCGAGCGCCGGAAAGATGATGAACGTTCCAATGAGCGACACCGGAACGGCCAGCAGAGGGATCAGAGTAGCGCGCCATCCCTGCAAAAAGATAAAGACAACAATGATGACCAGTACGAGCGCGATTCCGAGGGTCTTGACGATTTCATGGATGCCCGCGGTCACCGCCTTCGTGGTGTCGAGCGGGATGTCGTAGCGCATGCCCGGCGGGAAGGTTGCCGAGAGCTGGCTGAGCCGTTTCGTGACGGCGGCTGCGGTTTCAACGGCATTCGATCCAGGAAGCTGGTAAACCGCCATAATGCCGGCAGGGGCGTTGTTGTAGCGCGCGGTCAGGTTATAGGTTTGGGTGCCCAGTTCCACTCGCGCCACATCGCGCAGGTGAAGGACGGAGCCGTCGGCATTCGCGCGTATGACGATGTTGCCGAACTCCTCGGGCGTGACCAGCCTGCCCTGCGTGCGCACGGTAAAGGTAAACTGCTGTCCGTTCGGAACCGGCTCTCCGCCGATCTGTCCGGCAGGATTCACGTTGTTCTGGACCTGGATGGCGTTGATGATGTCGGTCGCCGTGACGCCGAGTTTCGCCAGCTGGTCGGGTCTGACCCAGACACGCAGAGCATATTGGCCGCCGAATACCTGAATGCGGGCAACGCCGGGAACGCGTGTGAGCTCGTCCTGCAGATTGATGATTTCGTAGTTCGTCAGGAAGTTGACGTCGTATTTCCCAGTGGGTGACGAGAGGCCAATCAGCATCAGCGGCGAGGTCAGGGACTTCTGCACGACGACGCCTGCCGTGTTCACCTGCGCTGGAAGCTGCGATTGAGCCTGCGACACGCGCAGCTGCGAGAGCACCTGATCGGTGTCGGGATTGGTCTTGACGTCGAAGTCGACGTACACGGTCGACTGGCCGTTGTTGGCGTTGACCGAGTACATGTACAGCATGTTGTCCACGCCGTTCATCTGCTGCTCGATCGGCGTAGAAACGGCCTGGGTCAGCGTCTTCGCGTCAGCGCCGGGGTACGTAGCCTGCACCATAATCTCCGGCGGAACAATATCCGGATATTGCGACGTGGGCAGCGTGAACATCGACACCGTACCGATGATGGTGGTGAGGATGGCGATGACGATCGCGACAATGGGGCGGCGAATGAAAAATTTGGACATGAATTACCTCACGCCCGTCGGGCTGGATGTTGCGATGGCGGCTTGCTCTGAGATTTCATGCGGACTTACCGGAACGCCCTCTTTCAGCTTCTGCAGGTTGTCGACGATAACGCGATCGCTGGCCTGCAGGCCGCTGTTGATGATCCATTCGCTGCCGGACTGCGGCCCCAGCGTGACGTTGACCACATGCACGTGATTGTCGGCGCCGGCGACATAAATCTGCTCGATGCCCTGCATTTCCTGCACAGCAACCTGCGGCACCAGCAGAGCCCCATGGCGTATTTCCGTTTCCGCTGTGACGCGTCCAAACTGGCCTGGCCGCAGCACGTTGCTGGGATTAGGAAATGACGCGGCGATACGGATGGCGCCGGTCTGGGCATTCATCTGGCGATCGACAAATGCGATATGCCCCTTGTGCGGGTAGGTTGTGCCGTCGGCGAGGTAGAGCGTCAGGGGCAGATCGGAATGTCCGCTCAGCAGGTCGCCGCCCTTCTGCCTGACCCGATCAATAAGCGCAAGATATTCAGCGTCGCTGATGGAGAAATAGACCTTGATGGGATCCAGTTGCGAGACTGCCGTGAGCACCGACTGCGGGGTTACAAAGTTGCCCACCTGGGTTGTGGCCTGTCCTGCTACTCCGCCAATCAGGGAACGTACCTGCGTAAATCCCAGGTTAAGTTTTGCCGTGGTGAGAGCGGCCTCCGCAGCGGCAACGGCACCCTCCGCGGCAGCTACCGAAGCATCTGCCTGCGCGGCCTGCTGCTTGTCGTTGTCGAGTTGGCTCTGCGCGATGGCCCGGGCCTGCGCCAGGGGTGTGTCGCGCTTCAGGTTGATCTGCGCCAGGCCGCGCTGGGCCTCCGCCTGCGCCTGCTGACCCTTCGCCTGCTCAACCTGCGCCTGCGCCTGATCGACGGCAGCCTGAAACGGGCGCGGATCAATTTGGAAGAGCTCCTGGTCCTTCGCGACCGGGGAGCCTTCGCGGTAGGTCTGGCGGACCAGATAACCGCTGACCTGGGGTTGAATCTGGGCGTTGACATAACCGTCGAGGGTGCCGACCCAGTTCCCGGCGAGCGGTACGTCCGCTTCGCGCACCTGCACGACCGAGACCGGCATCGCCATAGGGCGCGCGGGCGCGGTGCTTGCGTTGCCGTGTGCGCAGCCACTGATAGCGGCCCCTGCGAAGGTAAGAATCGCGGTGCTGGCGACGAGCATCAGTCTTCCCAGAGCGTGGGTTCCGGGCGAGTGAGGAAGAGATTGGTGCGTCATGCGTCCTCCGGTACGGAATGCTCTCAGCAGAAAAAGATACATTCCTGTATATTTCCCATCTGACTCACCAGCCCGGGTGGAAGATTCAGGAATGTGACCGGCAGGGTAGAAAATGCAGTTAAGAAAATCACCGCGTAAGCAGGAGCGGGCGCTCAATACGCGCAGCGAACTCATTGCAGCGGCACGAGAAATATTTACCAGGGATGGTTTCGAATCGGCGCGGATTGAAGACATTGCCGCGAAGGCGGGCAAAACGCGTGGAGCGTTTTACGCCAATTTCACTGATAAAGAAGACGTTTTCTTCGGAATTTTCGAAGAAGATATGACCCGCGATCAGGAGAAGATCATCGCCGCGCTGTCAGCGGCATCCGATCAGGAACAAAAGATCGACACCATGGCTCGCCATCTTTCGGATCTTCTTGACGATCCGCAGCGAATTCTTCTGAGCCTCGAATTTAAAATGTATGTGATTCGGCACCCCCGTAAGCGGAAACGGCTCAATGAACTGTATTCGGAGATGTGCGTTCGATGTTCGATGACGAAGATCAGTAGCCTGCTTCCCGATCTTACCGATGCCGATATCCCAAAGAGGCGCAGGGTCACGACAGAAGTGGGCGCTGCGATCGATGGCATCGCCCTCAATTTGTTATTCAACCCCGGGAGCATTTCCAGCGAGCGCCGAACACAATTGCTCAGAATCGTGTCCCGTGAGGCTCTGCGAGCTACGGAACAAGATGAGTAAGGATCAAACGCGGCTGCTGCGATGATCCAGTGAATAGCCGCTTCCGGCGTCGATAACTCCAGAACATTCGTTTACGCCGCACGCGGACGAGATGCTTTCCATGCGGGTCCCTGACGTCGACCTGCACCTGGAAGAAATGCGGGATCGCGTGCTGCGGATGCCGCCGGCGGGAACGGGGCACCGGCTGGGATCGGCCCATCCGTTCCGCCCGCCGCCCCCTCTAGCCCGGGAACGTAAACAGATTGCTCACCTGGTTCAGCGGCATCGGCTCCCGCTCCACAAACACTTCCATCAGCGTCGTCGTGTAGGGATAAAACAACGATCCGCCGCCTTCTGTCAGCTCCGTAATATCCATCTTCACCGGCTTGTTGACGGTGGGATCGTGCACATCGATCGCCAGCCGCTGCGGATCGTTGGGGCTGCCCGTGTACGCCTCGTACTCGATCAGATCCGACCCGCTCGACGCAATCAGCTCCAGCCACATCTTCTTGTTGTTGTCCTTCAGCGCCAGCATTTCCTGGGTCAGGTGAATGTAGAAACACCGGTAGCTGTTGTCGCTGGAGTAGATATCCGCAATCATCTTCACCGGCTCAAAGGCCGGATCGTCCGAGTCCGACAGATCGTCTCCGAAGAAGACCTGAATGTTGTAGTCGGTCACGCCGTCCCCGTGCTCATCCACCATGTGAATCCACAGCTGCTGCCAGCCCGCACCATCCTTCAGGTCGTCGGAGGTGTCCATCACCGCTTTGAACGGCCCGCCATACTCGAGCGCCCGCGTTTCCCACGCGTTATAGCCAGCCTCATCCTTGATCCCGAAGAAGTCATGGACCAGCGAGACGACTTCGGGCCGCGGAGAAGCAATGATCGTACCGTGATTCTGCTGGTCGACCGCAATCATCGGCGCCGCCAGCCGGTCCGTCGACCAGTCTGAGATATCGACTCTCTTCGTTGGATCCGCTGCGTCGAGTCGGGAATGGCGCCGGAAGTCCAGCGTCACTTTCCGCGTATCGAGCGCGCATCCCGCCCATCGTACCGTCCCATCGCATCCCGGAGTATTGGCCACCGCCGAAATCCCTGTGTAGCCCTCGTTCCCGATAAACACCGCGACGTAGGGCGTACCGTCTCCCTTGCCGTAGAGCGGCGTCGGCCCCACCATATCCTTGTGCGCCAAATCCCAGGTGTACTTGCTGGCCAGTTCCAGTCCATCCAGTACCATGTCGCCGGCATTCATAAAATCCGGGCCTAAGTCGCGGTTTCCCTTCACCAGCGCACCCAGCCAGCTGCGCCCCTTTTTCGCCTGTGGCGAACCGAACGTCGCCGGCGCGAGCCCCACCAGATGTTTCAGCCGTCGAACGCGGCTGCGCGGATCGCTCCGCTGAAACGGATCGTTGGTCAGCCATTCCCGCAGCACCAGCATCCCCGTCGAATGTACGATCGCGTCAAAGGTCCAGGCGTTGCCAGGAATATTTTGAGCGAACGGAGACTTGCGCAGTGCCCGGTCAAAGGCCGTGCCCAGATCTTTAATCGTCACCTCGTTGTTCAGCGTCACATAATTTCCCACGTTGATCGATTCCGTCGCAATCCCGGCGTCGGCCAGTGCCTGCTTCCACTCCAGAAGATCCTTCCAGTTTGCCGAGTAGCCGTGAATCAGGAATACGCGGCCCTGCGCTGCCGGAGTTGCCGTTTGTGGTGCCGCAGTCGAGCTGCCGCTTTCGGCCGGCAACCCCGACGCACCCTCGGCCGGAGCGCTTGCGGAAAGTGCAGGCACGACCGTCCCCGGATCAGCCGGCTTGTCTTTGTCCAGGTGGAAGAGCTGCTTCAAATCGTCTGAAAGGTTCATGGGACCCTCCGTGTGACTCTGTTGTGAGTGGGCCCCCAGTATAGCCAGTGAATACAACCCGCAAAAGGATTTCTTACGCCGAAACCTGCCGCGATTGCGGGTTCACGATTCCGCGGTCGAGGTTCGTTCGGCAGATCGCTCCTGTCCACCTCGAAAGCCCGGGTGTGTAGTAATCGCTGGCGTGGTGAAGGAGTTCACCCTTAACCGCTGTCCTCCCTAAGGCGGGACAGATGATGACTCCTGACAGCGATTCCTGTTGTGGAGTCATGTCCAGGCTCGATCCCTGAAGAAATCTCTAAAGTAGGTCCATGACGATTCCATGGATGCTCGCGGATTTATGGGTTGGGTTAGCCCTGCCGGCCACGCTGTGCAAATCCCTTCACCGCTGGATGCTGGGTTCAATCTCGGAGCGCGCTCTCAGTTACGCGCACTGTCCGGTCATGATCGTCCACGAGCGGAGCAGCAAAGTGATGAAATTTGCGAACACCCTGAAGGGCAGAGAACCAACTCGATCGTCGCTCAATTCGAATGCCGCTCAATATTCTTTGGAACTAATACATACCACGGCCGCAGGGCCAGGAAAGAGTCATCATGTCTGAAATTACAAAACTCGAAGCGCTTGAAATCCTCGACCCTCGAGGGAATCCAACTCTGGCCGTGACCGCAACACTGGCCAACGACGTAAAGGCGGCGGCGAAGATTCCATCCGGCGCGTCCACCGGCAAGCGCGAAGCGGTTGAACTTCGCGATGGCGACAAGGCGCGATACGGCGGCAAAGGCGTTCTGAAGGCCAGAGGGCACGTAGAAGGCGAGATCCAGAAGCAAATTCTGCACTTTGACTCGAACGATCAGAAAGGCCTGGACAAGAAGCTTTGCGAACTCGATGGCACGCCCAACAAAGGAAGACTGGGAGCGAATACGATCCTGGGCGTCTCCCTCGCCGTGGCTTACGCGTCGGCCCTCGACCGCGGAATTCCCCTGTACGGCGCGTTGGTTGAAAAGCCGGCCAACCTACTGCCAACACCAGGACTGAACGTCCTGAATGGCGGCAGCCATGCCGACAGCAACGTCGATTTTCAGGAGTTCATGATTTCGCCGGTCGGCGCTCCCTCCTTCAGCGAAGGACTGCGGGCTGCCGCGGAGATATTCCACGCGCTGAAGTAACTGCACATGCTCAAAATGGCTGACCTTCCCCGCCACCGCACGGGCGACCAAATCAAGGCGCAAGTGCTCTATCTCGACTATCGAATGGGCAGAGGCTAACGACCGCGTCGCAGCCACACTCCAGAGGTCATCCTGACACTAGCCGCCGCCGCACCCTGCCGGCCCCGCGCCTTTGATCGAAGTGGGTTGGCATGCTCCATGGATTACGACTAACTTCTCAACTCCGTGCCCAGGCCGGGAATTCATGATGGATAACTCTGAATGTGGCGTCCTGGCAGGCGCGGCACTTCAACAACAGCGGCCAAGTTACGTCTACCATGTTCGCGGCGTTTTTTTGTGTTGCTCACTGAATTCGGCATGATAGACTTCACCCGTTTCCCGGATAAACCGTGATTCGGACGCTGCGAACTGCGCAGATTTCCGGATTCTCTCGTGGGCCGAAGTTTGTCGAGTTCAAAACAGTCAGAACCGGCTCGCGCACTCTTTCCTGCTGTGGAGTCCTTCTGCCGTGACGAACGCATTCAGGTCCTTGCCATCCTCGCCTTCTCTCTGTCTTTTTTCATGGATCCCCAACAGCCAGTTTCGCAGGCTTGCTCTGCCTTGCCTGGGCCTGGCACTTGCCCTTGGTGGAAATGCAGCTGCGGCCGCGACCAGGACAACCACGTCCACGACGCTGACCGTTACCGCGGGCGGTAACGCGGTCACCTCGGCCGCAGCGGGCACCATGGTCACCCTCACCGCAACGGTGAAGGCCGGAACCACGGCCCTGACCACCGGCCAGGTCGATTTCTGCGATGCGACGGCGAAGTACTGCACGGATGTCCACATTCTCGGCATGGCGCAGTTAACCACCGCCGGCACGACAACGCTCAAGCTGCGCCCCGGCATCGGGAGTCACAGCTACAAGGCAGTATTCCTCGGCACCAACACGGATGCAGGCAGCTCGTCGGCGGCATCGGCAACGCTCACCGTGACGGGAAAGTACGCGACCACGACGACCATCACGCAGGGCGGCACCATCGGAAGCTATACGCTGACGGCGACGGTAAGCAGTTCCGCCACCGCCCTCCCCGGGCCCACCGGCCAGGTCTCCCTCATCGACACCACCAGCGGCAATACGGTGCTGGCCACCCAGGCATTGGGAAGCTCAACCCTCGGGGCTACGCTGGTGAACGCCAGCAACCCAGCGGTGGGGAACGAGCCTACCGGCATCGCAGCGGGAGACTTTAACGGCGATGGAAATCTCGACCTCGCGGTCGGACTGAACGATCCCAGTCAACCCCTCGCCATCCTTCTCGGAGACGGAACGGGCAACTTCACAGCCGCGCCGGCCAGTTCGATCACAGTCACAGGTGTTCCAGTCCTGGTGCAGGACTTCAACGGCGACGGAATCCCCGACATTCTGCTTTCGGGGGAAACTGGCGGTCCGTTCACGGTATTGCTGGGTAACGGAGACGGAACGTTTCGCGTGGCGCCCGGCAGTCCGATCAATGGAGATTCCGAAACTTTTCCGGCAGCGGCGGCGGACTTCAACCGCGATGGCATTCCGGATCTGGTGCTGTCAGGCGGAGCGGTTATCTTGCTGGGAAACGGCGATGGATCCTTTACTCAGGCGCCGACTAGCTTGCCATCGATCGGAACTGCGGGCCAGGCCCCTACTATGGCGGAGGGCGACTTCAACGGAGATGGCTTCCCCGATTTGGCAATCATCAACGGTTCGGTTTCGATCTATCTCGGCAAAGGGGACGGCACTTTCACCGCGGGAACATCAATTACTCCATCTGCAGGCACGCCCGTAGCCCTGGCCGCGGCCGATTTCAACGGTGATGGCAAGCTGGACCTGGCCGTGACCGTTAACAATAACGGAAACTATTCCGTAGAAATATTCCCAGGCAACGGCGACGGAACCTTTGGAGCCGCGCTGAGCAGCCCAACTACGCTGGACATCAATCCGTTCATCTTCGGCGTGGGCGACTTTAACGGAGACGGCAACGCCGATCTTTTCCTGGGCGCGCAGGTCAACGGCACGACGATCAACATCCTTCTGGGCAGTGGAAACGGAACGTTCACTCAGATGTCTACGGGATCTGCCGAACTTCCGTGCTGTTCTAACTCCATTCTGGGCGATTTCAATAACACCGGTCTCACCGGCATTGCGTCGTCGGATGTCTATGACGGTATCGTTCAATTGCTGGTTCCGCAGGTTCTGCAGGCGTCGATCACCGCCAATAACATCAATCCCCCCGGCCCTGGAACGCAGCAGGTGGATGCCAGCTATCCGGGGGACAGTCATTTTGGCTCGAGCGTCTCCGGCACAACCGCGCTTACACCCTCTCTGGCAAACATTCAGATCAGCCCTGCTCCCGGAACCTATACAACAGCACAGTCCATCAAATTAACGGAAGCGACGCCAGGCGCAACGATTTACTACAACGCCTACGGCACCGTGAACTCGAACGGCTATGTGGCCTATACCGGTCCGATTCAGCTGACCACGGGCGGCACCGAGTCCATCGGTTACTACGCTTCAGAAACCGGCTATGCGGGCTCGAACGAGGCTACCGCGACCTATGCGATGAATCTGCCGCTAGCGCCGTCGCCCACGTTTTCGCTTGCGGCGGGCACCTATTCGGGCACGCAATCGCTCACCATCAGCGACTCCGTGTCGGGCGCGTCGATTTACTACACCACCGACGGCACGATTCCGGGAACCTACTCCACTCCGTACACGGGAAAGATCTCGATTTCATCCTCTGAAGTAGTGACAGCCGTTGCCATCGCGACAGGGTATTCTCTGAGCGCGCCAACCTCGGCACAGTATCTGATCGCTTCCTCGTCGACCCCGTATATCTATACGGTCGCGGGTACAGAGGGCGGAGGATTTGCCGGCGATGGTGGCCCGGCGACCTTTGCTCTGCTGAACAGGCCGACGGGGATTGTGGAGGACAGTCAGGGAAATCTGTATATCGCGGATCAGGGCAACAATGTGATTCGCAAAGTCGCGGCCGGCACAGGGATCATCACAACGGTGGCCGGCACGGGAATCCCCGGTTACAGCGGTGACAAAGGCGCGGCCACCAGCGCAGAGCTGAATTCTCCATGGGGCGTCGCTCTCGACAGCGCAGGCGATCTCTATATCGCCGATTCTTCCAACAATGTAGTGCGCAGGGTTGCCGCGGGCAGCGGCATCATCACGACGGTTGCCGGAAACGGGACAGCCGGCGAGAGCGGTGACAACGGTCCGGCTACCAGCGCGGAGATGTCCTATCCGACTGGCGTCCTGGTGGATGCCGCGGGCGATATTTATATCTCCGACTCAAGCTCCGGCGTCGTTCGCAAAGTGGCCGCTGCCACGGGGACGATCACTATCTATGCCGGCGGAGGAACGGGACTCCCCTACAACTCCATCGGGGACGGGGGACCCGCGACGAGTGCCACCCTCGAAATTCCTGAGGGCCTGGCGCTGGACAGCAAGGGAAACCTGTATATCGCCGACTCCGAAGACGAAGTAATCCGCGAAGTCAATGCCTCAACGGGGAACATCTCCACCGTGGCCGGATCCTACAACGGCTTTGGCGACGGAGCATACTACGGAGACGGCGGTCCGGCGACGAGCGCGAAGTTGTATGAGCCAATGGGTGTCGCCGTCGACGGTGCGGGCAATCTGTACATCGCCGATTGGTATAACAATGTCATCCGCGAGGTAACGGCCAGCACCGGAATCATAACGACGTTTGCCGCGGACAACGGGTTCTGCTACAGCGAGGGCGGCGACGGCGGGCCTGCGGCTGACGCGAACCTCTGCCTTCCAACGGGCGTCAGCCTTGACGGGGCAGGCAATCTGTATGTCGTGGAAGAAGGAGCGGCCCGCGTGCGCAAAGTAACACCTGCCATGACGCCGCCGACTACAGCTACGGCTGCACCCACCTTCAGCGTGACAGGTGGATCGTATGCAGGTCCGAAGACCGTGACCCTTGCGGATGCCACACCCGGAGCCGAGATTTACCTTACGCTCGATGGCACGACGCCGAGCACCGGAGGTGCGGGTTACAGGGCACCCATCGACGTCAATGGCTCCGTGACCCTGAAAGCAGTGGCCGTGGCCCCCGGCTATTTGCCGAGTGCGATGGCGACCGCTGCCTACACCATCAGCGCACCGCCCCCGGCGGTTGTTTCGACGGTGGCGGGCAACGGAACCAACCTGCCCAGCAGTGCAGGTCAGTCAGCTACGCAGACCGCGCTCGATAACCCCGGCGATGTCGCGGTGGATGGCTCCGGCAACCTGTATATCGTCGATTCTGCGAACAGCGTGTTGTGGCAGGTGTCGGCGGCGACGGATAAGGCTACCGTGGTGGCCGGCACTCTTCAGTCACCAGGGTATAGCGGGGACGGAGGTCCAGCGACATCGGCTCAACTGAAAAACCCGAACCATGTTGCCGTCGATCAGGCGGGCAACCTGTATATCAGCGATGGGTACAACCAGGTGGTGCGCATGGTGACCATGGAAACGGGGATCATCAGCACCTATGCCGGCACCACGACCAGTGGTACAGCCATCGGCGATGGCGGACCCGCGACTTCGGCGCATTTGAGCCCCCAGGGCCTGGCTTTCGACTCTGCGGGCAATCTGTATATTGCCGATACGCTGAATGGACGCATTCGCATGGTGAATCCCGGAACGGGGATCATCACGACGGTCGCGGGGACGTCACCCGGGCCATCGCAGGGTGACGGCGGCCTGGCAACGTCGGCTACGTTGAATGGCCCCATGGGTATCGCGCTGGACCCGGAGGGAAACCTGTATATCGCCGACGATGGCGCTTTCCTGGTGCGCAAGGTGACCGCGGCGACGGGCATCATCTCCACCGTTGCCGGCAATGGGGATCGCGGATCCAGTGGCGACGGGCTATCGGCCACCCAGGCTGAGGCTGCTCCGTATGGTCTGGCGATCGATGGGGCGGGTGATCTGTACATTTCCAACGGCAGTGTGGTGCGCGAGCTCGCCGCTGGAGCGACCACCCTGACTACCTTCGCCGGTTCGGGCTATACGGGGTTCAGTGGAGACGGCGGCTCCGCCACGCTGGCGAATTTCTGCAATGTAGACGGAATGGCATTCGACGTCGCGGGCAATTTGTATGTTACCGACCAATGCAACTTCCGCGTCCGCAAACTGACCTACTCCAATACTGTGGCGGCGCCTACCTTCAACGTGCCTCAGGGAACCTATGCCTCCGGCCAGTCGATTGAGATAGCGGACACCACCGATGGCGCCATCATCTATTACACGACGGATGGCAGCACGCCCACCGTCCATTCCAATGTCTACAGCGCTGCGATTGCAGTGAAGCAAACGACAACCATGAAGGCGATGGCCATCGCTGGCGGCTACGCCAACAGCCCAGTTGTGACAGTGATTTACACAATCGGATTAGTCACTCCCACCGTGACAGTAACTCCGTCCTCCAACAGCATCACCACCGCGCAGCCTCTCACTGTAGCTGTCGGCGTCAGCGGCGGTACAGACAATCCCGTGCCTACCGGCGCGGTCACTTTGACCAGCGGCACCTACAGCGTCCAGCAAGACCTTGCTTCCGGATCGACCACATTTAACATCGCCGCCGGTACGCTGCCCGTCGGTACCGACACGCTCAAAGCCACGTACGCGCCGGATTCTGCCAGTTCGGGAACCTACGTGACCGCCACGCATTCCTCCACGGTGACTGTTACTCCACCCATTGGTTCAGGAGTCGCGACAGTATCCGTCACGCCCTCCCTGACGAAATTGACGAATGCCCAGGCGGAGACCGTCGCCGTCGCAGTAAGCGGCGCCACGGGTCAACCTACGCCGACAGGTTCGGTGACCCTCACCGTCGGCACGTGGACCGACCAGCAATCCCTCTCCAACGGGGCCGCCACGTTGACCGTGCCGTCCGGAACGCTGAGCGTCGGCAGCGACACGCTCACCGCCAATTATTCCGGCGACGTGAACTACGCCATTGCCAGCGGCACAGCTACCGTCACCGTATCCCAGGTGGAGTCCTCAGGGCAGACCCCATCTCCTGTTTCTCCCGGCAGCAGTGCTACTTCAACCATTACTTTCTCCGCCGGCACGACTTACTCCGGGACCTTGAATTTGGCGTGCGCTCTCACCACATCGCCGAACGGCGCGCAAAGTCTGCCCACCTGCAGCATCAGCCCCACCAGCGTCGCCCTGACATCGGGCGGCAGCGGCACCGCAACGCTCACCGTGGGAACCACGGCAGCCAGTACCACGGCAGAGTTGCATCCGTTCGGTGCGCCCCTGCGCTGGCTCGGCGGCGGAGGAGCGACACTGGCAGCGGTTCTTCTCTTCGGCATTCCCGCCCGTCGACGCCGCTGGGCCTCAATGCTTGCGCTATTGCTGGCCATCGGCGCCATTGGAGCCGTCGGTTGCGGTGGCGGCGGGAGCGGCGGTGGTGGCGGCGGAGGCCAAACCACTCCAGCGACAACTGCCGGGAGCTACACCTTTACCGTGACCGGCACTGATTCCGTCAACGCACAAATCACCACGTCGACGACAGTTGTGGTCACGGTGCAGTAGCACGAGACGATTCGCATCGCGCAGCCCCGGGTTCCATTCACGGGGTATGCAATTGGCATTGCCCTCACGATCGTCCGATCAGCACGCCGGTAACGAACACCAGCGCTCCGCCCAGCCCTACCTGCAGCGCTGCGGAGAACACAGGCGTTTCCATGAACCGCTGCCTTACCCAGGTAATCACTCCGAGTTCGACAAGCACCACGGCGATTGCGATGCCCATGGCGATGCGAAACTCCGGCACAAGAAACGGCAGAGTGTGACCGATTCCTCCCAGCGTAGTCATCGCGCCACAAATCAGCCCCCGTAACCACGGAACTCCACGCCCCGTCAGGCTTCCGTCATCGGATAACGCCTCCGCAAAACCCATGCTGATGCCGGCTCCCAGCGATGCGGCCATGCCGACCAGGAAGGCGTCCCAGCTCTTCTGTGTGGCGAGGGCCGCCGCAAATACCGGTGCCAGCGTCGATACCGACCCATCCATCAGCCCCGCCAGTCCGGGCTGCACGATTTGCAGCACAAACAGCCGCTTCCGCGCCTTCTCCTCATCTTCCTGCACGCTCGGCCGCAGATTTTCTTCCGTCAGTTCCTCAGCGCGATCCTGGTGCGTGCGCTCCTCCTGCGCCAGGTCATCCAGAAGCTGGCGGATGCTGGCATCCTGGGCACGCGCCGCGGCTCGCTCATAAAATCTGCGCGTTTCGATCTCAATCGCGCTCGCCTGCTTGCGTACCGCATCCAGCCCCAGTGGACGCACCAGCCACACCGGCGTGCGCTGCACAAACCCTTTCACATCCTGGCGGCGAATCAGCGGGATATGCTCACCAAACTTCTGCCGGTACAGTTCGATCAGGCGGCGCCGGTGCTCCGACTCTTCCTTCCGCATGCTGTCGAACACCGCAGCCGATCCGGCGTAATTCTCGCGCAGACCCTCGAAGAAGTCCGCATACACGCGCTCGTCCTCTTCCTCCAGAGAAATGGCCAGGGCGAGGATCTCGCGCTCCGTTAACTCATTGAAATTCTTCATGGCAATTGGATTAGCAATCCGCGCCTTATGGTTCCAGGAATTTCGAAAATTTATCGGGCGCGTCCCGTCCCGCGAGGTCCGCGCTGAGTCACAAACCCAGCGGCGGTTCGAATAAAGTCACGATTTCCCCAGGCAGTGTGGTCCTTTCCCTCTGCGCGTCCCGCTTCCACCGCCGAAAAACCGTGCGGCAAATCAATATCAGGTCCGAGACCCATGTGGCTTCAGCCATATAACTGGAGTCCAGCCGATGCTTCAGTGGCAGCAGAACGGTTCGGCAATATTCCTCAAGTTGGTTCGGCGGGATGGACGCGAGCCAGTATTCCTCCTGCGCGAAGGCCAGTGCGGCTGGGCCGGTAATGCCCGGCCGGCAGCTTAAAATCGCAATCTGTTGCTCCGGAACACGCGGACGCGGACCCACCAGACTCATGTCGCCTAGCAGCACGTTGAAGAACTGAGGCAACTCGTCCAGTTTCCACCAGCGAAGCAGGCGGCCCACCTTCGTAAACCTTTCGTCGCGAATGGTCGTAATCGTCATCCCCCGGGGGTGAGGCGAATCCATCATGGTCCGGAACTTCAGAATCGTAAACAGGTCCCCATTGCGCCCCACGCGTTTTTGCAAAAACAGCACGGGTCCCACCGAGGAACAGCGAACCGCGATGGCGATTGCGAGGCACAGCGGCAGCAGCGCCGGAAGGATGGCCACCACCAGCACGATGTCATAAATCCGTCGGACGGAGGATTGCACCCACGCACTCAGCCGCTCCCCCTCCGCGAGAGGCGTCAGAGGAGCAAGATGAATGTCGGCCCGAGCGTCACACGAGCGTCGCGTTTGGTGAATTTCAGGTCTCTCTAGCGTCAACATGCAGATAGATTCACCTGATAACGCGTCCCAGGTGTCACAGGGGGGTCTGCTGCAAGTTAAACATTTGTCATTATGTGGTCGTGGTGCCTCCGCCTCCTGACAATCAAGTAACAACGCGATGACGAGCGGACGACACATCGATCGGCCCCAGCCGCTAACTTGAAACTCGTGGCACACTCCAAAATCATTGCGATTCTTTCGGGCGGCATGCGGGCAGGAAAGCTCCCGCTGCTCATGCTCATCGTCATAGCTGCGGCGTTCGAAGCAGGGGCTCAGAATACGCCGCTGCTTTCGGGCGGCGTCGCGTGGCTCTCCTCAACCGCCGGCGGCAACACGACTTACAACCCAATCATCGAGCCGTTGACTGCGGTGCCGGTCGGTCAGCATCTTCTCTTCGAGTCGCGCGCTACGCTGCTGGAGACTTTTTCGCCCAGCGGCAGTACGCAGTCCGGTTACATGCACTCGCATTTCATCGGCCTCACCTATCTGCAGGGCGATTACCTTGCGAACCGCCACCTTACCGTGGTCGGCGGCAGCTACCTGATCCCCTTCGGCACCTACAACGAGCGTCTGTCCCCGGTGTGGATCAGCAATTTTCAGGACGGCCCGCTCATCGCCGGCATCGGCACCATGTCATCCGGAACGGGCGTAGGCGGCCAGCTGCGTGGATCGGCCGTCTCGCGCCCGGGATTCTCCATTGACTACGCGGCCTGGTTCTCGGCCCTCAGCACCAATACCCAGTTCAGCGCGGAACGGTCCTCAGGCGGCCGCGTTGACCTGTTTCTGCCACGCACGGGTCTGGAAGTTGGGACCTCTTACGGCCGGCTCCTCCAGGGCACGCAGGAAAATTTCTACGGAACTCACCTCTGGTGGGAGCCAAAGGACACCAATTTCCGCCTGCGCTCAGAATTCGCGCGTGGCCAGCATGCCGATGGCTATTGGGTTGAGGCCGACTACCGGACCGCAATCTTCGGCGGCCCGGAGAGCTTCCTGGGCCGATTTGAGCCGCTCTTTCGCATGCAGCAAACCTTCCGCCTGAATCAGGCGGGCAGCGACGGCGTCTCTTCGGTGAATACGCAGCGTGCCGACTTCGGACTCGACTACAACCTGCCGCATAACGTGAGAATTCTGACCAGCTACGCCCGTCAATTCTCATCCGAGCGCAACGAAAATATCTGGGAGACGGGAATCGTATACCGCTTCCTCTTCCCCGCATGGAAAGGAAAATGATTGTGCGCGACAAACACCTCTTGCCCTGCACTTTGATTCTGACGGCGATGGTTGCCGCGGTATGGGCTGTGGCGCCAGCCGCATCACAGCAGACCACTCAACCCGCAAAGTCGCAACAGGCGGCTCCGGCCCAGCAGCAAAAACCTCAGCGTGAGGAGGCGGGGGAACGCATCTTCAACCAGAACTGCACCCGGTGCCATGCCACTCCTGAAGGCTTCTCGCCGCGGATCAGCGGGACCATCATGCGCCACATGCGTGTGCGCGCGTCGCTGAGCCAGCGCGATGAACAGGAGTTGCTGCACTACCTCAATCCATAGCCCTCGCGGCCGGCGATGCTATGCCCGTACCGCATCGCCGGCCGCACGTCCGGGCCGCAGCAGCATGCGGGAAAGCATCGCGCCCCCCAGCGCCAGCGCAGCAATGCCCAGCAGCACGGGTCCATATCCAAATCGCGTAAACAGGATCCCGGCGCCGGCGGTGGCGATTGAACCCGCAACCGCGTTGCAAAACATGGTCATAGCAGAAGCCCGGCTCCGATCCCGTTCCGGCGTCTCGTTCATCAGCAGGTTATAGAGACCGGGAGAGCTCATCCACTGCGCCGCTGAGAACGTGAGGAATAATGTCACCGCGAAAGTTACACTCTGCGTCCGGGCCAGCAGGCCGAGCGACACTGCGGTCAGCATCTGCGTGACGACGATGCCGTTCACCATCCCCACTGCACGAAACAACAGCGGGTTCAGCAGCCCCGCAGTTAACTGCAAAATCTGCGCGCCAGCGAAAATAAGTCCGATGCGTGCCAATGGAATATGCAGATCGCGGCTGAGATACACGTTGGCAAACGGCGTAAACGCGGCCAGAACCACAGACCACAGCGCCATAGCGGACAGAAATCGAATCAGGAACGGATCGAGATGGAACCAGCGCCGCACACCTGCGAACCCATCGGCGACTGCGGCGTGAGAAGGATCGTTGGTTGACGACGGGACGTGGAGCCGCAGGATCGCGGCCAATCCAACCGCGGCCAGAGCGCAGGCGCCCAGCAGAATCGCCCGCTTGATGGCGGCATCCTGCATCGAAAAGCCGGCGCGTGCCAGCCAATGCGGCAGATCGCCGCAGAACACAGCTCCCAGGGAACTGGTGCCGATGCTCACCGAGTAAATCAGGCTGAAGGCGGCAGGACGGTTCTTCTCCGTCGTCAGGCCCGCCACCGTTGGAAGAAAACTCACCCCCCAGCCGCACATGGCCATCCCCCCCAAAAACGCGAGAACGATCTGCGCGGATTGCGCCGTCCACACTGCGCGCAGAGCGCCCATCGCCGGAGCCGCGACAAAACAGAAAACCAGCAGAGGACGCAATCCAAATTGACGCGCCAGTGCGCCTATCGGCAATGTGCCCGCGATCGATCCCAGCGTCATCGCGCCGCCGATCAGTCCGATGGCTCGTTCGTTGAAATGCAGGTCCAGCAGATACAAATTGAAGAGAAAGAAATAAACCGAAAACCCGGCGTCGAAGAAGAAAGCAGCCGTGAAGAAGATCCAAAATCCCTTGCCGAGATTGTGTTCGCGCAGCCACGCCGCCGGAGTTTTCCAGCGACCCGCCGCCGGCTCGGGCTCGACCAGCATCTGCATCAACGGCCTTCTCGCGCCAGCAGTCGCAAACGCTCGATCGCCGGCTCAAGGCTGTTGTAACGCAACTCGTAGACCTCTGCCGTCAGCAGGCGCTCCACCGCGGCGTACTGCACGGCGAGCAGTTCCGGCGTGCCGAACAGCACCTGGTGCATAAACGATCGCGCCTTCTCCCTGGGGTAGGGCGTGAGTTCAGGCGAGCCTCCCCAATTGCGATTCAGAAAAACGATGAAGTCCACTTGCGCAGCTTCGGCCTGGCGAATGTGCGGCAGGTTTGCCGTGGGGAACTCGATGGAGGGTTTGCCCTCAGCCCGGGGCGTAGGCTCGAGCCCCGCGATCTCCGGAAACAGCTCTGCCGCCGGGAGCCGCAAGCGCACTTTGTGGCAGTTGCCGGTAACCACGCGCTCGTCTTTGCCATGCAGCAGAAACGTCGCATCGTCCGAAACGTAACCCCATCCCGCGCGCGCGCAAGCCCACGACAGCGTCGACTTACCGGCGCCCGATTCGCCGCAAAACAGCATCCCGCGTCCATCCAGCGCCACACAGCCTGCATGCACCGGGGTGGTGTAACGCGTCGAAAGGTGGCTGGTTGCCGCTGGTTCGAGAAAGAAATACTGCAGGTAGAGCGGATACCGCAGCGCCGCCGCTGAAACCACCAGCCGCGACGTCCGGTTGGACAAATCCACCACGCCGAAGTTCGCTGCATCCGCCATCCACATCACCAGCGGTTGCATGATGTGATGTTCAGGAGTCGGCGGACATTCGAGCGACGCGCTCTCGATCACATGAACATAGACGTGGATGGGTTCAGTATCGAATCGCTTCTCGAACATCTCCCACGAAGACTCGAAGTTGGACAGAATCGCCGCCGAATTCGTCCGCACTTCCACCGGAAAACCATGCGGGTAAAACATCTGCCGCAGGGTAACCTCGGGAACTTCCAGCGGGTGACGGGGGTATTCCGGAAGCCGCGCGGGTTCGCTCGCGGTCTCGATTTCTGCAGGCATCATCATGGTGTTATCTCTCATGCGGTTGCGGGTATTCTGGAATCGCGGCGGATCGCCCTGGCTCAGAACGAGTAGCGCAGCGCGAACTGAACGATGCGAGGATTCGTGATGGTGTTCGTGATCCGTCCGAAGGTTGGGCTGGCTACGGGGTTCACCTGTGTCGGATCTCCGTACCCCAGCGTCGTATTCGGATTGCCAAACTGCGGCGTATTCGTCAGGTTGAAGGCTTCCGTCCGGAAGTGAATGCTGCTCGTCTCCCGAATCGGAAACGCTCGTTCCACCGCCATATCCACGTTGTGCTGTCCCGGGCCGCGAATGAAACCAACTCCGCTGTTGCCGAAATCCTGATCGGCCAGGCTCGTTCCGAAGGGCGCTTCGGGCGCGCGCGTAAACGCAGCCGGGGTCAGATAGCCGTTGATCGCCCGCGAGAACAGGGAACCGTGCGTCGCAGGATTGCTCCCCGTCCGCTCGGCCCGCACCTCGCCACCCAACAGACCGTAGACGGAGCCTGCGTTGTCATCGATAACACTGAGCGGGATGCCCGACTGGATCAATCCAATACCGGAGAATTGCCAGTCGGAAAGGGTGTGCTGCGCGAAACCTGGACCCTCCGTCCAGCGCGGTGCGGTCCAGGTTGCGTTGACCACCACGCGTTGATCGCGGTCGTCGCCTGCTGGCCCGTACGAGGACTGGCGCAGATGGTTCTGATTATTCGTGGGCAGCTGGAGCTCGAAAACATCGGTGCCCACTTCGCCATTCACTTCGTCCAAATTCTTCGACCACGTGTACGCCGCTTCCAGTTCCAGCCCGTGCTGCATCCTGCGCCGGACGCTGGTTTGCAGCGCGTTGTAGTTAGCAACAAACACGGAATTCGTGAACAGGGATCCTTCGCTCACCCCCTGAATCGGCAGCCGGGCCGTGACGTTGTTGATGGAATTGTTCGTCTGCCCATTGATGGGATTGCCCGGGCTGGCCAGCATCGCCTGGTCGAATTCAACCTGCCCCGACCGATGCGCCGACTGCGTGCCCACATAACCCACTTCGAGCAGATAGCCGCGTCCCATCGCAACCTGCACGTTCAGGTTGTATTCCTGCGTCCGGCCATCGAGCATGTTCGGGTTCGTTCCTTCAACGAACGGCGTCGACGTCGGGGTCCGCGGCATAAAGATGGGGTAGCTCGAAGCCGGCAGCACCAATGGGACGAAGGGGCTCTGCAGGGTCGCAGGACCATTCGGATCGCCGGCGCCGATCTGCAGCGTGGCAAACGGAAGCTGGGCAAGCGTCGATTCGGCCACGTTGCCGGAGTGTCGGTCGAAGTAAACGCCGTATCCGCCACGCAGCACCGCGAGCGGCCGCTCCGTCATTTGCCACGCGAAGCCGAGGCGCGGCGAAATATCGCCATAAGGCGTCTTGTACAGCCCCGGGAAAGAAGTTTTGACGACGCCCGCAGGCACCGTGCCAGGGAAATTGGAAGGCAGGCTGAACCCGCTGTACGTGCCCGTTGCGGGAACGGGTCCGGTCATCGCGGTATCCGGATCGAAGTTGGGGAAACGTCCGTCAATCTCGCTCGGCGCGCCGAAGATTTCGTAGCGCAGCCCGGCGTTCACGGTCAGGCGTGGCGTGAGCTTCACGTCATCCTGGCCAAAACCGGCGAAGTCGGTGTACCGCTCATTCCTGCGAAGAATGCCGCCGCCGGAAATACTGGTGGTGACATTGCTCAGGCCGAAGGGGCTGCCGTTTTGCGCCGCGCTCTCGCCCAAAAGAAAATCGTCGAAAGTGCCAATCTGCAGCAAACCATCGGTTTGCTGGGGTTGATTCTCGTCCACTTCGTGCCGCTTCACCTCGGCTCCGAAGCGAAGATTGTTACGCCCGCGCGTCAGCGCCACCGTGTCCTGCCAAATAAACGAATTCGTGACCTGCCATTGCGAAGGAGTGCCCGCATCCCCAATGGTGAAGCCTCCAACCGTCAGGCCCGGAGCGTGCAGCGATGGACCGGTCGCGCCCGTCGGCGTGCCTTCGCCGATAGCCTGCGCACTCAGAGGATTTGCGATCGTCGCCAGCCCGTCGTAGCGCATGTAGCCAAAGCGCGCGATGTTCACCAGCCGCGCATTGAAGACGTGCGTGTCGGCGAGCACAAACATCGTGTTGCGGCTCAGCTCATTCGTGCCCCAGCCTGGTACATTCGCGGCATTCGGAGAAAACGGCAGCACCGAGGGCGCGCGCGAATAGAAGAATCGGCCCGCAAGCGTGTTCGATTCCCGCAACACCTGATCGATGTTCACGGAGAACTGATCTTCGCGATAATGCGCGGGCAGGGCATAGGTGGATTGCCCGAGCGGCAACTGATCGGACGCATCCGGACCGCTGACCGGCAACACGCCCTGCGGACTGGGCACCGCGAATTGCCCATTCGCCAGCTTTGCATTCAGAATCGCGAGCGCTACAGGATTGATGTTGGATCCGTCGCACGCTACCTGCGTCCCGCCCGCCTGCGTCAGATAGCCGGTCGCGGGTTGCCCTCCGGTGTCCAGATGTCCTGCGGGGCAGAATTGCGCGCCGAGCTTCGCCGCCGACCGGTCGGAGGTCAGCAGCGGCAGAATAGGATTCTGCTCGCCGCCCAGTCCGTTTACATCCGTCGTTCCCTGGTATGATCCGAAAAAGAAGGTGCGGTCTTTCCGTATCGGGCCGCCCACTGCGCCCCCAAACTGATTCTGTTTCAGGTCGGGCCGTGGCTGACCATCGAACTTCGAAAAGAAATCGTTCGCATTAAATATATTGTTGCGGACAAATTCCCAGGCGCTGCCGTGGAACGCGTTGGTGCCGCTGCGGCTCACCAGATCCACGTTGGCCCCGGTCCCTCGTCCATAAGCCGCATCGAAGTTTGCCGTCTGCACCCGGAATTCCTGGATAGCGTCAACCGCAGGAATCGCCGTTCCCACTTCGAAGAATTCGGCCGCAGCGGCAGAGTTCTCCGCCAGATTGTTGGCGTCGACGCCGTTGAACTGAATATTGTTGGCCGTCGGCGTGGCTCCGTCTGACGCCACATTCTCCGTTCCTGAACCCAGTTCCGCGGCGTTCGGCAGGTCGACAACAACGCCCGGAGACAGCCCCAGAATCTGCGTGTAATTGCGGCTCGACAGAGGCAGCGACTGGATGGCGGCCTGGTCTACCACGCCGCCCAGCGTCGAACTTTCCAGATCCGCCTGCTGCGCGTGAGCCGAAACCTGCACACTCGAATTCGCATTTGCGACGGCCAGCGTGATCTGCAGAGAACGAATCTCGCTCACCGTCACCTGAACCGAAGACGCAGTGTTGGGCGCGAATCCCGCGGCCTGCACCGTCACCGTGTACGTTCCCGGCGGCAGCAGTGGCACGCGGAATTCACCTTCCCCGCCGGAGCTCACAGTGCGCGAGAGATGCGTCGCATCCTCGACCGCGATCACCTGCGCGTTCGGCACGACTCGGTGCGCAGGGTCGTAGACAACGCCGGAAATGGCGCCAGTGCCGGGCGTCTGCGCGACGCCAAACCTCGCCATCACCAGAAGAACGATGGCCATCGTCGACCTGGCCCGTCGTATCGAAGTGGTATGCATGTCAGTCGTCGTTGTCCTCTCGCAGCATGTGGTGCTGTGAAGGTGAGTATGAATGGCGGCGGGGCGGCGCTTGTTAGCGTTTTGTCACTCTTTTGCACCAATCTGCGCGAGAGCCAAAGCATCCCCTCACGGAAACTCAAGCGAAATCAGCGCAAAAAAGAAGTTACGTTCCGACGACAACTCCATGACAAGCCTCCAGCGCGAAAAACCTACTCTGGCGATACATGGCAGGAGCCCGCGCAAGCCGGAAGGGTCCGCGCTCGCGAGTTCGCTGATTCGAAAGGAGAATCATGAAACCTCACCCGAAGTCGTCAACGCATCGACGCACGCTGGGAATGATGTTGTTGATGGCCGTGACATTGGTCAGCGCCGCGCGCGCTGCCGAACCCACAATTAACCACCTGAATACCGTGACGGTGCTGAGCTCTACCGTGCCGGCCAATGGGGATGTCAATCCCTACGGACTGGCGCGGATTCCCCGCACCCACGGAAATCTGATCGAGGGACGGTTCCTGATCAGCAACTTCAATAACAGCACCAACGCCCAGGGAACGGGTACGACCATTGTTCAAATTGCGCCGGACGGGACCTTCACCCAGTTTGCGCAGATCGAAGCGTCGCAGGTGGATTGCCCCGGCGGCATTGGATTGACGACTGCTCTGGTGGCACTGCGCAGCGGCTATGTGATTGTCGGCAGCCTTCCCACAACGGATGGAACCTCTGCGACAGCACAGGCCGGCTGCCTGATCGTTCTGGACAGTTGGGGCCATACGGTGAAAAGTTTCTGGGGACATAACATCAACGGCCCCTGGGACATGACGGCCGTCGACGGCGATTTCTTCGCCGTGTTGTTCGTCACGAATGTGCTCAACGGCACCGTGGCGGCGAATGGTGCAGTAGTGAATCGGGGAACCGTAGCACGGCTGTTGCTGGCGATTCCTCCGGGACGGTCGCCGGATTTGCTGGACAGCACCGTGATCGCTGACGGCTATGCGGAGCGCACCGATCCGAACGCCCTGGTCATTGGGCCAACCGGCGTAGCCTTCGACGAGGATTCCGGCGTTCTCTACGTGGCTGACACCCTGGGCAATCGCATCGCTGCGGTTCCCAACGCGCTGGTCCGCTTTAATCCCGAACACGAAGGAAAGATCGTATTCAGCGGCGGCGCGCTCAATGGGCCGCTGGGGCTTACGCTCACCCACGACCATCGCCTGATCGCCGCAAACGGCGACGACGGGAACCTCGTGGAAATCAATCCTTTCACCGGCAAACAGATCGGCGTCAAACTGGTCGACGATACCGGCGGTCCGCCCGCCGGAGCCGGTGCGCTCTTCGGCTTGCTGGCAACCCCCGACGGCGTGTATTTCGTCGACGATGCCGCGAACACCTTCAACCTCCTCCACTAACTCAACAAGCCAGGGAGCTGGATCGTGCTCATCCAGGTCCCTGGTTTCCGAACCGACGAATCGTCATGAGAAGGACGAATGAACATGCGTAGAACTGCGATGATGCTTGCACTATTGGCACTCTGTGCGCCCGGCCCATTTTGCCGAGGCGCGGTAACCCCCGCGCGCACCATTGTGGTGCACGCCCACCGGTACGCCTTCGAACCTGCTGAGATCACGGTGAAGACCGGCGAGACCGTTCAGCTGCAGCTCATCTCCGATGACGTGCCGCACAGTCTGCTGATCAAAGAACTCGGAATCAACCAGGACATGACCAAGGGCCACCCGGTCGAGATCAGCCTCACGGCAGCGCACCCTGGGGACTATCAGGGCCGGTGCGGCCGCTTCTGCGGTGGCGGCCACGGCCACATGACCTTTGTCGTTCACGTCACCGGGAACTGACGCGATGACACGACGCATGGCATGCCTGGCGTGCGCCTTAGCGGCGTGTGGGCTGATGGCTGGGTGCCGCGTCACCCCGCCCAGCAAAGGGGAAACCGTGTTCATGCAGTGGGTCAAGAGAAATGTAACAGTGGGAGGCACAAAAGATCGCAACCCGCTGGGGCATAGCCCGGATGTGCTCGACCAGGGCAAGTCGGCGTTCGGGGACTACTGCACAGTCTGTCACGGCCTCGACGGCCAGAACACCGGCGTCCCCTTTGCCGGCCAGCTATCTCCGCCGGTCCCCTCGCTGGCCTCGCCAGAAGTGCAGCGCTACACCGACGGGCAGCTGAAATGGATTATCGAGAACGGAATTTCGCCATCGGGGATGCCGGCTTCCAAAGGCATCCTCAGTGACGACGAAATGTGGTCGATTGTCGAGTACCTGCGTCATCTTCCGCCCGCAGGCAGTCTCGGAGATCCGCCGGTGTATTCCGGCGACAGTGGCGGGACAACTCCGGCGCATCAGTGAGCCGGCAAGAGAGGAGTTCGGGGAAAATGCAATCACGTCCCATCGGTAACGGCGCTTTAACCGCGCGTCTTCCGCGCGAAGTTGTGGCGCTGATGGATGCGCTGCGGCTGCAGGGAGCCTGCACGGACGCGCTTTCCGAACTGAATAAAGTCGATTGGGAAAATCTGCTGGAGTTCTCCGATCGTGCCCATCTCACGCTCGCGCTCGCGCAAATGCTAACCTCCGATTTCCCCGCGTGGGTGATCGATCGGCTGCGGAGAAACGTCGCCGACAATGCCGCCCGCTTTGAGCGCATCAAGACCACCTATCAGGAAGCCTCCTCTGCGCTGCAGCAGGCCGGCGTCCCCCATTTGGTGGTGAAAGGCTTCGCCCAGGCGCCCGATTATGTGACCGATCCTCGCTTCCGTATGCAGGGCGATATCGATCTCTACTGCCCTCGCGAGCATATTGCCGGCGCTGTCGCCGCGCTGCAAAGCATCGGTTATTCGCCAGACGAACAGATTGACAACCGGTTTGCCGATCACGCGCCGTCGATGAGCCGGCCCAGCCAGTGGACGTGGCGCGGCAACCTGTTCGACCCGGAATTGCCCCTGGGGTTCGATATCCACTTTTGCCTGTGGAATGAGCCGGTCAATCTGGTTTCTGCCCCCGGTGTCGATCAGTTCTGGGAGCGCCGCGTCGTTCGCCGCATCGGCAACCTCACATTCTCGTCGCTCAACCAGGTCGATCATCTCGCCTATCTTGCGCTGCACATCCTCCGCGGAGTCCTCTCCGGACAGGGCGTGGTCCACCATGTGCTCGAACTGGCCACCTTTCTCGATCACCATGCCGACGACGATCGCTTCTGGCGCGAGTGGGAAACCACCTGTCCGCTCCCGCTGCGAGAACTGCAAGCCATCTCGTTTTCCCTGGCGAACTTGTGGTTCGCGTGCCGATGCAGCCGCGCGGTCCAGGCGCACACCGACGCATTGCCCCCCATGCAAAAGCTGTGGCTGCAGCGCTTCGGCGCCTCACCCCTGGAAGCCATGTTCCGGCGAACCAAAGACGGCAGGTTATTACAAGTTCTGCTGGCGGATTCGTGGGCCGCGCGCCGCCGCTCTGTGTGGAAAGCCTGCATCCCGCCCTTCTTTGAAGGGCCGCGCAGCCCTTCGGTCCGCTGCTGGAAGCAGAAGCGCGGGCGCTGGAGTCTCTTCAGTCATTACCCCGCGTACGTGTGCGATCGAATCGCCGTCAATGTGGCCGCCGCCGCTGCATTTCTTGTTCGTGGACTGAAAATGTATTGCAGTCAGTGGACCCAACAACAAACCCTCGCGCGCGTTGTCGAGCATAAGCGTCGCCGGGAGATTCCTGAAACCGTTAGTACGTAGCAGGTTGATCCGGCCGGTAGTCTTCGCCGAATTTATTCTTGTGCGTCGGAGGCACTTCGCCGGTCACAATCCGGATCACCCCCAGATCGCTCTGTGCCGCACTTATGTGCACAGTGCGCGTCAGCGATTCCAGTTGCCGCGTGTCGGCCCCTTCCGCCCACACGTGCAGGGAATAGGTCCCGGCGGGTACGTCATGCAGCGTGATCGCGTGGCTACCCGCTGCTGACGCATACCACGGAGTCGCCAGCGTGACGATGACCGCGCTCATCTCCGGATGGATGTTGCAGAAGATGTACGAAATCCCCTCGTGATTGAAGCGAACGTCTTTCGTGCTGCCTGCTTCATACAATCCAAGATCGAAACGCTTTCCGTTGAACTGCGAAAACACGTTGTGAAAGAACGGATCGAGATTCGGGAACGCCACTGTGCTTCCCAGCGGAACCACCAGCAAATGCGGCTGGAACATTTTGTTCTTTTGCGCCATGCGAAAACGCCCCGGCGGGGCAAGAGCGACGGGCGCCTCTTCCCCGGTACCCACGGCTTTGAGCCATACCACCACGTTGGAAGACGCATCGTGCTGCGACGCTTTGCGGTTCCCGGGATGAACCACTTCAATCTGCGCCTGAACGTCAGTAAGCTGCGCGTGCGCTACCCCGCACAGCGTGGCGGCGAGCGCGACAAGCGGAATCAGGCGGCGTCGTGACATGAGAGAACCCATCAAAACAGGTACCCAGCCGCCAGGCCCACGATACGGTCGCGGTTCTCGTCGCCCGCGATCGGCCAGCTGTGAATTTCCCGGTACTCCGTGGAAAACAGAATGTACTGCCGCGGCCGAAAGACCAGATTGCCATAGGCCGTCTGGTTGCGGGCCAGGCTCGCGTAGGCGTCTTGCGCGGTCGCCTCATCCGACGTCCGTAGTTCGCTCGCGAACCCGTTGTCCTGGCCCATCGCAAGATTCGCTTCCAGCCGAGGGGTCAGCATCAACTTCACCTGCCCCCAGCCGCCTTCGTCGTCCAGGTCGCGGAACGATGTGTAGCTCCCATAGGTCGCATAGTCCTTAAACACTCCACCGCCCAGGCCGCCGATCCCACGGCCCCGATAGAATTCGCCGCTCAATTCCACCGCCCTTGCCAGGGCAACCTTCCAGTCCGCAGTCCCCGCCCACGCATCGGCGTGCAGATCGTAGCCGTACGCCTGGCGGCTGTAGTATCCCCCCGCGCCAAAGTCGACGGTGTGCCCGCGCCACGAATCCTCATATCCCAGGTGTCCCTCATATCCCGGCTGGCGGCTGCTTTCCGATGGATCCGCCGCGCGCAGTCCGGTCGCCCCGTAGGTTCCTGGGGTCGCGGGATCGATGAACGCAAACCGCGCCGTTGTGTGACCGCGACGCAACAGATTGCTCTCCGTGAATTCGAGTTGCGGTGACCACGTCCACAGATTGCCCGACCACGCCAGCGCCGGCTCTCCCACACTCAGCCACGATGTCGGCTCCCGCGGCGAAAGAATGGGCTGTTCGAAGGCTGCAGAGAGCGAGCGATTCGGCCACGCCAGTGTTGCATGCGCCGTGCGCAACCGCACCGTGCCTGCGGCTGTGTCGTAGTCGGCGTAAGGAATTCCACCGAAGAAATCGACGCTGATATTGGCGGACGAAGTCGCGCCCCAAAAATGCGGGCCGGAAGCATCGAGCCCCAGAATCGATTGGCGTGCCGTTGCGCTCAGGCTTCCCGACGGACTGTCCGGCATCTGCGGCAACGCGACGATGGGAACATCGAGATTGTCGGTTTGCCCGTTGACGGCCAGCGACGTAAACAGCAGCGTGCCGTAGAGACGCACCGGAAACTTCGATGCCGTCTCCACTTTGGTTTGGTCGTGCTGCTGCACTTCCGCTTCCACCACGTCAGACCGCTCCTGCAGTTGCTGCACATCGGCGCGCAGCGCGGTCACGGCATGCTCGGTGTCGGCAGTCTGGTTCTTTTCCGCCAACTGGCTCCGCAGGCTGCCCAGCTCCGCGCGCATGGCTTCCATTTCGTTCTGCGATTCCTGCAGTTGCTGGCGCATGGTGTCGATCTTACTGCTCAGCGCGTCGATATGCTGCTCCAGATTCGCAGTCCGCGCATCCGCCGCCCCGTGATCGGAGCTTTCCTGCGCCGACAGCCCCACTGCGCAGATTGCGAACAGCAGCGCCGCGATGGCGATCCGAAAGTTCACAGTGTTCTTCATCGTGCAGTCCCCTGTAGGTGGCGCCGCAGGTCCGTTACTCCACGGCAGCCGGAGTTTCAGGAACGCGTGCGGCGGCGGCAAATTCACGTAGCTTCGATTGGGCAAGAGACAAAGTGAAAACCGTGCGGCCTGGTTGCGATTCTTCGAGCGTCACGCTTCCGCCATGTTCCTGAGCGATCTTATGCGCCAACGCCAGGCCCAGGCCAATCCCACTTGCCTTGCCTTCACTCACAAACGGCTGAAACATCTTTACGCGCATAGCCTCTGATACACCTGGGCCGTTATCCGTTATTTTCAGCCGGATCCATTCGCTCTCCTCGGTAAGGGAAACCAGTATCTGCGGCGGTGCTGTTCCTGCTCGAGCCGCCTGACAGCCATTCAGGAGCAGGTTGTAGATAGCGCGCTCAATCTTCAGCGCGTCCATCCACACTTCGATCTGCGGCATTGGCTGGACGGTGAACGTAACGTTCTTCGCGTCGGGATGCGCCCGCACCATCGCGATCGATCGCTCGGCGAGAAAGGGCAGAGACTCCCATGAGAGTTGCAGCGCCTGTCCCGTGCGGCTGAACAGTAACAACGATTCAATCAGGTCGGTCATGCCGCGAACGCCCTGCCGAATCTCCGCCAACAGCTCCATTCGCTCGTGCTCACTCACGGAGTCATACCCAAGAAACTCAGCATTCGCATAAACCGCCGAAAGATAGTGCCGCAAATCGTGCGAGATCGAACTCGCCATGCGTCCGATGGTGGCCAGCCTCTCCGCGGCTACCAGCTCCTGCCGTGTGTCCCGCAGGCGTCGGCGCATGCGGTCGAAGGCATCGCCCAGCTCCCGCACTTCTCGCGCCCCGGCGCTGCGCAGTTGGTAATCGAAGTTGCCCGCTCCCAGCGCACGCGCTCCCGCCACCAGTCGGTCGAGCGGCCGCGTGATCGTGGTGGAAAGATAAATGGCCAGCAATCCGCTCAGCAGCAGAAGAAACCCGCCCAGCGCCAGCAGCGCATGGTTGAGCCGTGTCAGGTAAAGACTGGCCTGATCCCAGGACTTCAGAACCACCAGCTGCACCACCGGGTCCGACGGACCCGAAAGAGTCGCCGAATCGCCAACGTAGTGCTCCCGCCCGAGCCAGATGTCCCTTCCGCCGGCTTCCGAATCCAGCAGCGTCCCTGTCTTTGCCATCACCGGTTCCGGGGCGTTCTCGTCCAGAGTCGTCGCCACCCTGGTCCCGTCCGCATAGAACGCAACTTCCGCCGCCGCCACCTGGCTCACTTCCTGCGCCACCCGCCGGTTCACTGCGTACCCCAGCAGCACGTATCCGAGACTCGTTCCTCCCTGTGCCGGTCCAAAGTAGAGCGGCTGCGAAGCGATCTCAAACAGATGGCCGCGCAGCAACAGATAGTGTTGGTCGGGCGAGCCGAATACCGACGGCCGGATCAGCGATTGTGGATCGCTGCTCCCCGGCGCTGCTCCGTTTTCATACAGGGCAATCGCGGCGCCTTTCGGGTCGGCGAGAACAAACAAATCTGCGCCGCTCAGCGTGAAAAATCCCGCCGCCCCGTCGCGAATCGTTTGTGCGTCCGCGGTCGTCATCAGCGATTTCAGATAGGGAAGTGCGGCTACCAGCGAGGCCTCGTGCGACAGAACCTGCTGTTGCTGCGCCTGGATGTTGCGAAACGTTACATTCGACCGCTCCAGGTCTGCCACAATATCCCGGCGAATTTGCTTTTGCAGAATGCCGTGGACGATCACCAGGCTCAGCGCCGCCACTCCGAATGACACGGAGAGCAGGCACAACAGCAGGGTGGTTCGCATGCGCATTGCCACAGCAGTCGGCCTCCGTCCGGTTGCCTTTAACCCACGGGCATCGGCACGAACCGATAGCCGGCGCCATGGACCGTGCAGAAATGCACCGGTTCGGCTGGATTTCCTTCAAGTTTCTGCCGCAGCTTCAGAATCTGATTATCCACGGTCCGCGTCGAGGGATAGGAATTGTAGCCCCAGACCTCGTTCAGCAACTCCTCGCGGCTCAGCACGCGCTCAGGGTTATCGAGGAAGAATCGCAACAGCTTGAATTCATGGGCCGTCAGCGTCACCAAATCGCCTTTGCGCGTGGCCTGCATCCTCACAAAATCTACCCGCACGTCTCCGAATGCCACCGTCGGGCGAACCTTCGTCCGCTTCGACCGACGGATCGCCGCCTGCACGCGAGCCAGGAGCTCCCGCGGGCTGAACGGCTTGGTCACATAATCATCGGCTCCCAGCTCCAGCAGCAGCACCTTATCCGCCACCTCGGATACCGCGCTCAGAATCACCACCGGAGTATCCGGGAAGGACTGCTTCAGCGAGCGGCAGATTTCGCGGCCCGACATACCCGGCAGCATCAGGTCCAGAATCACCGCTTCGGGCGCTACGCTCGCAAACATCTCGAGCCCGTGCTTCCCGTCGGAGGCGCTGCGGATTTCGTACCCCTCCGCCGTAAACAGACGGTGCAGCGCCTTCAGGATTCGTTCGTCGTCTTCGATCACTAATATGGTCGCCATAGCGAAAGTCCTGTTCGACCGGAAGCCTTGAGTTATCTCCGGTTTCTGACGATTGTCCTCTTTTTCGCGGCAAATTCCGAGAGGCGCGCCGTTGTTTGACAATCAGATGACAATTGCGAGACATTCACTCCGGCAATGCACCCGTTTTGCTGCTCAATCGACGTGTTCCCACAGCTCTTCGTAAGCCTTCCGCGACTCTCCACCCGCTCCCGCGACAATGTTATTGCTCTCCTGGCGCGCATGCGTTATAACGCCTTAACTGTCCTTTTAGTGATTAATAGCTGTGTAGGTGGGTCGAGCAATGTCTGCCGGGAAAGTCGTTGTTAGCACTGAGGAAATCAGCCAGATTCAGGAACCTGTGAAGAATCTCCCGGGTCCGGCTCCCTCGGCAGGCGGTCGTCTACCGTCGCCGGTACCCTGGTGGGGACGGATCGGCCTCTCATTCCTGGTCCTCGTCCTGCCCCTGCTCTGTCTCATCGCCATCATTCTGCGCCTGGCCTTCCGCAACGAGCCGCCGCGCATCCGCTACGCCTGGGTGTCGTTCCTCTCCACCCTCATGATCGTCAGCGGATTCCTCACCACCGCCAGCGCCATCATCCTCATCTTCGCCGTTCCGGCTCCCGTCATCGTCGGCAGCAGCCTGCCCGACCTCGACGAGCGCAGCGAATTCCCCCAGCTTCCCGCCAAGACCGACCTCAACAGCTCCGAAGTCTCGCGCGACCTCAAACCGCTGGTTGTCGTCGTCTCACCTGCCACCCGCATGTGGAGAAGCCAGGAATCCGCCTCCAACATGATCGGCGCCGGCGTCCTCCTCTTCTCCGACCACGACGGTTACCTCTTCGCCACCGCCCGCCACATGGTCGCCCACGGCGGCGGCATCTTTGGAGGCTCCTCCGCCCACGAGATGATCGCCACCAATTCCGGAGTCTGGGCCTCCGCCAACATTGTCGCCACCGCCAGGAGCGCCGACCTCGCCCTGCTCTGGATCGCTCGCCACACCGGCGACACCCCCTTCGTCCAGCCCATTGCCGCTCCCCGCGATGGCGAGAATGTCTTCGTCATCGGCCACCCTGAGGACCTGCGCTTCTCCCTCAGTACCGGCATCGTTTCCGGACTCCGCGGCGAAACCC